>JBBQVJ010000008.1:0-25501 GCA_038211705.1 Candidatus Limnocylindrales bacterium | reverse complement strand
GACGTACAGGGCCGCAAGCTGGGTGAAGCCCAGACGAAGTTCCCCGAGCTGGCTGGCAAAGCCGATGACGAGCTCGCGCCACAGGGCCCGGCCCATGGCCACCCGCTCGCTGATCTGGCGAACGTTCGGGAGGCGATTGCCCGCGGCCAGGACCGGCGCCGACAGGTCGGCCTCGAACTGCCGCGCGATCGCCCGGGTGGGCGCCGGGCGCGAGGCATGGCGAGCGGCGGGTCGGTCGTCGGACACGTCGCCAAGCGTAGCGCTACACCCAGAACGTATGCAACCATGCATGGTAGTTGCGCGTGCGGCGCCCTCGAACGCCTACGCTGCGTGGGTGAGCCACCTTGCCTTCGTCTGCCCCGGCCAGGGGTCCCAGGCCGTCGGGATGGGGCGAACCCTCGCCGAGGGCTCCCCCGCCGCAGCCGCCGTCTTCGCCGCGGCGGACCGCGCGCTCGGTACGTCGATCTCCGGCCTGGCCTGGGACGGACCCGCCGATCAGCTCGATCTGACCGAGAACGCACAGCCTGCGATCCTCGCGACGTCCATCGCCATCCTCGCAGCGCTCCGGGAACGATGGAGCGCCGATGGCCTCGATCCCGCTGCGCCGGCCTTCGTGGCCGGTCACTCGATGGGCCAGTACACGGCGCTGGTGGCCAGTGGCGCGCTCGACCTCGAGGATGGCATTCGCCTCGTGCGCGAGCGCGGTCGGCTGATGCAGGCCTCCGGCCAGGGACGCGACGGCGCGATGGCGGCACTGATCGGACTCGACGACGCGAAGCTCCCCGAGCTGATCGCCGGGGCATCGGCGCACGGCGTCTTCGTGGTGGCAAACCGCAATGCGCCGGGCCAGGTCGTGGTGTCCGGGGATCGTCCCGCCATCGAGGCCGGCGCCGAGCTCGCCAGGACCCTCGGGGCCAAGCGCGCGATCGTGCTGCCCGTCTCGGTCGCGGCACACTCGCCGCTCATGACCGAGGCTGCCGACGGGATGCGGGCCGCGCTGGCCGATGTCGTCTTCCGCGATCCGGTCGTCCCGCTGCTGGCCAACGCGGACGCGCGCCCGATCACCACCGCCGAAGACTGCCGTGCCGAGCTCATCGAACACCTGACGGCCGGCGTCGACTGGATCCGTGTCATCGAAGCGATGACGGCGGCCGGCGTGACCACCTTCGTCGAGATCGGCCCCGGCCGGGTCCTGACCGGCCTCACCAAACGCATCGCCCCGGATGCGGCCGTCATCCCGGCGGATGACCCAGCCTCGCTCGAGGCCGTCCTGGCTCTCGCCACCGTACCCGCCTGAACCCGCAGCTCGTCCAGACAAGAGAGGGACGCCACCGTGCGCAGACCCGACTATGACCGCCGCGTCGTCGTGACCGGACTCGGAGTGATCAGCTCCATCGGCAACGACCGCGCCACCGTATGGGCCAACCTCGTCAACGGGGTGTCCGGCCTCGGGCCCATCACCCGGTTCGACACGACGCCGTACGAGGCGAAGCTCGGTGGCGAGGTCCATGACTTCGATGCCACCGACTGGATGGACGCCAAAGCAGCCCGCCGGAGCGAGGCGAGCATGCATTACGGCGTCGCCGCCGCCAAGCAGGCGCTGGCCGACTCCGGCTTCGAGATCACCGACGAGAACCGGACCGAGGTCGGCGTCGTCTTCGGCTCCGGCGCCGGCGGGCAGACGCTCATGCTCGACAACTTCGTGTCGATGCGCGAGCGCGGGCCCCGGACGGTGGCGCCGACCTTCATCGCCAATGCCCTGACCGACAGCTGCTCGGGGATGATCGCCATCGAGACCGGGGCGATCGGTCACAACATGTGCGTGGTCTCGGCCTGCGCCACCGGCACGCACAACATCGGCGAGGCGGCCGAGGCGATCCGTCGCGGCGACTGCATCGCGGTCATCAGCGGCTCGACCGAGGCACCCCTTTTAGAAGTGGGACATGCCGGCTTCTCGAACATGCGCGGGATGGGCATGCCGCGACCGGGCGAAGGCCCGGAGACGGTCTCGCGCCCGTTCGATGCCACGCGCGACGGGTTCGTCCTCGGCGAGGGCGCCGGCTCGCTCTTCCTCGAGGATCTCGAGCTGGCCAAGGCGCGCGGCGCGACGATCTATGCCGAAGTCGTCGGTTATGGCTCGGCCGCCGATGGCTGGGACATGGTCCAGCCCATCGACGCCGGGGTCGGCTCGGCCCGCGCGATGCAGATGGCGCTCGAACGGCGTGGCGTGCCGGCCGATGAGGTCGACCTGATCAACCCCCACGGCACCTCGACACCGCTCGGTGACAAGCGCGAGGCCGAGGCGCTCTGGACCGTCTTTGGGTCGCGCGCCAGCGGCGCGGCGCGGTCGCTGGCGATCAGCGCGACCAAGTCGATGACCGGGCACATGATGGGCGCCGCCGGGGCGTTCGAAGCGTTCGCCACGGTCATGTCGGTGGCCGAAAGCTGCGCGCCGGCCACGATCAACTATCGCGACCCGGATCCCGAGTGCGACCTGTGGGTCGTCCAGGAGACCCAGGCGCTACCGATCCGTTATGCGCTTTCGAACAACATCGGCCTGGGCGGACACAACGGGGCCGTCATCTTTGGTCGATACAACGGCGACTGACGCGGCGGGCCCGATCGACGCCGCTCGCCCGGTTTCGTTGACCGCCGGTCGACTCGGTGCGCGGACCCGCCGGCCATCTCCGCCGCTCGTCCAGGCACAACGTCACTACAATCCCCGTAGCCAGCCCATCCCCTGAGGAGTTCCGTTGCCTGAACAGGATCCTGCTCGTCGCGCGGTCGTGACCGGTCTCGGTGCCGTGATGCCCATCGGGAACGACTTCCCGACGTACTGGTCGAACCTGGTGGCCGGCGTGACCGGCACCCGTGAGGTCAGCCACTTCGACGCTTCGGCGTTCGAGGTCCGCATCGCCGCCGAAGTCCTCGATTTCGACCCGACGACCGTGATGGACGCCAAGATGGCCCGCCGGATGAGCCGTTTCATCCAGCTCGCGATGGGTGCCGGGTCGGAGGCCGTGCGCGACTCGGGGATCGATTTTGGGGCGATGGACCAGGACCAGCTCTATCGCGTCGGCGTGGTCGTCAACACGGGCGGCGGCGGCATCGAGCAGATCATCGACGGGACCCATGTCCACGACCAGAAAGGCCCGCGCTTCGTCAGCCCGTTCGCGGTGCCGGCCCTGTCGGGGTCGATGGCGGCCTGCATGCTCTCCATGGAGTACGGCCTGACCGGTCCGGTGATCACCCAGGTCGCCGCCTGCGCGACGTCGGTCATCGCCTTCCACGACGCGCTGCGGCTCATCCGGGAGGGCGAGTGCGACGTCGTGCTGACCGGCGGCTCCGAGGCACCGATCTGGCCGATGGGCCTGGCCGCGTTGTCGAACATGACCGCCCTGTCGAAGCGAAACGACGATCCGGCGACCGCCTCGCGACCGTTCGATGCCACCCGCGACGGGTTCGTCCTGGGCGAGGGCGCCGGGGTCGTCGTCGTCGAGTCGCTCGCCCACGCTCAGGCGCGCGGCGCGACGCCGATCGCCGAGATCCTGGGCGGCGCGCTGACCTCCGACGCCTTCCACATCAGCGCACCCGACCCCTCGGGCCGCGGCCAGATCCGGGCGATGACCAATGCCCTGCGCAACTCGGGAGTCAGCCCCGACGAGATCGACTACATCGTCGCCCACGGCACGGCCACCCAGCTGAATGACTCGACCGAGACCAAGGCGATCAAGGGCGCATACGGCGAGCACGCCTACAAGGTCGCCATCAGCTCGCCCAAGTCGATGATCGGCCACCTCGTCGGAGCGGCTGGCATCGCCTCGGCGCTGGCAGGCCTCGGGGCGATCCGTGACCAGGTCATCTCGCCGACGGCGAACCTGCACACCCCGGATCCCGAGTGCGACCTCGACTACACGCCGCTCACGGCGCGCGAGGCGAAGGTCGAGACCGTGGCGGTCAACGGCTTCGGCTTCGGTGGCCAGAACGCGGTGACCATCTTCCGAGCGCTCGAGGCGTAGCCCCGCCACGAGGACGCGGGCCGATCAGGCCCGGAGCGGTCGCCCCTCGAAGCCCTCGATCGCCGCGATGTGCTCGGGCGACAACGCGACCGGGACCGATGACTCGTAGTCGTAGCGGACCAGGATCGACTCGCTGACGGCCACCAGCCGCGGTTCGTCGCCCTCGACGCAGGCAACCAGCCGATGCTCGAGGTTGAACGACGATCGGCCGATCCGCGTCGCCCGGGTGGCCACGGTGACGACCTCGCCATGGAACGCCGGCGCCCGGTAGGTGATCCGCGCCTCGGCCAGGATGAGGCTCTCGGCGCCCTCGGTCCCGAGCGCGATCGGCTCACCGGTGATGTCGGTCCAGTACCGGATCCGGGCCATCTCGCAGTAGGTCAGGTACTTGGCGTTGTTGACGTGACCCATGGCGTCGGTGTCGGCGAAGCGCACCACGACCTCGACCCGGTGGTTGAACGGACCGGTCAGGTCGCGCGGGTCAATCGACCCCGCTGCCGGCTTCGGGTGCTGGTGCATGGGCCGAGTGTACGGGCCGCCGGGCGTCGAAACCGCGCAGCGCGGAGGGAGTTGGCGACGACGGACACCGACGAGAGCGCCATGGCGCCGGCGGCCAGGGCCGGGCTGAGGGTGATCCCGAAAGGTCACATCAGAGGCCCTCGATGGCGAGGCTGGTTCATGTGCGAGACTGCCCGGGTGTCCGGTCGCAGCGCCATCCGCACGACGATCCCGGGGCCATGGGGTCCATTCCACCTGGCGGCCACGGAACTTGGCGTCGTCGCGGTCGCCTGGCAGACGACGGAGGCGGCGTTCGACGCCGAGGTCGCGCGGCGGCTCGGCCGGCCGGTCGATGACGCTCGGACCGTGCGGCCGGCGGACCGCCGGCGGGTCGTGCTCGACGGCGGCTTGGCCGCGCTCGAGCGGCTGCTCGGTGGGCGGCCGGTCCCACGCACGCTCCGGTTCGATCTGTCGGACCGGCCGGCCTGGGATCGGCGGGTCCTCGGAGCGGTCGCCACGATCCCGTGGGGCCGGACCGCGAGCTACGGCGAGGTGGCGCGGATGGTCGAGGCCCCCCGAGCCGCCAGGGCGGTCGGTGGCGCGGTTGGCCGCAATCCGGTCAGCCTGCTCGTCCCGTGTCACCGGGTGATCGCGTCGAACGGCACGATCGGCGGCTACGGTGGCGACGGCTGGGGCAGCCGCGAGGAACGGCTCGCGATGAAGCGCGATCTGCTCGCCCGCGAGGGTGTGAGCCTGCCCTGACTGTCAGGAACGCGGGATCGGCCGCATCGGGTAGACGCCGATGACGATCGGGGTCCGGGGGTCGAGCGAGAGCTCGTAGCCGATCTCGCCGGCCCGGAGCAGCTCGCCGAGGAGCGATCCCTCGCGCGACGGGAGGCCCACATAGACCCACCCGGGATCGAGCCGGACCGGGGTGACGTCGTCATCGCCGCCATCGATGGCGAACCGGCGTCGCAGCTCATGCATCGGGACGTAGGGCCGACTCTTGATGAACCGGCGAAGCTGCGGCGCGGTGCACTGGCCGTTGCGGTCCGGTGCGCCCGATGGGCCGCCGGGCTCGGTGCCCGCGGGCGACCCGGCGGGCGCGGATCCCACGGGCTGGCCCGCACCGTTCGGATGCGGTGCGTCGTTCGCGTGGGGCGCGTTCGGGTGCGGTGCGCCGTTGGCGTGCGGCGCGTTCCCGTACGGGCCGTTCGGCCGTGGCGCACCGTTCGAGGGGAAGCCGGGGGCAGCGCCGACGATCGGAGCCTGACTGGATGCGGTCTCGCCCATCGGTTTGCCGGGCGCGATCACGGTCGGATCAACGGCGGCGTAGCGGTTCGGCTCGACAGCCTCGACGGGCGGCCGGGACGTTCGAGCGGGGCTCGCGAGCCCCGCCTCGGGACGTTCGAGGGGGTCGGCGTCGAGCGGTGGACGCCCCCCGGCTCCCGGACCCGGGGGGCGCGGCGCGTCGGCGATCGGCCCTGGGCTCACACCCGTGCTGCGACGGCTGGCATCGGCGCCTGCCGGGGCGTGGTGATGCGGTCGGCCGTGATGGCGACGGCTCATCGGCCGTCGGATGCGAGCCTGATGGCCCGAGTTGCAGAAGCGACGCCGGAGCGGCGCCGTGAGGTGATGGTCATGCGTTCTCGAAGGCTCAGGCGGGACGCATCGGGCGCGACCCGTCGACCGATGATACCGCAGCCCGCTTCGAGGGAGCCGGCGTCATGCCGTGGCCGCCGTGCGGTCCGCCTCAGCCCTCGACCACGTACAGGTCGCGTGGCGCCTCGTTGAGCGCGATCGGGCCATCAGCGCCGCACACCACGATGTCCTCGATCCGGGCGCCGTACTCACCGACGAGGTAGATGCCGGGCTCGATCGAGAAGGCCATCCCCTCGCGGAGAGGCTCCACGTTGCCGGCGATGATGTAGGGGTCCTCGTGACCCTCGAGCCCGATCCCGTGCCCGGTGCGGTGGAAGAAGGCCTCCGCGTAGCCTTCGGCGTCGATCGGTTCGCGCGCGGCGGCGTCGATCGCCCCAGGCGTGACGCCGGGCCCGACCGCACGGGTCGCCGCCTCCTGGGCACCGTGGAGCACGGCGAACAGGTGGCGAAACCGCTCGTCGGGCCCCTTGACCGGGTCGCCACCGGTGACCCACAGCGTTCGGGTGATGTCCGAGCCGTAGCCATCGATCGTGCCGCCGATGTCGAGCACGATCGGCTCGCCCGCGCCGATCACCCGGTCGGACGCCTCGTGGTGGGGCGACGCGGAGTTCGGGCCCGAGCCGACGATCGCGAAATGCGCCTCCTCGTGGCCTTCGGCGATGAGCCGTTCGCGAACCTCGCGGGCAACGTCCGCCTCGGTCCGGCCCACGAGGCGGCCGGCGGCGATCTGGGCCACGACCCTGTCGGCCGCGTGCGCGGCCTCGGTCAACAGCGCGATCTCGTCGGCGTCCTTGACGATCCGCAGCCGGCCGAGGAATGGCGACGCCAGCTCGAGCTGCGCCTCGGCCACGTGATCCCGAAGGCGAAGCAGGTGGCGCGCCGGGAGATCATCCGAGACGGCGATCCGGATGCCGCGGCCGCGCGGCTCCTCGAGGGCGTCGCGGACCATCCCGGCCACGAGCGCGTGCGGATCATCGGCCTCCTCCCAGGTGACGACCCGGAGATCGCCGCTCGCGGCGGGCGGGCAGGTCCGCGCCGGCGTGGCCTCGAGCCGGGGCACGACGAGAGCCGGCTCGCCGGTCGCCGGGATGACCAGCATCGTCAGCCGCTCGAGGGGCATCGCCGGATACCCGGTCAGGTAGCGCAGGTCCGCCCCCACGCCGACCAGGATGGCGGCAAGATCCGCCTCCCTGGCCAGCCGCTGGGCGGCGCCGATCCGCTCGATATATCGGCCCGCCGGGATCGTCGATCGTGGGGAGATCATGCGGGCGACTCCACTGGTGGTTCGGCGGCGGGGTCGAGACCGGCGTCGACGCCGACGGCCAGCCAGCGCTCGATCTGGCGCGGGCCGTCCTCGAACAGCTGGCGATAGGGTTGGACCCGGTCGGCCCCCGCCGCCAGCGCGCGGCGACGAAGCTCGACGTCATCGTGCTGGCCGACCGCCAGCACCGGCCGTCCGGCGGCATGCCCGGCGGCGATCGCGGCGACACCGTCATAGGCGCGAGCGGTCAGGTCGACGATGACCCGGTCGACATCGGGCAGCACCGTCTCGAGGCCCGCCGCGGAACGAACGGGGACGGCCACGAGCCCGGCGCCCCGGCACAGGTCGGCCAGGCGGGTCGCCCAGATCAGGTCGTCGGCCAGGATCGCGACCCGGCCGCTCAGTCGAGTGTCTCCGCGAGGTGATGGAAGACGTCGCGGGCGGTGACGACGCCGGTCGGCCGGCCGTCTTCGATGATCGGGATGTGGCGGAAGCCGCCGACCGCCATCTTGTGGATGGCGATGGCGATCGGGTCGTCGTGGTGGAGGACGACCGGGTCGGGGGTCATGAGATCGCTGACGTGGAACGAGCCGAGCCGCGTGCCGGCCGCCTTCACGACGGCGTCGCGGTCGGTGAAGATGCCGACCAGCCGATCGTCGACGGTGACGAGGACACAGTCGGCCTCGGCTTCCTGCATCCGGGCGATCACGGCATCGACCGGCGTCGCCGGCCCGACCGTCAGCGGCGGTGGCGCACCCAGCTCGTCGAGATGCTCCCCGAGCAGCCGGCCATGGAACGAGAGTGCGGGCTGCGGCGTGTCGTGACCGGCCAGGTCGGCGCCACAGTTGTCGCAGACCTCGGTCCCCGTCAGGTTCTCGAACCCGCAGACCGGACAGCGCATCGGTCGTTCCTCTTTCGCTTCGGGACTACTCGACCGTCCAGGTCTCGCCGCCGTTGAGCACATCGGCGAGATCGCCGGCGCCGCCCTTGGCGATCGCGGTCGCGATCTGCTCCTCGATGAGCCGGTCATGGGTCGGCCGCGGCACTGCGCGCAGGACGCCGACCGGGACCGGGAAGGCAGGCCAGACCATGCGCGACAGCATGAGCGCGAGATAGGGCTCCTCAGCCAGCTCGTCATGGACCAGGAGATCCGCCTCGGTGACGCCGTCCTGGCCGATCGTGACGACCTCCGGGTGCAGCCCCGACAGTCGGATCCCCTTGTCGCGGTCCTTGCCGAAGATCATCGGCTGGCCGTGCTCGAGGAACAGCATCCGGTCCTCGCGGACCTCGCGGTCGGTGAAGTCGCGCCACGCCCCGTCGTTGAAGATGTTGCAGTTCTGGAGGACCTCGACGAATGAGCTGCCCTTGTGCCGGCCGGCCCGCTCGAGCGTGGTCTGGAGGTGCTCGGTGTGGGTGTCCACCGACCGGGCGACGAAGCTCGCCTCGGCGGCCAGGGCGATGGTCAGCGGGATGATCGGGGTATCCACGGTCCCGGCTGGCGTCGACTTGGTCTTCTTGCCGAACTCCGAGGTCGGCGACGCCTGGCCCTTGGTCAGGCCGTAGATGCGGTTGTTGAACATGACCAGGTTGATGTCGACGTTGCGGCGCATCGAGTGGATGACGTGGTTGCCACCGATCGACAGCGCGTCGCCATCACCCGTGATGACCCAGACCATCAGGTCGGGGCGGGCCGCCTTGAGCCCGGTCGCCAGGGTCGGCGCGCGACCGTGGATGGTGTGGAAGCCGTACGTGTTCATGTAGTACGGGAGCCGACCGGAGCAGCCGATCCCCGACACGAACACGATGTTCTCGCGGGCGTACCCAAAGTCGGGCATGACCTTCTGGGTCTGGGCCAGGATCGAGTAGTCGCCGCAGCCCGGGCACCAGCGGACCTCCTGGTCGGAGACGAAGTCCTTACGGGTCAGCTGGATGACCGCAGCGTTCTCGGGGCTGAGTGGCGGCTGAACGGGCACGGCGTCGGCCGAGTGGCCGTTGGTCTCGGTCATGACGTGGGCTCCGCGAGGACGCGTTCCGCCTCGTCCACGATCTCCGCGATGCGGAACGGCTTTCCGCGGACGCGGTCGTAGCCGACGGCATCGATGAGATAGCGAGCCCGGATCAGCATCAGCAGCTGGCCCAGATTGACCTCCGGGATGAGCACCCGGCGATAGCTTCGGAGGACCGCTTCGGTGTTAGCCGGGAAGGGGTTGAGGTGACGCAGGTGCGCGTGCGCGACCGACTTGCCCTCATCGGTCAGGCGCTCGACGGCCGACCGGATCGCGCCATACGTCGAGCCCCAGCCGAGGATGAGCAGCTCACCGCGCTCGGGCCCATAGACCTCGAGCGGCGGGATGTCGGTGGCGATGCCGGCCACCTTGGCCTGCCGGTAGAGCTGCATCCGGTGGTGGTTGTCCGGGTCGTAGCTGACGTTGCCGGTGATATCGGCCTTCTCCAGCCCGCCGATGCGGTGCTCGAGTCCGGGCGTACCAGGGACCGCCCAGGGCCGGGCGAGCGTCTCGGGATCGCGGGCGTAGGGCCGGAAGGTCGCCGGGTCGGTGGCGTTCTCGACGGCGATCCCGGGCAGGTCGGCGAGCGACGGGATCTTCCACGGCTCGGAACCGGTGGCCAGGAACGCGTCCGAAAGGTACACGACCGGGGTCATGTACTTGAGCGCCAGCCGGCATGCCTCGATGGCGAGGTCGAAGCACTCGCCGGGCGTGGCCGGCGCCACGATCGGCAGCGGCGAATCCGAGTTGCGTCCGAACATCACCTGGAGCAGGTCGGCCTGCTCATTCTTGGTCGGCATCCCGGTGGAGGGGCCGGCCCGCTGGACGTCGATGACGACGAGGGGCAGCTCGACCATGACGGCCAGACCCATCGCCTCGGTCTTGAGCGCGATGCCCGGGCCCGACGAGGCGGTCAACGCCAGCGCGCCGCCATAGGACGCGCCGATCGCCGCACCGATCGCCGCGATCTCATCTTCCGCCTGGAACGTCTTGACTCCGAACGTCTTGTAGCCCGAGAGCTGGTGGAGGATGTCCGAGGCCGGGGTGATCGGGTAGCTGCCGTAGAACAGCGGACGGTCGGCCAGCTTGGAGGCGACGAGGAAGCCGAGCGCCGTCGCCTCGTTGCCGGTGATGTTGCGGTAGACACCGGGGCCGAGCTTGGCCGGCCGGACCCGGTAGTGGGTGTGGAACGCCTCGGTCGTCTCACCGAAGGCGTAGCCCGCGCGCAGCGCCCGCTTGTTCGCCTCGGCCACCACGGGCCGAGCCCCGAACTTCTGGTCGATCCAGGCCATCGTCCCGTCCTGGCTCCGTTCGTAGAGCCAGAACATCAAGCCAAGCGCGAAGAAGTTCTTGGTCAGGTCCATCTGCTTCGAGGTCATGTCGAGACCCTGGAGCGAAGCCGTGTTGAGGGTCGAGATCGGCACCTCGAAGACGGTGTATGCCTTGAGCGAGCCGTCGGTCAAGGGGTTGCTGGTATAGGCCGCCTTGCTGAGGTTCGCCTGGGTGAAGGCATCGCTGTTGACGATCAGCGCGCCACCCGCCGGCAGGTCGCCGATGTTCGTCTTCAGCGCGGCCGGGTTCATCGCCACGAGGACATCCGGCTGGTCGCCCGGGGTGTGGATCTCCGACGACGAGAAGCTGATCTGGAACCCCGATACGCCGGGTAGCGACCCGGCCGGCGCCCGGATCTCGGCCGGGAAGTCGGGCAAGGTGCTGATGTCGTTGCCGAAGACGGCCGCCGTCCGCGTGAACTGGGTGCCGGTGAGCTGCATCCCGTCGCCCGAATCGCCGGCGAACCGGATGGTGACGCGCTCGAGCTCCTGGACGTCGGGCTCGGGCTCCTTGGTGAGTGTCACGCGCCTTCAGGCTCCTTCATGCGCTGATGTGGCCTGGGCGGCAGGTTGAGCAATTCTTCGGGGAAGGATTCCGCCAGGTACTTGATGATGTCGGACTGCCGGACGACGCCGACCAGCTGGCGCGCCTCGTCCACGACCGGGACGTTGCGGTAGCGGCCGGTCTGCATCAGCACGATCGCGTCGCGGATGGTGTCGTCGAAGTCGAGGGTCCTGGGCTCGGTGGTCATCAGGCTCTCGACGGGCTGGTGGAGGTCGACCGCGCCGCCCACGATCCGGGCAAAGATGTCGCGCTCGGTCAGAACGCCGACGAGACGGCCGGAGACGTCGCACACGAAGACGGAATCGCCCGTCCCGGTGCGCTGGATGGCGCGCACGCACTCGGCCAGCGACGTGCCGGGCAGGACGGTGACCGGCTGCCGGCGGCTCAGCACGCGCAGGCGTTCCTCGGTGATCGAGGGGACGCGGCGCGCGACGGCGGTTTCGGTGAGGTCGGTCACGTCCTCAAGTGTAGTGCGTCACCCGTCGCGACGACGCCGACGCGCCTTGGGGCCGGGTTCACGGCCCGGGAAGTCGCCTCGCGCTGCTAGCCTCCGCGCGATGGACCGACGACGTGCCGTGGGGATCGGACTGGTGCTCATCGCCGGCGCGAGCTTTGCGTCGGGCTCGATCTTCGCCACGCTCAGCTATGCCGAGGGGCTCGACTGGCTGACCCTGCTCGGCTGGCGGTTCGTCATCGGCGCGAGCGTGGCCTGGCTGTGGGTCGCGGCGTCGCCATCGCGCCGGGCGTCGGTCCGCTCGATGTCGCGTCGCCAGCTCCTGGTGACGCTCGGGCTCGGCGCGGTCTACACCGGGAACGCCGGGACCTACTACGCCGGTCTCGAGACGATCCCCGCCTCGCTGGCCGGCGTCCTCGTCTACATCTACCCGGTCTTCGTCGCGCTCCTGTCGCTCCGGTTCGCGACGCGTCTGCCCGGACGACGGCCGTGGTTCGCGATGGTGCTGGCGATGGTCGGTGTGGTGATCGCGCTGGGCGGCGTCGATGTGAGCGCGAACCTGCCGATCGGCGGCATCCTGCTGATCTTCGCGTCGGCGGCCATCTACTCGGTCTGGATCGTGCTCTCGGCGCGTCTCTCGGGCGAGCGTCGCGACCGGCTCGGCAGCGATGCGCCCGAGGCGGCGACCGCCGCCCGGGACGCGGCTGGAACGACGGCCGTGATGATGACCGCGACCGCTGCCGTCTTCGCGCTGATGGCCGCCGGCGCCGGCCGCCCGCTCGACCCGCGAACCATCCCGGGCGACGCCTGGCCGTATCTCGTCGGGATCGGCCTGCTCGCCTCGTTCCTGGCGATCCAGACGCTGTACGCCGGGGCTCGCCGCATCGGTGCCGCGCAGGCCGCGCTGATCAGCACGACCGAGCCCGTCTTCATCGTCGTCCTGTCGTTCGTCTTCCTCGACCAGGTCCTGGCGCCGATCCAGCTCCTTGGCGCCGGTCTCATCCTCGCCGGTGTGGTCATCGCCCAGACGTCGCCCCGGCCGCGCGGCGCACCCGAGCCGGCGACGCCGCTGGAGGGCGAGGGCTGACCGGCCGCCCGGTCAGGACCCGGCGGCCTCGCGCAGGACCGCTCGCCCGGCGTCGGCGATGAACGCGCCGTCCGAGCCCAGACCGATGAACCGGAACCCGAGCTCGCGGTGGCGCGGCACGCCGCTCGCGTCGCGGAGCAGGATCCCGGCCGCCTTGCCCGCAGCCTCGGCGGCGGCGACCACGGAGCTGATCGCATCGAGGTAGATCGGGTCATCGAAGCGACCCGGGATGCCGAGGCTGTGCGACAGGTCGGTCGGCCCGACGAAGAGGACGTCGGCGCCATCGATGGCGGCGATCTCGGCGGCGTGCTCGACCGCGCTCGGCGATTCGATCTGGATGATGCCCAGGATCCGGTCGTTGATCGCCCGGACGTCCGTGTGGCCGAGCTCGCCGAGGCCGGCGCCCCGGGTCGAGAGCGCGAGACCGCGGATGCCCTCGGGCGGGTAGCGCATGAACGAGATCGCCTCACGAGCCTGGTCCGGAAGGTCGACCCTCGGGACCATGATGCCGTGCGCGCCCAGGTCGAGCGCCCGGCCGATCCGCAGGCGCTCGCCGGATTGCGGGCGGACGAGCGCGGCGGTCGGCGTCGAACCGAGGGCGTGAAGGCTGGCGAGGAGCTCGGATTCCGTGGCGGCGCCGTGCTCGAGGTCGATGATCACCCAGTCGAAGCCGACCCGGCCGACCATCTCGGCCGCGACCGGCGAGCCGAGGTTCAGGAAGGCCCCGTAGAGTGTCTCGCCTGCCTCCAGCCGGGGACGCAGCTCGATGAAGCCGGGAACGGGACGCGGGCCTGATGACTCGGTCATGCCCGACATCATGGCGGGTCGGGCGCCCGCCGCGCTCGGGGACCACGCGGGTCCTTGCGTGGTGCGGCGGCGCCGCGTCCGCGTCGCGCGAGCTACGGGCCGTTGACCAGCCCGGTCGTGTCGACGACCTCGAGGTCACGACCGGTGACGCGATCGAGCTCGTGGAGGACGTCGTCGTCGAAGCGCGGATCGCTCGTGCCGGTGATGTACCAGGGCGAGCCGTTGTCGGCGAGGATCATGCCGTAGCGCTTGAGCGCCTCGGCGATGGCCCGGGCCTGCGGCGACAGACCGGTCGTGTCGTACGATGCCTTGAGCCGGACCCGCAGGCCCATCGGCGGCAGCGACAGCGAAGACGACTCGCCGGCCTGGTGGCGGGCCGGGTAGATGTAGCTCGTTCGCGTCCGGTCCGTGGTGAAGCGCAGGGCATGGGCGATGGCGCCGGCGGCGACCTCGTCGTAGCGGACCAGACCCGGCAGGATCGGCAACCCGGCCGCGTCGGCGCTCGTCCAGGTCACGGGCCGCAGCGCATTCGAACGCAGGTCCCAGGTCGCGCCGCTGCCAGCCGCCCAGGTCGTGCCCACCTTGCGGGCGGCGAAGAGCTCGTACAACCGGCAAGCATCGCGGTCGACCATCAGCACGTGGCGGTCGGAGCCGCCCTCGATGAGCGGCATGGCCGGGATCGGATAGCCGACATGATCGGAATCCTCGTCGTAGTCGAAGGTCACCGTGGACCGCGGCGTGGCCGAGGTGACGACCTGGTACGGGATGCCATAGCCGGCATACGAGCCAAAGTCCATGTGCAGGCCGCGGTCGAGCCCGATCGTGCCGATCATCGTGGCCGAGTTCGCGGCCACGGCACGCCCGTCGATCCGGGTGTTCCAGACGTTGGCGATCGGGAAGATCGGGCAGGCCGGGGCGCCGGGTACGGTCGGGGCACCGGTCGAAGTGCCCCCGGGCGTCGGACTCGGGGTGGGGGTCGGCGTGGCCGTTGGAGTGGGCGTGGGCGTCGGGGTCGGGGTCGGCGTCGGTGGCGGCTTCGGCGGATGGCTGGTCCCCTTGCGCGGATCCGTCCCGGCCCGGACTTCCGCGCCGTCGGACCAGCCATCGCCGTCGGTGTCTGCGATCCGGGGGTTCGTGCCGAGCCGCTGCTCTGTGGCATTCGAGAGGCCGTCGCGGTCGGGGTTCTCGGTGCCGTCGCGGTGTCCGTCGCCGTCGCTGTCGACCCGTCGCGGCGAGGTGCCGGCCAGGAACTCGAACTTCGTCCGCAGACCGTCGTGGTCGGTGTCCTCGCGATCGTCGCGAAGCCCGTCGCGGTCCGTGTCGGCCCGCCTCGGACGCATCCCGGCCAGGTACTCCTGGCGGTTCGTCAGCCCATCGTGGTCGGGGTCCTCGCGATCGTCGCGGATCCCATCGAGATCCGTGTCGGCGCGGTACGGGTTGGTCCGCGAATAGGTCTGCTCCCAGGTATTTGGCAGCCGATCGTGGTCCGAATCGGTCGCCGCGGCGACACCCGCCGGACTGACCAGCCCGACCACGACCAGGACGGCAGGTGTCAGGATCCAGGCGCGACGATGCCGAAGGCTGTCCATGGCGGCATCGTGCGCGACGCGCGGACGCCCGGGGAATGCCTCGGTCGTCCCGGTGCGGTGGCCCCGTGGTCCGGTTCCGGCGGGCAACGCCCGTCAGTCGGGGAATGCCTCCGGACCGCGATCGCTGAGCTCGCGGGCCTCCCCGGAGGCGTCCTCAGCCGGCAGCCACGAGTACGGGTAGCGGGCGTCCTCGAGCTCGGCCGCCTGGCGGGTGATCCGTAGTGGGTGGAAGGTGTCGACCATGACCGCCAGCTCCTCGGTCGCCTCCTTGCCGATCGACGCCTCGGCCGTGCCCGGATGCGGCCCGTGCGGGATGCCGGCCGGATGGAGCGTGAACGACGAGATCCCGACCCCGCGCCGGCTCATGAAGTTGCCGGCGACGTAGTAGATGACCTCGTCAGAGTTGATGTTCGAGTGGTTGTAGGGCGCCGGGATGGCCAGCGGGTGATAGTCGAACTTGCGCGGCACGAACGAGCAGACCACGAAGTTCCGGGCGGCGAAGGTCTGGTGGACAGGGGGCGGCTGGTGGACCCGCCCGGTGATCGGCTCGAAATCGCCGATGTTGAAGGCGTACGGCCAGAGATAGCCGTCCCAGCCGACGACATCGAACGGGTGATGCGTGTAGTGGTAGGCGGTCAGCCGGTTGCGCATCTTGACGTGGACCCGAAAATCGCCCTCGTCGGTCCGCGGCGGCACCTCGTCGGCCAACCGGATATCGCGCTGCGAGTAGGGCGAGTGCTCGAGGAGCTGGCCGTAGTCGTTGCGGTAGCGCTTGGGCGCCTCGATCTCGGACGGGCATTCGAGGTAGAGCATCCGCTGGCCGCTGCCCGCATCGGGGGTCAGCCGCCAGGTCGTCCCGATCGGCAGGACGAGGTAGTCGCCCGGGCCGTAGCGGATCGGCCCGAAATTCGTGTCGAGCAGGCCCTCGCCTTCGTGGACGTAGAGCAGCTCGTCCGCCTCGCCGTTCCGGTAGAAGACCGTCTCGGGCATCGCCTCGGCCGGCCGGACGACACCCATCACGATGTCGTTGTTGAAGAACAGCGGGATGCGGCCGGTCACGGCGTCGCCGTGGGGCTCGATACCAGCCGCGTCGATCAGCCGGTGATGGTGGTAGCCGTCGTCGGCCTCCTCGAGCCGGATCTCCGAGGCCGGCTCGATCTTGTGCGTCCGCGTCGGCGGCGTGACGTGGTAGAGCAGCGAGCTCCGGCCGGTGAACCCCTCGACGCCGAACAGCTCCTCGGCGTAGAGCGAGCCGTCGGGGGCGCGGTGTTGGGTGTGGCGCTTGGGCGGGATGTTGCCGCGTGCGGCGTAGAACATCGAGCGCTTGGCCTCCTCGAGCGAGGTTCCCAGTCTAGGTCCTGGTACGCGCTCTGGGGGCGCATTCAGGGGGCGTTCGGGATCCAGTGGCCGACGTAGGAGAAGCCCTGCGGGAGATCCGTCAGGTCATCCCGTCTTTTCGGTTCACGGGCAACTCGGCCGAGAAGTCGGCGAGCTTGATCGAGAAACCACCGCGGTGCGCCGACGCACCGACGTTCCACCTGATCCCGCCCGAGAAAGTGGACTTCGGTGACGTTGGGCGTGGATACTGCCGTCCAACAACCGTGCGTTGTCCCTGACCGGTGCCCGGAGGAGTGGCACGTCGCCCGACGCGCGGACGAGAGCGCCGCCGCGTCCGGTAGGAGGATCCACTGCCATGCGAAATCCCGCCCAAGGTTCCGCACGCCGGCGAAGCTTGGTCCTTGCATTCACGGCCGTCCTCGCGTGGTCGCTCTTCCCCGCGACCATGGTCGCCATACAACCGCCGGGCTTGACCGCGGCTGTTCCGATCGGCGACCCGGAAGTCACGCCATCCCGCGCACGCCCAACCAGGATCCGATTGAGTGGCGGACTCTCGCGTGACGAGGAGCAGGCGCTCAAGCGCGATGACGCGTTCATCACGAGGCGAACGGCCGGCGATGTTCACCTGTCGGTCAAGCAGGCCGGCAAGGCTCGGGCGGCAGCGAACCAGGCCGGAAAGCACCTGAAGAAGCAGGGGCCGATCTCGCCGTTGACCTACGTCGGCCCGTGGACCGAGATCAGCCCGAACCCGATCGTCCAGGTCACCCGCGGCAGCAACAGCTTCTATGCCGTGACCGGTCGGGTCAGTGCGCTCGTCATCCGCCCAAGCACCGGCCAGAAGATCCTGGGCGGCGCCCAAGGCGGCATCTGGACGTACGACGAGGTCACCGGCGTGTGGACCTCCCGGACCGACGGCAGTCCCACCCTCTCGATCGGCGCGCTCGCCATCGCGCCGTCCAATGACTCGATCGTCTATGCCGGGACCGGCGAAGGCAATCTGTCCGGTGACAGCTACTTCGGCACCGGGGTCCTGAAGTCGACCGACGGCGGGATCCACTGGGCGCCCATCGGCGGCACCACCTTCGAGGGCGTGTCGATCTCGAAGATCGTGGTCGATCCGACGAATCCCAATCGCCTGTGGGCCGCCGTCATCCGCGGCCGGGCCGGCAGCCGGCGCCAGACGCCGCCCGATCCCACGCAGTACGGCATCTGGGAGTCGCAGAACGGCGGCACCAGCTGGACGCTCCGCAAGTCGGCCACCGAGCTCACTGGCGCGACCGACCTCGTCCAGGACCCGGGCTCGCCGAACATCCTGTACGCCACGTTCTGGGGCGATGCCATCTACCAGTCGACCGACTACGGCACGAGCTGGCATACGTTCATGGCCGGCATCCCGGGCGGGGCCACGTTCGGCACCGGCGGCGGCACGCGCTTCGCGCTCGGGATCTCGCACCCGGCGGGTCATAGCGCCGTGCTGTATGCCGGCTTCGAATGGACCATCGGCGACGTCGACCAGCCGTCACGGATCTGGAAGTCGATCGACGGCGGCCCGTGGGCCCTCCTGCCGGCCGGTCCGGCCGGTAGCCCCGACAACATCGCGGGCTATTGCGGCGGTCAGTGCTTCTACGACAACCTCATCGGAGTCGACCCGAACGACTCGAACATCGTGTTCGCCCTTGGCCTGTTCAATTACGGGACCGGGTCTGGCGGCGTCTTCCGTTCGATGGACGGCGGCCAGACCTGGAAGGACATCGGTTGGGACCTCCATCCCGACTACCACGCCATCGCCATCAACCCGGCGAACACGAACCAGGTCATCGTCGGCAATGACGGCGGCGTCTGGACATCCAATGTTCGTGGCGGCCGCAATGCCGTCGGGGCCCCGCTCCCGGCCGTCGACTGGCAGAACCTCAACGGCACGGTCAATCCGGCGACCGCCGCCGTGACCCATCGGACCGGCCTCGCGATCACCCAGTACACCAGCATCGCCAACAACCCGAGGTTGCCGGGCCGGGTGTGGGGCGGCACGCAGGACAACGGCACGCTTCGGAAGTCCACTGCGAGCAACACCTGGTTCGACGTCGAGAGCGGTGACGGCGGGCAGGTGCTCGTCGACCCGAACGATTTCAACTACGTGTACGGCAATTACTTCGGGATCAGCCCCTACCGGAACACCGACGGTGGCGCACAGTTCTTCTCGAACCAGTTCATCACCGGCGGGATCAACCTGGGCGATCGCTCGGAGTTCTACGTCCCGGAGGTCATGAACCGGCTGAACACCAATCAGCTGTTCCTCGGGACCTACCGCCTCTACCGGACCGACAACGCCAAGGCGGCCTTGGCATCTGACGTCCACTGGGATGCCATCAGCCCCGACCTCACGTCGGGTTGCACCGGCCGCGCATCGAACGGCGCCCGCGGCTGCTTCATCAGCGCGATCGGCGTGTCCGGCGGGGGCGACGGCGTCTACGCCGGAACGCTCGAGGGCTGGGTCCAGTTCAGCCCGGACGCCGTCAGCGACTCCTCCCCCACCTGGCAGCGGGTCGGGACGAAGGTCTTCCCGAATCGTCCCGTCAGCGACATCGCGGTCGACCGCTCGAATGACCGGATCGCGTTCGTCGCGTTCAACGGCTTCAATCTGGCCACGCCGAAGCGCCCCGGCCACGTCTTCAAGACGACCGACGGCGGAAACAAGTGGCAAGACATCAGCTCGAACCTGCCGGACGCGCCGGTGAACTCGCTCCAGCTCGACGCGAGCTATCCCGCGACGATCTACGCCGGCACTGACGTCGGGCCATTCGTCACCTACAACGGCGGCACCAGCTGGCAGCCACTCGGGACCGGGTTCCCGAGCGTCCAGATCTGGCAGCTCAACGTCGACCCGCTCAATCGCAACCTGGCCGCCGGCACGCACGGGCGCGGCGCCTGGACGATGCACGACGCAGCCGTGATTCCGGCCCTCGTCGTCAGCAAGACCGACGCCGGCGTCCCGGTCGGGGCCGGAAGCCAGATCGATTACACGATCACCGTCCACAACATCGGCAACGCCGATGCGACAGGGGTCATGATCACCGATCCGATCCCTGGTCGTACGACCTTCACGAGTGCCGGCGAGGGCGGCACCTTGAGCAAGGGCAACGTCAAGTGGACCGGACTGACGGTCCCGGCTGACGACAGCATCGACGTCCATTTCCGCGTCAGGATCACCTCGAATCTCCCGCCACCGGTCAAGTCGATCATCAACGGTGGCTTGACGGTGACCTCGGCGCAGGGCATCGGCACCACCGGCAGCGCCCACGTCACGCCGATCGCCCCGCCGTACGCGGTCTCGGTCACTCCGGCCAGCCAGTCCGACGGTGCAGCTGTCGGAGGATCGGTCACCTATCCATTCCACATCACCAACCTCGGCTTCAACGCCGATACGTACACGCTTGCCGCGACGTCGGCCGTGTTCCCGGCGACCGTTCTCGACGCGGCGTGCGTGTCGCCGCTGGCCTCGATCAGCGTCGCAAGTGGCGCGACGGCCGATGTCTGTCTCCGAGTCAACGTCCCGGGCGGGACGGCGAATGCGGCGACGGATACCGCGACGCTGACGGCGACTTCCACCGGGAACCCGTCGGTGAGTGCAAGCGGGACGGCGACGACCATCGCGGTCGCCGTGGACACGTTGCTCGTCGACAATGACGGCAACATCCCGAACGTGCAGTCGTACTACACGGCTGCGCTGACGGCCGCCGGCAAGACCTTCGATACCTGGGATCTCGCGACGAATCCAACCCTGCCGCTCGGTTACCTGAAGGCCCACAAGAACGTCGTGTGGTTCACAGGCAACTCGTACCCTGCCCCGCTCGGGATCTACGAGACCAACCTGACAGCGTTCCTCGATGGCGGAGGCCGGCTGTTCCTGACCGGCCAGGACATCCTCGATCAGGGTGCCGGGACGACCGACTTCGTCCACGACTACCTGCACGTGGATTGGGACGGCACCGATGTCCAGAACGACATCGGGACGCTCAACGTCAAGAGTGAGCCGGGCAATGTCGTGACCGACGGCATCGGCACGGTCCCGCTCGACCTGGCCGTCCTGGCTGGCGTCCAGTTCAGCGACGAGCTCACGCTCCTGGCACCTGCGACGGTCGCCTTCCGAGACGATCCGAACCAGCCTGACGGCCTCACCGTTGCGGCTGGCCCATACAAGGTCGTGTTCCTGGCGTTCCCATTCGAGGAGTACGGCACCGGTGCCACCGGTCCGGGCCTTCGAGCCAACCTGATGACCCGCGCGTTCACCTGGTTCGCGGCCCCGTAAGCTCGGATCGGATCCTGATCGGCTGTTCGCGGCCGAGACAAGAACGGGCGGGAATGGAGCCTCCGTTCCCGCCCGAGCTATGCTCGCTGCATCGCGGCGAGACCGCCTCGAGCGGCGTGGATGCATGACCAGAACGAGATGCCGGATCGGAGACCAGGACGCTCCCACGGGCCACGCAACGGTAATTCGGCGGCTGATCGTCGCGGGGGCCTTGCTGCTCGCGGTGACGGCGCTGGCGTCGTGCGCTCCGGCCAGCACGGCGGAGTCTGGCGGGGCGACGCCCTCGTCCCCTGCCACGTCAGCGTCGGCGACGGCACCGACGAACTCCCCGCCCGCCCCGCCGTCGGGTGGAACGGCCAGCGCGGCTCCGGGATCGGGCGAGGCCATGGACCCATCGGCTGACGCGGCCCCTGGCTTCATCGACATCGTTCGTCTCGGGGTCGAATCGAGCGGCGGTTCGATCGCGCTCTCGATGTCGATGGCGGCGGCCGTCCCAGCCGGCTCGCCCGCCGTCGGCCAACTGGCGTACCGCTTCTACCTCGACCTCGACGGCGACGGCGCCTGGGACCGCATGGCGGCCCTCGAAGCGCTGGCCGGCGGCGGGTTCGTGCCGGTTCTCGTGGACCGCCACACCGGGAAACGGCTGCAGGCCCAGGACTTTCCCGGGGTCGTCGATCTGGCCGGCCCCGTCATCTCGTTGACTGTCCGGCTGGACGCCCTCGGCTGTCCGTCCGCCGTCGGAGTGCGCGGGTCCGCCGAGCAAACGCGCGGAGGGACGACCGTCCGCGACGAAGTGCCCGACTCCGCTGACGTCTGGACCCGAGTCGAAACCGACTGCCCGTCCGGTTAGGCGATCGGGGAGGCCGCGCGTGCACGTGACGTCCGCCCGAACGCGCCTCAGCGACCGACGATCGGGCTCCGCCGCTCGAGCAGGACCACGTCGCGCCAACGCCCGCGCGCGTCCTGGCCGATCGCGATCTGGACACCGACCCGGCGGAAGCCGGCCCCTTCATGCAACGCCAGGCTGGGTGCGTTGTCCGCGAGGACACCGGCCATCAGCGTCCAGAACCCGGCCGCCTCGGACGCCGGAATCAAAGCTTCGAGCAGGGCCCGGCCGACCCCTTGACGGCGGGCCTCGGCGCCGACGTAGACGCTCTCCCATGCGACGCCGCGGTAGACGGTTCGCGCCGAGTAGCCTCCGAGCGCCGTCCAGCCGAGGACCGCTCCCCCACCGTCGCTGGCGACCAGGCGGCAGTGGGTCGGATGCGATCGGTCGAAATGGCTCCAGTCGGGCACCTCGCGTTCCAGCGTGGCGTCGCCGGTCGCGATGCCCTCGGCATAGATGCGCCGGACCTCGGGCCAGTCCGCGACGGTCATCGGCTCGATGGAGATGGCCGGGTTTCGGGTCAAGTGCACACTGCTGGACTCCGATAGGGAAGCCAGCATGCTACGAGTGCCCGGCGACCGACCGCGGAGTCAGTCGATCGCGCCCACGGGGTCGAACGTCACCGAGAGTGAGAAGGTCGATCTTCGGTCACCGGTCCTTCGTCAGGCGGATCGTAACGGTCACGGTCATGCAGGCGATGACGATCACGGTTGCCCGACGCCTCGCACGACGATCGGGTTATGAAGCGCCCCGAGGCGGTCGATGCGCAGGACCACCTCGTCGCCGGGCTCGAGGTACCGGCCGAGCGTGGCGTCGCGGACCTCGAGCAGGCAGCCTGTGCCGACGGTCCCGCTGCCGACCAGGTCGCCGGGGCGCAGATGGACGTCGGCCGACGCGCGGGCGAGCATCTCGCCGAACGAGAATTGCGCGTCGGACCAGCGACCGCGGCTGGTCTCGGTGCCGTTGACCTCCGCGGTCATGGCCAGGTCGTAGCCGGTGCCGGCACGGGCGTCGGCGAGCTCATCCGGTGTGACCAGCCACGGGCCGAACGAGCTCGCGAAATCCTTGCCCTTGGCGGGCCCGAGCCGAACGACCGTCTCTTCGCGCTGGAGGTCCCGCGCCGACCAGTCGTTGAAGATCGTGAATCCGCCGATCGCTTCCTCGGCCCGTTCCGGCCGCAGATCGATCGCCGGCGTGTCGACGACGGCGGCCACCTCGAGTTCGTAATCTAGCTCCTGCGACGCTGCTGGCGACCAGATCGGATCGTCCGGGCCGCGGATCTCCGAGACGTTACCGAAGTAGAAGATCGGTAGTCGGTACCAGGTCTCCGGGACCTCGCCCCCACGGCGCTCCCACATCGTCCGGACATGTCCTTCGAAGGCATAGAAGTCGCGCAACGACGGCAGCCGCAGGACCGGCGGCCCGAAACCGAGGCGATCGGCAACGAGGACGCCGTCGTCCGCCTCGTCGCGCGGCTCGAACCCCTCGACGAGCTCGCGGAGCGCCTCGACCCGCAGGCCGCGTGCGAGGTGATCGTCGAGCGTGGTCAGCGGCTGGCGGTAGAGCGCGGCGTTATGGGCGAGCCGTGGGTCGGCGGAGGCAGCACGCCGGCGGGCGACCTCGAGGTCGAGCCACCGTCCGGGACTCTCGCCACCATCGAGCGCGGCCGCCAGGCGCCACGCCGACCCGGCAGGCGCGTGGCGCTCGCGAACGTGGGCGATCTTCACGCAGGCGAGTCTATCCGCAACATCAGAACGGCTTCAGCTCCATGAGCCAGACGAGGACCGCGATCGCCGCGAGTCCGATCGCGGCGACCAACTCCACGAGATTCCCTCCGTTCGGATCATCCGTCCTGGTGGCCGATCCCCGCGATTGTTGTCAGGCGACCGTCGCTACGGCGGGTTGACTCCCCCCGCCGACAGGCACCTGAA
Organism: Candidatus Limnocylindrales bacterium; assembly: GCA_038211705.1. GTDB lineage: Bacteria > Chloroflexota > Limnocylindria > Limnocylindrales > CSP1-4 > SPCO01. Next base: position 1,761 of record JBBQVJ010000008.1, on the reverse strand, counting down.
CTCGATCACATCCCTGAAGCCGTCGCAGTGCAGGCCCGACGTCGTCCAATACGCGTCCACGCGGTGACCGCCGACGCTCAGTGGCTTCATCGTGCCCATCGTGACGATCTCGTCGAGGCGGCACGGAACTATCGTGCCCGTCAACCTCGATCTCGCCACCTGCGACGGTCAATTCCTCCAGTTCTGGCCAACCCCGGATGGTGGCGGCCAATGTTGCAGCTCGCCTTGTTCGACGGACGTGGTGTACGCCGTCGACGTCGATGGCCAACCCGTCGTGGTCGTCGCGAGGCACGCGCGGGACACGACCGCAGCCGATCTGACTGAGCTCGACGCGATCATCGCGTCGATTCGCATCCAACCGTAGTTGCCCATTTCGTGATCTGACGCCCGGCGGCTCGAGGTCCAGCCCCGGCGGCGTCGCGGACAAACGGCGCGGGGGCCTCGCCTCAGAGGTTCCCGCGCTTCGCCTGCTCGCGCTCGATCGCCTCGAACAGGGCCTTGAAGTTGCCGACCCCGAAGCCGCGGGAGCCGTGGCGCTCGATGATCTCGAAGAAGAACGTGGGCCGGTCCTGGACCGGGCGGGTGAAGATCTGGAGGAGATAGCCCTCCTCGTCACGATCGGCCTCGATGCCCAGCTCCTCGAGCGTGTCGATCGGCACCCCGACGTCGCCGACGCGGTCGGCCAGTGTCGCGTAGTACTCGTGCGGCAGGCCCAGGAACTCGATGCCGTTGTCGCGCAGCCGGCGAACGGTGGTGACGATATCGTCGGTCCGGAGGGCGATGTGCTGGCAGCCCGGCGAGTGGTACCAATCGAGGTATTCCTGGATCTGGCTCTTCTTCTTGCCGGCGGCCGGCTCGTTGATCGGGAACTTGACCCGGCCGTTGCCGTTGGTCATGACCTTGGACATCAGCGCCGAAAACTCGGTGTGGATCACCTTGTCGTCGTAGTGGATGAGCTGGGCGAAGCCAAGCACATCTCGATAGAACGCCACGAACTCATCCATCTGACCCAGCCCGACGTTGCCGACGCAGTGATCGACCTCAAGCAGCGACAGCCCACCAGCCGCGGCGGCCGGCGCGGCGACCTTCCGATAGCCCGGCGCGAACGCCCCGGCGTAATCGCGTCGATCGACGAACGAGTGGAGGACCTCGCCGTACGTGTGGATCGAGGCCCTGCGCAGCACGCCGTCCTCGCCGCCATCGAGCTCCGTCGGCTCGAGGGCCGAGACCGCGCCGCGGTTCGTCGTCTCGCGCCACGCCGACTCGACATCGTCGACCGCGAAGGCGATGTCGTGGACACCGTCGCCGTGGGCCCGCACGTGCTCGGCGATCTCGCCATCCGGCGTCAACGGCGCGGTGAACACGAACCGGATGTCGTTCTGGACCATGACATAGCTCGCCCGATCGCGGACCTTGGTCTCAAGACCGCTGAAGGCGACTGGCGTGAAGCCCCATAGCGCGCGGTAGTAGGCGGCCGCCTGGCGGGCGTTGCCGACCCAGAACTCGACGTGGTCGATGCCGTTGAGGGGCAGGAAGTCGGCGGCCTTCGCGTAGGCGTCCGTGTCGATCCGGGCGCCCGCCTGGTTGGCGGCGCCCCGCGAGATGATCTGCGTCATCGCGGTCTCCACTGCTGCGTCGGGGCGGGCGGGCGCGGGGGGCGGGCCGGCCGGGGGGGTGGGCCCCCCAGCGAACCCCCCCGGGCGCCCCAGGGCCGGATGGGCGATACCCCGGTCGACGGGCCGGAGCCGGGCCAGGGCGGCC
>JBBQVJ010000007.1:0-30835 GCA_038211705.1 Candidatus Limnocylindrales bacterium | reverse complement strand
TGAACGTTGCGACAGGCGCGGCCATCGCAACCGTTCCGCAACGTGCTAGCATCCCCTGAACACGACTGCGGAAGCCGACTCCTGCGACCTCGTCGGGGACGCATCACGCGCGGCCGGTCGATCAGACCGTGATCGCCTGCGCTCCAGGAGTCCACCGCCGATGGCAACCACAGCCCCGACCCGCCGACCGATGCTCGGCCGCAGCGTCCGCGCCAACCTCTCCACCGCCGAGCTGTACGAGGACGCCATCCGCCACGGCGAGGGCCTCGTCGCCGCCGAGGGCCCGCTCGTGGTCCGGACCGGCAAGCACACCGGCCGCTCGCCCGAGGACAAGTTCATCGTGGACGATCCGTCGAGCCACGATGCGATCTGGTGGGGCTCCGTCAACCGCCCGATCTCGGAGGCCGACTACGACCGGCTCCGGGCACGCCTGGTCGAGTACACGGCGTCAAAGGACCTGTACAGCCAGGACTGCTTCATCGGCGCGGCGAAGGCTCACCGCCGCTCACTGCGGGTCTACACGGAAACGGCCTGGGCCAGCATCTTCGCGCGCAATTTGTTCCGCCGACCGAGCGCCCGGCAGCTCGCCGACTTCGCCCCCAACTTCACGATCATCAACGTGCCCTCGTTCCAGGCCGACCCCGCCACCGAGGGGACTCGGACCGGCACCGCGATCCTCGTCCATCTCCGGCGGATGGAGATCCTGATCGTCGGCACCGAGTACGCCGGCGAGATCAAGAAGAGCGCCTTCACGGTCATGAACTACCTGATGCCCGACGAAGGCGTGCTGCCGATGCATAGCGCCATCAACGTCGGGCCCGATGGCGACGCCGCGGTCTTCTTCGGCCTGTCGGGCACGGGCAAGACGACCCTCTCGGCCGATCCGCAGCGGAGCCTGATCGGCGATGACGAACACGGCTGGGGCGATAGCCTGACCTTCAATTTCGAAGGCGGCTGCTACGCCAAGACGATCCGTCTGTCGCCGATGTACGAACCGGACATCTTCCAGACCACGCGACGGTTCGGGACGATCCTCGAGAACGTCGATCTCGATCCCCGGACGCGCGAGCTCGACCTCGATTCCGATCGGTTCACCGAGAACACGCGCGGCGCCTATCCGCTCGACTTCATCGGCAACGCCGACGAGACCGGGGTGGCCGGCACCCCCAAGTCGGTCGTCTTCCTGACCGCCGACGCGTTCGGCGTGCTGCCGCCGATCAGCCGGCTCACCCACGAGCAGGCGGCCTACCACTTCATCAGCGGCTACACCGCAAAGCTGGCCGGCACCGAGGTCGGCGTCATGGAGCCCAAGGCGACCTTCTCGGCCTGTTTCGGGGCGCCGTTCATGCCCCACCATCCCGGCCTGTACGCGGCGATGCTGATCGAACGGCTGGAGCGCGACGACGTCCCGGTCTGGCTGGTCAACACCGGCTGGACGGGCGGGCGGTACGGTGTCGGCGAGCGGATGAACATCGCCCATACACGGGCGATGGTCCGGGCGGCACTCGACGGGTCGCTGGACGATATCCCGACCCGCCTCGACCCGGTCTTCGGGCTGGCGGTCCCGACGAGCTGCCCGGAGGTGCCGGCGTCATTCCTCGATCCGCGGACGACCTGGACCGATGCGGACGCCTACGACCGGACGGTCCGGACGCTGGCCGCCATGTTCCGTGCCAACTTCGAGGCCTATGCCGACGGCGTCACACCGGCCATCCTGGCCGCCGGGCCGGCTGCAGATGCCGAGGCCGACGCGGCCCTGGCCGCAACCAAACCGGGCGACGAGCCGAGCGCCGGCTGAGACCGGCGGCCATCGACAGCCGTCCATCCCGGGACACCACGAACGACGACCTGACGAGACCCGGCACCTACAATGACGGGCCAGCCCATCGACCCCACGAGAGCGAAAGGAGCCGGCTTCCGCATGGCCAGAGACAAGGTCACCATCATCGGTGCAGGGAACGTCGGCGCCACGACCGCGCAGCGGATCGCCGAGGCGGGACTGGCGGACGTCGTCCTCGTCGATATCGTCGAGGGACTGCCCCAGGGCAAGGCCCTCGATCTGGCCGAGGCGGCCCCCGTCGTCGGCCACGACGCGCGGATCACCGGCACGAACGACTATGCCGACACGGCCGGCTCGGACATCGTGGTCGTCACCTCGGGTCTGGCCCGCCAGCCGGGCATGAGCCGAGACGATCTGATGGCCAAGAACGCTGGGATCGTCAAGGCGGTCGTGGAGCAGGCCGCCGCTCACTCGCCCGACGCGATCCTCATCATCGTCACCAATCCACTCGACGCGATGTGCCACGTCGCGATGCGTGCCTCGGGCTTCCCCCGGGAGCGTGTCCTTGGGATGGCGGGCGTCCTTGACTCTGCGCGGTTCCGGACGTTCATCGCCCAGGAGCTCGGCGTCTCGGTCGCGGACACCCACGCCTTCGTCCTGGGCGGCCACGGCGACACGATGGTCCCGCTGTCGCGCTACTCGACGGTGGCCGGGGTGCCGATCACCGAGCTCCTCCCGCCCGACCGGGTCAAGGCACTCGAGGAGCGGACCGCCAACGGCGGCGCCGAGGTCGTGGCCCTGCTCAAGACGGGCTCTGCCTATTACGCGCCGGCCGCCTCGACCTTCGAGATGGTCGAGGCGATCCTGCTCGATCGGAAGCGGGTCCTGCCCTGCGCGGTGCTCCTCCAGGGCGAGTTCAAGACGCAGGACCTGTTCGTCGGCGTGCCGGTCGTCCTCGGCCGCGGCGGGCTGGAGCGGGTCTTCGAGATCGAGCTGACGGCAGACGAGCAGACCGCCTTCGATGCCTCCGCGGCGGCGGTCAAGGAGCTCGTCGCCAAGCTCGTTTGAGGGCGCGGTGCATCGGTGCATCGGTGCGCTGAAGCACCGCGAAATGGTGCGTCGACGCCTTCATCCGGTCCCTTCAGGTTGACCGCGCGAAAGGCCTGGGAGTACCGTCCCTCTACTCATTGATGGGACCCCGCATGTCTCATGCCCACGTGCGGCGTCTCGACGACCGGTGAATGTTCGCGCGGATCAACGGAGGGCCCGCTGCGGATGCTCAGCCCAAGCACGCCACGGTCGGCGCGCGTCTCTCTCCAACCCCCGAACACGGAGAACATGCGTTGAACATCAAGAGACTAGTGGTGCTCATCACCGCGGGAGCCATGGCTCTATCGCTCGCCGCCCCCGTCAGCGCCGCCTCGCCCCATGGCAAGGCGGACAGCAAGGGACATGGGAAGGACAACCTTCCCGGCACGCTCGCCAAGAAGCAGACCGCACTCAAGCAGAAGGCCCTCGCGAAGGTCCTAAAGGGTGAGGCCACGGCGACCGGCAAGAACAAGGTCGTCAAGGTGGCCAAGGGCCAGTTCGTCGAGCTCGCGTTCGAGGGCGAGGACCAAATCCTGACCTTCCTCGGGGAATTCGGCAATGCACCCGCCAGCCACACCCATGGGGCGCTCGGCGTCGTCAACCACGGTGGCGCGGCCGGGCCGGGCCACAACCAGATCCCCCAGCCGAACCGAAACGGCGTCGACAACTCCACGATCTGGACCGACGACTTCAGCCAGCCGTACTACGAGAACCTGCTCTTCAACAAGGCCCAGCGTCCGTCGATGGCGAACTGGTACCTCGAGCAGTCCTACGGGCGGTACAGCGTTAACGGTTTCGTGAGCGACTGGCTCCAGGTCCCGTTCAACGAGGCTGCCTACGGCAGTAACTACTGCGGCGACATCGTCTGCACGCGCGACATCGGGCGCTTCCTCGTCGACCAGTCAAACGCCTGGTGCACGCAGCAGACAGAGGTCCTTCACAAGAGCCAGGCCGAGATCGACGCGATGCTCGCATCCTTCGACGTCTGGGATCGCTACGACTACAACGGCAACGGCAACTTCGACGAGCCGGACGGCTACATCGACCACTTCCAGTCCGTGCACGCGGGCGAGGGCGAAGAGACCGGCGGCGGCATCGAGGGCACCGATGCCATCTGGAGCCATCGCGCGTACGCCAACGCCGGCGTGTTCGCTGATCCCGGCCCGACAGTGGGCACTGACGTCGTCCCATTCGGCGGTCTTCCGATCGCCTGCAGCGACAAGTGGATCGGCGACTACACGATCGAGCCAGAGAACGGTGGCGTCGGCGTGTTCTCGCACGAGTTCGGCCATGACCTCGGTCTGCCGGACGAATACGACACCAGCGGCAACACCGGGGGTGCCGAGAACAGCACCGCATGGTGGACTCCGTGGTCCCAGGGCTCGTACGGCACGATCAGCGACGACCTGGGCAGCTACCCGGTCGACGCCACGGCATGGGAGCGTCTCGTCCTTGGTTGGTCGAATGCCGTCTTCGTGAACGCCGGCGAGCACAAGTCGCTCAAGTTGAGCGCGTCGAACATCAACACCAAGCAGGCCCAGAGCCTGGTCGTGGTCCTCCCGGACAAGGAGGTCACCAAGGAGCTGGGCACCGCGTACGCGGGCAGCAAGTTCTACTACTCGGGCGCTGCGGACAGCCTCAATACGACCATGACTCGGGACATCGCCCTGCCCGCCGGCACGGTGAGCCTGACCGCCAAGGCCAGGTGGAACATCGAGGAAGGCTTCGACTACGCCTACCTCATGGTCGACGGCGCCACGGTCCCGACGAACCTGTCGAACTCGAGCGTCGCCCCTGACGGCATCGAGGGAAGTTCGGACGGCGCCTGGGTGACGCTGACGGCCGACCTGTCGACCTTCGCCGGCGGGACGCACAAGATCGGTTTCGGGTACTTCACCGACGGTGGGGTCCAGGGCGCCGACCCGGCGATCGCGGCCGGGTTCGCGCTCGACAACCTCGACATCACCGGACAGCCGACCGACGGCGCCGAGAGTGATCCGGGCTGGACGTTCTCGTCGAACCAGACCGCCCAGGGATTCCACATCACCACCGGGACGGAGACCTTCTCGTACTTCAACGCTTACATCGCGGAGTACCGCAACTACGGCGGGTATGACAAGGCCCTCAAGCTCGGCCCGTACAACTTCGACGATCCGGCCGGGAACTGGGTCACTCACTTCCCGTATCAGGACGGTCTCCTGATCTGGTACTACGACCAGTCACAGCCAGACAACAACGTCGGCGATCACCCGGGCGAGGGCCTGATCCTGCCGATCGACGCCCACCCGGCGATCAGGCACTACACCAGCGGTACAACCCCGGGTGCCGTCGTTCGCGTGCGACTCCAGTCGTACGACTCGACGTTCGGTCTCGACAAGACGGACGCCTTCACGCTCACCGGCACCGCGATCGGGACGCTCAACTTCCCGTCGCAGGCTGGCGTTCGGACGTTCAACGACAACCGCAGCTACTACACGGCCCATGACCCGGGCGACGCCCTGGGCAAATACCAGGCCGGGTGGATCGGCGTGAACAACCCGCACACGGGCACGGTCATCAAGGTGGCAAGCGTTTCCGGGCAGGGGAACTTCATGCAGGTGATCGTCAACCCGTAAGCGACCTGCCGGCGTTCCGCGCCGGTCGACATCGAAGCGACAGCGAGACCCGCCGGCACCGCCGGCGGGTCTCGTCATGTCATGGCGCCGCAGATCGAGCCCCGGTCGTGCCAGCCGTCGACTCTGGTGTCAGTGCCCGACCGCGACGAGCACGGGGGGATGGTCGGCCTCGAGCTCCGCAGCGCGCTCGAGCGCACGGCGCATGGTGCCATCGAGCGCCTGGCGGTAGATCGCCTCGGTGTCGGGCAGCGGTCGTTCGCCGAGCTCACGGTCGAGCACGACGCGCAGGCGTCGATACTGGCGGACGACCTGCGAGCGCGAGCCGCCGATCCGGCCATGAACGGCGATGAGGACGGCGTAGGCCTCCTCGCGCAGCGGATCGCGCTCCAACAGCCGGTCGGCGACAACCCGGGCCCGAGTCGGATCGCCGGCGGCGAGACGGCGCTCGGCGACGATCGCCAAGGCGTCCTCGAACCGGTCCGAGAGGCGTTTCCGCTCGGCGGCGAAGCAATCGTGACCGAGGCCTCGAGCAGATCGCCGTGGTAGAGCTCGATTGCGGCCTCGGCGCCGCAGGAATCGTCGACGAGGCACGCCTCGAAGGCCGTGACGTCCAGCTCGATCCGGGCGTCGATCCGGATGCCCACCGTGTCGCCATCGATGTCGAGCAGGCCATCGGGTGGGAAGTCTGCCTCGGCCAGGCCCTGCCGGACCAGCCACAGGGCCTGGCGACGGGAGCCGGCCGAACCGCCGCCCACGTCGGGCCAGAGGTCGGCGAGCGCCTCACGCGAGCGCGGGCGCCGCGTCAGCACGAGCAGCGCCAGGAGCGCCTGGGCGTGGCGTCTCGGAAGCCGGATGTGGCGGCCGGCCGGGGTCCGCGCATCGAGGCGGCCGAGCAGATCGACTTGGAGCCGGACGTGCGCGCGTGGTCCACTGATGGCCATCGTCGTTTCCGATCCCGGTTAGGACGCAACGTCCGGCCCGTACCCCCCCCGCGCGCCGGACGTGCTGGTAGCGGTCGCCAGAGCCCCCAGACTCGTCCGCCGCTTGTTCCGTTATCGCGGGCCGCTCGTTCCCCAACCGCCGACCTACGTTGCAGGGGATGATGTTCGGCGGCGGGCCGACGGGCCAGCGGCCCGGCGACACGTAGCGTGTCGGCCAGCCGACATCGGTTGCCGCCGCGTCGCGGCGCTGTGCAGGCGACCTTGGGTACACTCGGGCGGACCGTGCCGATCTCCGTCGTCGTCTTCCAGTTCGACCCCAATGCCCACCTGCTCGGCGATCTGACCGTGCGTTGGGGGGCGATCGGGTTGGCCGCCGTCATCGTGGCCGCGCTGGTGTTGGCCGGGCTGCTCGCCCGGGCCGGTGGGCTGCGGGCAGACGATGTCGCGTTCGTTGCGGTGGGGATCGTGCCCGGCGCGGTCATCGGTGCCCGGATCGGCTACCTCCTCCTCCACGAGCGTTACTTCGGTGCGGCACCGGGCCGGTTGATCGACCCCTCGATCGGCGGGATGGAGCTCGGGCTGGCCGTCGCCGGCGGTCTGCTGACCGGGAGCTACGTCGCCAGCCTGCTCGGCGCGCCGCTCGGGCGCTGGCTGCACGTCGTGGCGGCGCCGGCTCTGTTCGCGCTCGGTGCCGGCAAGCTCACCATGGTCCTGACCGGGACCGGCCAGGGCCTGCCCAGCGATGAGGGGACCGCGACGGCCTATCTCGGCCCGGGTCCTTGGGGCTCGCTCGTCCCGGCCCTGCCGTCGACCCCGTCGCAGGCATTCGAGGGGATCGCGACGCTGGCCATCCTCACCGTCCTGTCGCTCACCCTCGTGCTCGGTGGCTTCCGGAGCCGTGATGGGCGGCTGTTCTTCGTGGCCATCGGGCTGTGGGCGGTCGCCCGGGCATTCGTCTCGACGACCTGGCGTGATCCCGTCGCGGCCGGCGGGTTCAACGCCGGCGGGCTGATCGCGCTCGGCATCGCGGTCGCCTGCGGGCTGGCCCTCGTGTGGCTCTCCGTGCACCGACGTCGTCCCGTCGCCGACGATCCATCCATCCTTGCCGGCGGCCCACCCGACACGACCGCCTGGCCCGACTCCGAGACGCGGCCGCGGTTCTAGCCGGAGCTACACGCGCGACGACGCGCCATGCCCGGAGTATCGTGGCTGTCCAACGCCAAGAGGTCCACCGATGACACAACTCGTAGAGGCGGGCACGGCCCGCCCCGACAGCACGACCCCGGGTCGGGTCAGCCACTGGATCGGCGGGCAACTCGTCGCCGGAACGTCAGGGCGTGAGGCCCCGGTCTACGACCCGGCCACCGGCACCCTCGCCAGGCACGTCGACCTGGCCTCGATCGAGGAGGTCGATGCGGCCGTCGCGGCCGCCAAGGCGGCCTTCCCGACCTGGCGCTCGACCTCGCTCTCGAAGCGTACCGACATCATGTTCAAGATCCGGAACCTGGTCGAGGCGCACCGGACCGAGCTCGCGGCCCTGTTGACCGCTGAGCACGGCAAGGTCACCTCGGACGCGCTCGGCGAGATCGCCCGCGGCATCGAGAACCTCGAGTTCGCGACTGGCATCCCGAGCCTGCTCAAGGGCGGCTTCTCCGAGCAGGTCTCGACCGGCGTCGACGTCTACCAGATCCGCCAGCCGCTGGGCGTGGTGGCCGGCATCACCCCGTTCAACTTCCCGGCCATGGTCCCGATGTGGATGTTCGCCACGGCCATCGCGACCGGCAACACGTTCATCCTCAAGCCGTCCGAGAAGGACCCCTCGGCGTCCAACTATCTGGCCGAGCTGCTCCACGAGGCAGGCGTCCCCGATGGCGTCTTCAACGTCGTCCACGGCGACAAGGTCGCGGTCGATGCCATCCTCGAGCACCCGGACATCGCCGCCGTGTCGTTCGTCGGCTCGACGCCGATCGCGCGCTACATCTACGAGACCGGGACCAGAAACGGAAAGCGGGTCCAGGCCCTCGGCGGTGCCAAGAACCACATGATCGTCCTGCCCGACGCCGACATCGACATGGCCGCCGATGCCGCGGTTTCGGCGGGCTACGGATCGGCCGGCGAGCGGTGCATGGCCGTCGCCACCATCGTGGCCGTCGGTGACGTGGCCGACCCGCTGGTCGAGGCGATCAAGACACGCCTGCCCAAGATCACGGTCGGACCGGGCAGCGATCCGGCGTCGGAGATGGGCCCCCTGGTGACTCGGCAGCACCGCGACAAGGTCGCGTCGTATCTCGACAGCGGGCCGGCGCAGGGCGCCACCCTGGTCGCCGACGGACGCGAGCACCCGCTGTTCAAGGAATCGGACGGGTTCTTCCTGGGTGTCTCGCTGATCGACGACGTGACCACCGACATGGACGCCTACCGCGACGAGATCTTCGGCCCGGTGCTGACCGTCATGCGAGTGAAGACCTACGAGGACGCGGTCACGCTCGTCAACGACAACCCGTATGGCAACGGGACGGCGATCTTCACCCGCGATGGCGGGGCCGCCCGCCAGTTCCAGTTCGAGGTCAACGCCGGGATGGTCGGGATCAACGTCCCGATCCCGGTGCCGGTCGCCTACTACAGCTTTGGTGGCTGGAAGAACTCGTTGTTCGGGGACCTGCACATGTACGGTCCCGAGGGCGTCCAGTTCTACACGCGGGCCAAGATCGTCACCTCGCGCTGGCCGGATCCGGGCACGAGCAAGATCGACCTCGGGTTCCCGCGCACGCGCTGATGGGCGGCCCTTCGGATCGCCACGACGACGATCCGAGCGGGAAACCATCGTCGTAGGGCGCCCCGAACGTGCGATACGGTTGCAATGGCCGATCGACGGGCGTGCATGCGCGGGTCACACGGCCGGCACCAGTCTTGGAGCCCTAGGTTCCCAGGAGGCACCGCCATGACCGATTACGAAAGAACCACAACGCGGGAGACCGCCGTCGAGCCACAGGTCGATACGAACGGCGCCCCGGTCCAGGCCGCGCCGCCAGTTGCCGCGACCAGCGTTCGCACCACCGACACGGCGTATGTCTCGGCAGGCCCGGGCCGCACAGACATGGCGAGCCGCATCGTCACGTTCGTGTTCGGGATCCTCCAGGCCCTGCTGATCCTCCGGATCGTGCTGCTCCTGCTCGTCGCCAACCGCGGCAATGACATCGTCCAGTTCGTCCTCAGCATCACCCAGCCGTTCGTCGACCCGTTCCTCGGCATGTTCTCGCTCAACCGCGTGAGCGCCGACCAGGGCTCGGTCCTCGACGTGGCGGGGATCGTCGCGCTGATCGCCTGGACGCTCATCGAGGCGCTGATCCTGGCGGCGATCCGCCTCTTCTCGCGCCGGCCGACGGGCGCCGTCTAGCCCGGTCGTTCCTTCGGGCTTCCGCACGCGGGCGTGCCTCAGGCGCGCCCGCGTTCGTCTGCTCAGGCCGTCGCCACGCGTGCCGCGAGCGAGGCGATCTGGGCCGGGCCCGTCCCGCAGCAGCCGCCGAGCCACGTGGCGCCCAGACTCGTCCACGACGCGACCGTCGCCGGATCGTAGCGGCCACCCGGCACGGCGATCCAGCGTCGCCGTGGCGGGTCCCAGTAGTCGCCACCGTTCGGATAGGCGATCAGCGGCGTCTCGGTGGCCAGTCGGGCCGCTGCCAGCAACGCGGGCAGGTGGCGCGGCGCCGTGCAGTTGACCCCGACCGCGACCACTCGCGGGTGATCGCCGAGGGCGACCGCCGCGGCGATCGGCTCACCAGCCGAGGTCGAATCGCCATCGCGGCATGAGAAGCTGAGCCAGGCCGGAACGGCGACCTCGTCGAGCAGCCGGACCAGGACCTCCGCCTCGTGCACCGTCGGGATGGTCTCGATGGCGAGCAGGTCGACGCCCGCATCGACGAGTGCCTCGAGGCGAGGCCGATGGAACGCCGCCAGCCGTTCGGGCCCTGGGTCGTAGTCGCCTCGGTACTCCGACCCGTCGCCGAGCATTGCGCCGTATGGCCCGACCGATCCGGCCACCAGCCGCCGTCGATCGTCGCCGGTCTCCGCGACGTGGCGGTCGCGCGCCGAGACGGCCAGATCCACGCTCCGGGCGATGAGCCGCAGCGCCGACGTGCGATCGAGCCCTGCCGCGGCGAACCCCTCGATCGATGCCTGGTAGCTGGCCGTCGTGGCCACGTCGGCCCCGGCCCGGAAATAGGCCAGGTGGACCGCTTCGATCTCGTCTGGGTCGTCGATCAGCAAGCGCGCCGACCAGAGTCGGTCGGACAGGTCGTGACCGCGAGCCTCGAGCTCGGTCGCCAGCCCGCCATCGAGGACGACGATCTCGCCGCGCTCCGGCAGCGCCGGTGTCACGCGCCCTTCAGGCCATCCGGACGTGGCCGGCCGCCGCTCGCTTGATGAACCGCCCTGCGCCTTTGGTCCCGGTGAACTCGCCGTCGCGGACGACGACCGTGCCACGTGACAGCACGACCTGCGAAGCACCCTGGACGACGCGGCCCTCGTAGCACGAGTAGTCGACGTCCATGTGGTGGGTGGTGGCCGAGATCGTGCGCTTGCGCGCCGGGTCGTAGACCACCAGATCGGCATCGGAGCCGACCGCGATCGCGCCCTTCTGCGGGTACATCCCGAACAGCCGTGCCGGCGCCGTCGAGATGATCTCGACCCAGCGCTCGCGGGTGATCCGGCCACCGACGACGCCGCCGTCGTGGAGCAGATCGACCCGGTCCTCGATGCCCGGCAGGCCGTTGGGGATCTTGCGGAAGTCGCCGCGACCCAGCTCCTTCTGGCCGTGGAAGTCGAACGGGCAATGGTCGGTTGCGACCAGCTGCAGGTCGTCCTTGACCAACCCCGTCCACAGCTCGTCCCAGTGGTCCTTGGAGCGGAGCGGCGGCGAGCACACGAACTTGGCGCCCTCGAAGCCGTGGCCAAGATCGTCGAGCGAGAGGAACAGGTATTGCGGGCAGGTCTCGGCGAAGACCTTGCTGCCGCGATCGCGTGCCTCCCGAACGGCCGTGAGCGCGTCGCGCGCCGAGAGGTGGACGATGTAGACAGGCGCCCCGGCGGCCTCCGCAAGGCGAATGACCCGGTTGGTCGCCTCGCCCTCGAAGATGGGCATGCGCGCGAGCCCGTGACCGATCGGGTCGGTCGTGCCGGCCGCGACGGTCTGCTCGGCGACCACGTCGATGGCCATCCCGTTCTCGGCGTGCATCATGATCAGCCCGCCATTCTTCGCGGTCTGCTGCATCGCCCGGAAGATCGCGCCATCGTCGCTGTAGAAGACGCCGGGATAGGCCGTGAAGAGCTTGAAGTCGGGGACACCCTCGGCGACGAGCCCGTCCATCTCGGCCAGCGTCGTGTCGTTGACGTCGCTCATGATCATGTGGAATCCGTAGTCGGTGACGGCGTTGCCCTCGGCCTTGGCGTGCCAGGCGTCGAGGCCCTCGCGCAGCGACTGGCCCTTGCCCTGGACCGCGAAGTCGACGATCGAGGTCGTCCCTCCGAAGGCCGCCGCACGCGTCCCGGTCTCGAAGGTGTCCTTGGCAAAGGTGCCGCCGAACGGCAGCTCCATGTGCGTGTGCACGTCGATCCCGCCCGGGATGACGTACCTGCCAGTGGCATCGATGGTCTCGTCCGCGCTCACGCCGGCGGCCGGCAGATCGCGGCCGATCTGGGCGATCGTCTCGCCATCGATCAGGATGTCGGCGGGGTAGCTGACCTCTGCGGTGACGATCGTCCCGTTGGTGATGAGCGTGCGCATCGGTCCCTCCTCGCGCGGTCGGTGGTCACGTCAGGAGGCCATCGTAGGGGATGACGGCGACGCGGCGCAGGCCTCGGAGGCCCGCGCGATCGAGGTGGCCGACGCGCGTCGCAGGTCAGCCCAGGCCGAGTCGGTGCGCGAGAGGGGCGAGCTCGCGGATCCACATGGCGGCGGTCAGGCCGCAGGCGACGATCGCGATGAGCAGGGCGATTTCGCCTTCGATCCGGAGTCGGCGGGACGTGCGTCTGGCACCGACCCCCTCGAATGGGTCGCGCGTGCCACCAAGTCGGCCGATCATCATCGGGATCCTCCAGGTGCCGGTTTGCAGTCCTCCGGCCAGGTGTGGCGCCGCAGCACCACTCACCCATCATCGCCGGCCGCCGGCCGCTTGCCCAGCCTGACGATGGTGCTAGAACGCCCCGCCGCCTGGCCGTGCCGCCCCGCCGCGCCCTAACGCAGGGCGGGGATGATGTCCCGGCCGTAGGCCTCGACCTGCGACCCCTCGTCGCCGTTCATCAGGTAAAGGTTGAACTGGTCGACGCCGGCCGCCGCCAGCGCGTGGAGCTTGGCGACGTGGTCCTCGGCCGGGCCGAGGAGGCAGAACCGGTCGGCCACCTCGTCGCCGACGAAGGCCGCATTCGACGAGCCGACCTCGGCATGGTGGTGGTAGTCGTAGCCCGAGCGATCGCGGATGTAGCCGGTCAGGCTGGCCGGCAGCTCCTCGCGGGGGTACTTGTTGACGAGGTCGACGACGTGGTTGGAGACGAGGGCCGGGAACCAGCGAGTGCGCTCGCGACCCTCCTCGCGAGGGCCGACATAGCCGGCCGCCGCCGCCTGTACCAGGATCGATGACGGATCGCGACCAGCCGCGGTGGCTGCCTTGCGGACCTGACCGACGAACCAGGCGATGAGGTCAGGGTCGGCGAGTTGGAGGATGAGGCCGTCGGCAACGCGACCGGTCATCGCCAGGGCCATCGGGCCGTAGCCAGCGACCCACACCGGGAGTCGCCACTTCCCGGTCCAGGGCAGGACCAGCTCGGTGCCCTCGAACTCGACGGCCCGCCCCTCGACCAGCGCCTTGATGACGATGATCGCCTCCTCGAGGGTGGCCATCGTGGTCGGCGGCTTGCCAAGGACGCGCCGCGCCGAATCGCCCCGGCCGATTCCGAGGTCCATCCGGCCACCGGACAGCTCGTCGAGGACGGCCAGGGTGGACGCAGTGACCGACGGCTCGCGCGTCCCGGGGTTGGTGACGCAGGTCCCGAGCCGCAGCCGGGTGGTGGCCTGGGCCATCAACGTCAGCAGGGGATAGGGGTCGCGCCAGATGACGTGGCTGTCGAACATCCAGCCGTAGTCGAAGCCGGCATCCTCGGCCTGGCGCGTGAGTGCGACCGTGCGCTCGATCGTGTGGTCAGGCTTGAGCGTGAAGCCGAACTGCATCTATCCTGTGCCTCCCACCGAACGAACGCGGCTCGGCCGTCCTCCTCCAGACGGCCGAGCCGGAAAGATGGTAGCGCGTCCTAGGGCCGGGTGAGATCCGCGTACGCGTCGGGACGGCGGTCGCGGTAGAACTGCCAGGTGTTGCGGACCTCGAGGATCCGGTCGAGATCGAGGTCGCGGATGATGAGCTCCTCGTCGTGGGCGCTCCCGATGTCGCCGACGAACTGGCCGCGCGGGTCGACGAAGTAGCTCTGCCCGTAGAAGTCGTCGTCGCCGATGTCGGCCTCGATTCCGACCCGGTTGATGGTCCCGACGTAATAGCCGTTGGCGACGGCATGGCTGACCTGCTCGATCCGCCACAGGTATTCGGACAGGCCGCGCGAGGTGGCGCTTGGGATGAGCACGATCTCGGCGCCGTTGAGGCCAAGCGCCCGGGCGCCCTCCGGGAAGTGCCGGTCGTAGCAGATGTAGACGCCGATCTTGCCGACGGCCGTTTCGAAGACCGGATAGCCGAGGTTGCCCGGCCGGAAGTAGAACTTCTCCCAGAAGCCCTTGACGTGCGGGATGTGCGTCTTGCGGTACTTGCCGAGGTAGGTCCCGTCGGCGTCGATGACCGCGGCGGTGTTGTAGTAGATGCCCGAGGCCGTCTCGTCCTCCTCGTACATCGGCGCGACGACGACCATCCCGGTCTGCTTGGCGAGGTCCTGCATCCGCCTCGTGGTCGGGCCGTCCGGGATGAGCTCGGTGTAGCTGTAGTACTGGGTGTCCTGGACCTGGCAGAAGTAGGGGCCGTAGAACAGCTCCTGGAATAGGATGAACTGGGCGCCCTGCTCGGCGGCCTCGTGGGCCCGCTGCTCGTGCTTCTGGATCATCGATTCCTTGTCGCCGGTCCAGCTCGCCTGGACGAGCGCACCACGCACAGTTCGGGGCATATCGGGGTCCCTCAATCGAAGTCTCGATGTGTCGAAGATGGGAACGGTACACCGCAAGCCAGCCTCGCGCGCCGCGGACTCAACCGGCAAACTGCCACGCGTGGCACGGGAGGGTGCCTGCGAAGGCGGCGCCGCGCACCGTGGCGTAGCGCTCGAGCTTCGCCTGGACGGAGTCCCTGTGGCGGCTGCTGACGCGCCACGCCGCATCGTTCGCGACACTTCAGTCGGGGATCGCCTCTGGACGTCGGCGCATGAACCATTCGGTGAATTCGCGGCAACGGCCTTCGTCGTCGAAGCGGCAGACGAAGATGTTGGCGAACTCGCGGTCGACGCCGGTCCAGTCGTCGGTCAGGTAGCGTGTCCGGCCGTGGGCCACAAAGGCGTCGCCATCGACCGCAAGCACCTCGTATTCGGCCTCCCAGGAGCCCGGGTCGTCCGGATCGGTCAGCCACGACGAGACGACCGGGGCCCGGCCGACGACGGCTTCCTCGAACGGATCGTAGGCGTAGCGGACGTCCGGGCTGAACAGGTCGCCGATGGCGACCGGATCGAGGAGTCTCCAGGCGTCGATGTACCGATCGAGCCAGGACTGGAACGCGACGTGGTCCATCTGCGAGCCTCCTCAACGCGAGCCTGCGGTCACGGTAGCATCAGTGGCTCGAACGGTCGCGCAAACCGGCGGCTGGGAATGCGAGGAGGCTTCCGATGACCGACGATGCCAAACTGCTGGCCAGGACGGCCGCCGTCGCCACCGACTACCTGGCGTCACTCTCGACCCGTCCGGTCGGCCGGCCCGTCGACCTGTCGGCCCTGCGCGCTGCGATGGGCGGGCCGCTGCCCGACGGCCCGAGCGACCCGACCGAGGTCGTCGAGCATCTGGCCGCGGCCGCCGAGCCTGGGCTGATCGCGAGCTCCGGTCCCCGATACTTCGGCTTCGTCGTCGGGGGCAGCCTGCCGGCGGCCGTCGGCGCGGACTGGCTGACGACGGCGTGGGACCAGAACGCCGGGTTGTACGCCCTCTCGCCGGCGGCCGCCGTCGCCGAGGAGGTCGCGGCGAGCTGGCTCGTCGAGCTGCTCGAGCTGCCGGCCGGCACGAGCGTCGGCTTCGTCACCGGCGCGACGATGGCCAACTTCACGGCGCTCGCCGCGGCCCGGCACGGGGTTCTCGCCCGAGTCGGCTGGGACGTCGAGCGCCACGGCCTCCAGGGCGCCCCGCCGGTGACCGTCATCACCCATGCCGGTTCGCACGTCACGGTCTACGCCTCGCTCCAGATGCTCGGGCTCGGTCGCGAGGGCGATCGCGTCCGCAGGATCGCAGCCGACGACCAGGGTCGGATGCGCCCGGAGGCACTCCGCGACGCCCTGGCCGAAGTGGATGGCCCGGTCATCGTCTGCGCCCAGGCTGGCAACGTGAACTCGGGCGCGTTCGACCCGTTCGAGACACTCATCCCGATCGCGCACGAGCGCGGGGCCTGGGTCCACATCGATGGCGCCTTCGGGATCTGGGCTGCGGCCGTCCCGTCGCTGCAACACCTGATACGCGGCCACGCCGAGGCGGACTCGTGGTCCACCGATGCCCACAAGTGGCTCAACGTGCCGTACGACTCGGGTCTCGCCTTCGTCCGCGATGCCGACGCGCACCATGCTGCGATGACGCTTGGCGCGGAGTACTACGTCGAGACCGCCGGCGGCGAGCGCGACAACTACAACTGGACCCCCGAATCCTCGCGTCGGGCTCGTGGTTTCGCGGTCCTGGCCGCGTTGCGATCGCTCGGGCGCTCTGGGCTGGTCGACCTGATCGAGCGTGACTGCGCCCACGCCCGCCGGATGGCCGAGCACCTGTCGAGCGGACCGCGCGTTCGGATCCTCAACGATGTCGTCTTGAACCAGACGCTCGTCCGCTTCGAGGCCGATGGCGACGACCCGGACGGGACCGCGGGCGACGCTCGAACGCGGTCCGTGATCGCGGCCGTCCAGCGTGATGGGACATGCTGGCTGGGCGGCACGATGTGGGGCGGTCGCGCCGCCATGCGCGTCTCGGTCTCGGGCTGGCGAACGACCGAGGACGACATCGAGCGTTCCGCGACGGCCATCCTGGCCTGCCTCGAAGCGGTCGACGAGGCCGGAGCGGGCGTCGCGGCCGGGTCCAGTCAGGGCGGATAGGCGAAGACCCCGCCGTCTGGGGTCGGGCGGGGTCTTCGGGTCCGGGCAAGCTCGTCTGGGGTCGAGCCGGCGGTCAGGTCAGGTCAGGACGCCGGACGGGCGGACATCCCGGTGTGGAGATAGGCCGTGAACCGCGCCGACACGGCGAAAACGCCGTGGACCCGGACCCCGTTGCGCAGGGTGCTGACGGCCTTCCCGTTGCCGATGTAGATCCCGATATGGGTGCCGTAGCCCCAGATCACGAGATCACCGACCTTGGGATTGCTCCGGCTGGCCTTGCCGTGGCGCTTGAAATACAGGTAGATCGACCGCGCCGAGCGGAGCGTCCCCGCCCTGATGACGCTGCCGTCGCCGGCCTTCTTGTAGGCGTAGACCACGAGGCCGGAGCAATCGAAGGCGCTGGGTCCGGTGGCTCCGTAGCGCCATGGATCGCCGACCTGGGCCCTGGCGATCAGGGCGATCTGCTGGCCTTCCGTCGTGGCCGTCGATGCGGCGGCCGGAGTCGACGGGGCGATGCTGAAGAGGACGGCCCCCGCGAGGGCGACCGGGATGAACGCTCGTGCGCCCAGATGTAGCGTGCGCAATGGTGCTCCTTCCTGCCAGAGCGTCGCGTTGGGGCGCGACGGGCGATGCGATGGCGCCACGGGGCGCGCGCACGGCAGGACGTGGATGACCGGCCTTGGCCGATGTTGTGGAGGGTGCCGACACGATGGGACGTAGCCGGAGAGGGGGCTCGGGTGAGCCGTGCGAACGGGGCGCTGTTCGAGTTGTCCGGGTTCCCATGTTGACCTGGGGGTCAGTCGGCGAGCGAAGTCTACTGGGGATCGCAGATTCGTGTCATTGAGACGGATTCGGTCGGTCGGCAGGTCGCAAGACACGGGAGCCGCTGGACGCGGTACCCTCGGACGTCTACCCGGCCACCGTGCCGCTCCAGTGCCCCGCCCAGTCACGAGGAGCCAGACCATGCGTAGCCCATTCAGCCGACTCCGGACCAACCGCCCGACGTTCATCGCGGCCCTGGCCCTGGCGCCCGTCCTGGCCCTGTCGCCGATCCTCGGCCTCGCCACCTCGGGAGCGACCACCCCGACCTTCGTCCCGATCGGTGCCGGCTACACCGCCGAGACGCTCGAGCAGTTCGCGGCCCAGGCCGCCGCCGTCGATTCGTCGGGCGAGGTCTCGATCCTGGTCCTGCCGATCACCTACGGCGTAGACCCGCTGTCGATGTCCAACGGCCTGCGCAGCAAGAACCTCACCCTCGCCGAAACGCGCCGCGCCCAGATCGAGGATGCCTGCCTGGTCGTCATCGAGCCTGGCGAGACGTGTGATGTCGTGCTGGCGCCGGTCCTCGTCCGGGCCGATGCCTCCGACCCGGCAAACGTCGCACTGGTCAAGTCCGGCCTGGATGGCATCTACGTCCTCGGCGGCGACCAGGTCGTCGGCATGGGGGTCGTGGTCAACACCCCGTTCGAGGCGGCGCTGGCCACGGCCCAGGCGGCCGGTGCGGTCACCGGCGGCAACAGCGCGGGGGCCGCAGTCGAATCGGCCGACATGATCGCCGGCTACGTCGGCGCGAACGGCCCGGAACAGGGCTTCGAGCAGGGATCGGTCGACATCTGGACCGATGACGGCGCCGGTGACACCACCCGCGGCCTCTCGTTCGGCCTCCAGAACGTCCTGCTCGAGCAGCATGTCCTCCAGCGCGGCCGCATCGCGCGGCTGATCAACGCCTCGTTCACGACCCGCGAGATCGGGGTCGGCGTGGATGCCGATACCGCCGCCACGATCCAGAACGCGACGAACCTGACCGAGATCGGCGGCGCCTCGGCCGTCTTTGTCGCCGACCCGCTGACGTATGCGTCGCCGGGCCAGTTCGACCCGACCGGCACCCTCTCGATCCACAATGTCGCGACGCAGGTCTTGCCCGCCGGTGACGGCTATGACATGGCCGCCCGGCGGCCGATCGTCGTGAGCCTGCCGATCGCCGCGCCGAGCATCGCGGGTCGGGCGTTCCCGAGCCTTGCCACCCCGGCCGGCAGCGGCCGGCTGCTACTCGGTGGCGGCGTGCCGTCGAGTGCCGTCCTTGACCGGCTGGTCGCGGCCTCCGGCGGCGCCGGCTCGAAGATCGTGGTCCTCGCCGCCGGCTACCTGAAGCCCGAGGCGGCGACAAAGGATGCCAAGGCGTTCGCGGCCGCCCTGGCGGCGCGAGGCGTTTCGGCGAGCTGGTACCTCATCGATGCCAAGGCCAAGCCAGCCACCGTCCGTGCGGCCCTCTCGGCGGCTGGTGGGGTCCTGCTCACCGCGCCCGATCCAAGCCTCGTGCGGGGGGCCCTGAACGCGCAGCCGGCCATCACCGCGGCCGTCCGCGATGCGTGGCTCCATGGTGCCGCCCTGCTGGCCAACGACGCGGCCGCGTCGGCGGTCAGTGCCCGCTTCACGAGCGATCCGCGGCCGGGCCCCTCGACGGGCGAGATCGAGGCCGCGGCGGTGGCCGAGTTCCGGCCGAACAGCGTCACGCCGGTGGCGGGTTTCGGCTGGGTCGACGTCGCGGTCGAGCCCGGGATCGTCTCGAACCGGCATTGGGGCCGGCTGTACAACGACCTTGCCGCCTCGCCGGCCACTGGCCGGATCGGCTTCGGGATCGACGCCGGGACCGCGGTCGAGTTCCGACCCGGGCTGGCCGCTCCGCTCGTCGTCGGCGACAGCGTCACACTCACGCTCGACGGCCGGTCCGGCTCGTTCGCGGTCGGCACGAATGGCACCCTGGCCGCCCGCTGGGTGCTGCTCGACACGTACGTCGCGGGTCAGGCCATCACGCCGTAGCCCCCATGATCCCGCCCGGGCGGGCGCCGGCCGGGATCGCGCCGCCGGAAGGTGTCGCCCGGGCGTCATCGGTTGTGCTGTAATGCGGACGACGGCCTTCCATCGCCGTCCGTTCGACCGCCGACCGGCCACGCGGCGCCACGCCGCACCCGACCGCCCGCCCCGAGGTGACCCATGGGCAGCACGACCGCTTCCGGCTCCATGACCAGCGAGGAGATCGTCGCGCTGTCGAAGGCGCACACCTTCTTCTCGTGGTCGGTCCAGGCCGCCGTCGATCCGATCGCCATCGACCACGCCGAAGGCGTGTACCTGTACACCCCCGAGGGTCAGCGCATCCTCGACTTCAACAGCCAGCTCATGTCGGTCAACATCGGCCACGGCGATCGGCGGGTGATCGATGCCATCACCGCCCAGGCGACCCAGCTCCAGTTCGTCCAGCCTGCCTTCGCGACCGAGATCCGAGCCCGGCTCGGGGCGAAGCTGGCCGAGATCCTGCCCGGCGACATGGACAAGGTCTTCTTCACGCTCGGTGGAGCCGAGGCGATCGAGAACGCGATCAAGCTCGCCCGGGCGGCGACCGGCCGGCACAAGATCCTCGCCCGCTACCGCTCGTACCACGGCGCGACGCTGGGCGCGATGACACTCACCGGCGACCCGCGCCGCTGGGCCAACGAGCCGGGCATCGTCGGCGTCGTCCGCTACCCCGACACCCACCGCTGGGGCGAGGCGGGACCCCGGCCCGTGGCGGAGAGCCTGCAGGGCCTCGAGGACGTCATCCGCTACGAGGGCGCCAAGAGCATCGCCTCGGTCTTCCTCGAGACGATCGTCGGTACCAACGGCATCCTCATCCCGCCCGACGGCTACATCAAGGGCGTGCGCGAGATCTGCGATCGCAACGACATCCTGATGGTCTGCGACGAGGTGATGGCCGGCTTCGGGCGGACCGGCCGGTGGTTCGCGGTCGACCACTGGGACGTCACGCCCGACCTCATGACGATGGCCAAGGGGCTGACCAGCTCGTACCTGCCGCTGGGTGCCGTGGCGATGCGCCACGAGATCGCCGAGCGGTTCGAGAACCAGATGTTCTACGGCGGGCTGACCTACAGCAGCCACCCGGTCAGCCTGGCCGCCTCGCTGGCCACGATCGGGGTCTACGAGGAGGACGATCTGATCGGCAACGCGGCCCGGCTCGACCCGGTCATGCGCGCCCACCACCAACGGCTGGCCGACAAGCACCCGAGCGTCGGCGCGACGCGCAGCCTCGGCCTGTTCGGGATCATCGACCTCGTCCGGTCACGCGATCCGTGGACGCCGCTCACGCCGTTCAACGGGACGTCGGACGAGATGAAGGCGATCGGCAAGTACTTCCGTGAGCACGGCCTGTACACCTTGACCCCCAACAACTCGATCCATACCAACCCGCCGCTGTCGATCACCGAGACGCAACTGGCCGAGGGCTTCGAGATCATCGACGCTGCCCTCGACATCGCCGACCAGGCGGTGGCCGGCTAGCGCATGGCCACGTCCGGCCCGATCGACCTGCTCCAGCGGGTGACCCGGACCGGGGTCGACGCGACGTCCGCGACCCCTCGGACGGGTCACTCACGAACGCGCCGGATCCTCACCTTCGTCCTGTTCGGGCTGGCCCTCCTGGTCATCTGGGAATCGGTCAAGTGGGTCGGCGGTGTCCCGTGGCGCTTCCAGAATGTGATCGGCACGGACCTCGACATCAACCATAGCCCGCCCTTTCGGTGGGCCTTCGCCACCGACCTCAACCTGCCGCACTGGTTCAACATCGTGGCCGCCCTGGTCGCCCCGGTGCAGCGCAACGCCGACGCGTCGCTTGGCCAGTTCCTCGTCGGTGCGGCCTTCTACACCTGGCGCGAGGCGGCTATCGGCTTCGTCGTCGGGGCGCTCCTGGGGCTCGTGCTGGCGACGGTCTTCGTCCATTCGCAGCTGGCCGAACGGGCGTTCGTGCCCTATGTGGTGGCCAGCCAGACGATCCCGATCGTGGCCCTGGCACCGATGATCGTGTTCGCGGTCGGGCCCAACGTGACTTCGGTCGTCGTCATCGCCACGTACCTCACCTTCTTCCCGGTCACCATCGCGATGATCCGCGGCCTGCGCGCCCCCGACCCGCGGGCGCTCGAGCTGATGCGCTCATACGCCGCCGGTCGCTGGGCGATCTATCGCAAGGTCCGTCTTCCGGCATCGATGCCGTACCTGTTCACCGCGCTCAAGATCGCGGCCACGGCCTCGATCGTCGGCGCGATCATCGGTGAGGGCCCGGGCGGGATCCCCAACGGTCTTGGCCGAGCGATCATCAACTTCAACCAGCAGTACATCACGGGGCCCGAGAAGCTGTGGGCGGCGATCCTGGTGGCGTCGCTGCTGGGCGTGACCTTCTTCGTGATGATCCGTGCCCTCGAGCTCGTCGCCATGCGCGGCCGGCCAGGCGCGGCGGAAGGATGAGCTCGATGGATCCGACAACACCCGCTTCGGTCCCCGTCGTCCGGATCGCCGGCGTGGACAAGGTGTTCACGAGCGGCGCGGCCGTGACGACGGCCCTCAAGGGCATCGATCTCGACATCCGCCGCGGCGAGTTCATCTCGCTGATCGGCCCGTCGGGTTGCGGCAAGTCGACCCTGCTCCGGGTCATCGGCGATCTCGTGGCGCCGACCGCCGGCAGCGTCGAGGTCAATGGCAAGCCGGCCGTTCAGGCCCGGCTCGATCGCGACTACGGGATGGTCTTCCAGGCCCCGGTCCTGTTCGACTGGCGATCGGTCGAGGACAACGTCAAGCTGCCGCTCGAGCTGATGGGCTATGACCGGGCCAGGCGCACAGCCCGGGCTCACGAGATGCTCGACCTCGTCGAGCTCGGCGACTTCGTCCATCACCATCCGTACCAGCTGTCTGGCGGGATGCAGCAGCGGGTGGCGATCGCCCGGGCGCTCGCCTTCGAGCCCTCGATCCTGCTGATGGACGAGCCATTCGGAGCGCTCGACGAGATGACCCGCGAGCGGATGAACCAGGAGGTCCTGCGCATCTGGGAGCGGACCGGCATCACCGTCGTGTTCGTCACCCACTCGATCCCGGAGGCGGTCTTCCTGTCGTCACGGGTCGTGGTCATGAGCGCCCGGCCGGGTCGCATCACCGACGTCATCGAGGTGGACCTGCCCCGCCCGCGCGGCGTCGAGACCCGCGAGCAGCGCCGCTATTTCGAGCTCGTGACCGCCGTCCGAGAGGCGTTGCGCCGTGGCGGCGAGGAACCGGCCCCGGGCGAGGCTCCCGGGGCGGTGGGCGACGGGTCGGCGTCGGCCGGCTCGCTCGAGCGCGCGAGGGCGGAGGGCGGGATCGGGTGACCGGGACACTGGCGGTCCCGGGTCGACCAGTGGGGACGAGCCCCTCCGGCACCCGCTGGTTGCGGCGGCTCGTCTACTACCTGCCGGCGATCATCTTGTTCATCGGCGGGGTCGCGCTGTGGGAGGTCGTCGTCCAGAACATCCACGTCCGCGGGTTCCCGCTCCCAGCGCCGACCCAGATCGTGGCAGCGCTGGGCGACAACTGGAGCGTCGGTCGGTGGCCGCTCCAGACCTCGGCCACGGCGACGCTGATCGAGGCCGTCGGCGGACTCGTCATCGGGACGACGGCCGGGGTGATCCTGGCGCTGCTGACGGCCCGCTTCGCGACGGCTCGCGAGCTCCTGCTGCCGATCGCGATCGGTGCCAGCGCGGTGCCGATCATCGCTTTCGCCCCGTTGATGAACAACTGGTTCGGCGTCCTCAATCCGCTGTCCAAGATGATGATCGTCGCTGTCCTCGTCTTCTTCCCGGTGCTGGTCAACGTGACTCGTGGGTTGACCCAGGTGGAACCGTCCGCGCTCGAGTTGATGCGCTCGTATGCCGCTTCGGAATGGATGGTCCTTCGCGCGGTCCGGATCCCCAACGCCTTGCCATACTTCTTCACGGCCCTCAAGGTGGGCACGACGCTGAGTCTGATCGGCGCTATCGTCGGGGAGTATTTCGGAGGGACGAGCAGCGTCCTCGGGCAGGTCATCGTGGCCAGCGCCGGAGCGCTGCGCTTCGACGTCACCTGGGCCGCGATCATCCTGGCAGCGGCGACGGGCATCGCGATGTATCTCGCGATCGTCGTCGTGGAACGACTGGTCATCCCCTGGCACGCCTCGATGCGGGGTGGGGGAACGTAGGAGGAGGAGCAAACATGGTTCGAACCCGGAGATTCCTGGCGCTGGCCGCGACGGCCAGCTTCGCATTCGCCGCATGCAGCAATGGTGGCGCTTCGACCGCACCGAGCAGCGCCGCGACGGCCGGCGCACCGAGCGCCGCCGCAAGCACGGCCGGCAGCGCCGCCCCGAGCAGCGCGGCACTCGACGAAGTCCGGCTCCAGCTCCAGTGGGCGCCGCAGGCCCAGTTCGCCGGCTACTTCGCCGCGGTCGAGCAGGGCTACTACGATGCGGCCGGCATCAAGCTCACCATCGTCGACGGCGGTCCAGAGGTCATCCCGCAGGCGGTCGGCTCCGCCGCGGACGGTCCGGAATTCACCATCAGCTGGGTGCCGAAGGTGCTCGAGGCCCGCGAGGGCACACCCGCCTCGGACCTGGTCGACATCGCCCAGATCTTCCAGCGTTCGGGCACGCTGTCGGTGTCGTGGAAGGACACGAAGATCACCTCACCGGCCGACTTCAAGGGCAGGAAGGTCGGCGCGTGGGGCTTCGGCAATGAGTTCGAGGTGACCGCGGCGGCCACAAAGGCCGGCCTGACCGAGGGCACCGACTACACCAAGGTCATCCAGCCGTTCGACATGACCCTGCTGCTCTCGAAGCAGATCGACGTCGCCGAGGCGATGATCTACAACGAATACGCCCAGGTCCTCGAGGCAAAGAACCCGGAAACCGGCGAGCTCAACAAGCCGACTGATCTCAACGTGATCAACTACAACGATGTCGGCACGGCGATGCTCCAGGACGCGATCTTCGCCCGCGCCTCGTGGCTTGCCAAGGCTGGCCACGAGGACATCGCGACGCGCTTCCTCAAGGCATCGTTCCAGGGCTGGATCTATTGCCGGGCCAATCCCGCCGACTGCGTCCAGTACACGGTCAACGCCGGGTCCACGCTGGGGGCCGGTCACCAGGCCTGGATGATGAACGAGATCAACCCGCTGGTCTGGCCCTCGGCGAACGGGATCGGCATGCTGGACCAGGCCAAATGGCAGCAGACCGTCGATGTCGCGCTCGGCGCCGGCGTCATCAAGGCCGCTCCGCCGGCCGACGCCTACCGCACGGATCTCGCGACGGCGGCCCTCGCCGGCATCACCGATGACGCCAAGGGCACCGATTTCAAGAAGGGGGACGTCCAGGTCACCGAGGGCGGCAACTAGGCCGCGATCGCGATCACGCCGCGTTCCGAGGCCGGCCCGCGAGGGCCGGCCTCGCGTTCCGAGGCCGGCCCGCGAGGGCCGGCCTCTTCGCGTTCCTGCCCGGCCGGCCCGGTCGTGCCTGGAGCGGCCGTCTGCGCCCAGGCCGGGGCCCGTTGACCGCATGAATATGACTCGGAGTCTTACCCACGGCCCATCGGGGCCCATACCGGCTCGGAGGTGCGCTGCCCGGAGCGTGACCGAGCCCAAACCAAGCGTCACCGAGCTAACCGGCGAGCCGCAATCGCCCGTGAAGGCCCGGATGTAAGACTCCCAGTCATGAAGACGAGCCTAGCGACGAGGCATCGCCCGACGGACACGATCCGGGAGGCGGAGCGGCTGTCTCGAGCCGTGGCGGACGGGCTCGGCAAGACGGTCAAGGCGGGCCGGATCCGCCTCGGACTTACCCAGGCCGACCTCGCGGGTCGCGTCGGCGTCCACCAATCGTGGATCAGCGGGATCGAGCTTGGGCGTGGTCAGGGCGTCTCGCTCGCGCTGTGGATGGCCCTCGGCATTGCGATCGGGCGTCCGCTTGCAGTCACATTCTCGAGGCCGCTTGGCGAACCCCGCGAGCCAAGCGATGCCGGCCACCTCGCGATGCAGGAACGACTCCTTGCGCTGGCGCACACGACCGGCCGGACCGCCACCTTCGAGTTGCCGACCCGTTCCTCGGACCCATCGAGATCCATCGACGTCTGCGTGCGCGACGCTCGGCACCGGGTGCTCATCATCGAAGAGGCCTGGAACACGTTCGGTGATGTGGGTGGTGCGGCCCGAAGCACGAGCCGAAAGGTTGCGGAAGCGACCGATCTCGCGGCCACGATCGACGATGGGCCGGCATACCGCGTCGCCAGCGTCTGGGTCGTATGTCCGTCGAGCGTGAATCGCGCACTACTAGCTCGCTTTCCGGGCATCTTCGCGGCGGCCTGCCCAGGCCCATCGCGCGCCTGGACAAGAGCGCTCACCACGGCAGAGGAACCACCGATCGGACGTGGCCTGGTCTGGCTCGATCCGCCGAACGGTCGGATCACAGAGTGGCGGCGCCGGGCGGCCTAGAACGCCGTGCTCTCGAACGTGTTGGCAGGTCAGGTCGTCGAGCCTCACCCCTCGGACGCGGCGGACCCACCGGACGCGGCGGACCCGGCGGACCCACCGGACGCGGCGGACGCGGCGGGCGCGGCGGACGAACCGGACGAACCGGACGCACCGGACGCGCCAGGACGTCGAGCCCTCGCACACGCGACCCGGCGCCAAAGCCGCGCCATACTGACCCCCGATGCACGCCCTCATCTTCGACCTCGACGGCACCCTGGTGGACACGGTCTACGCCCACGTCTTCGCGTGGCAACGGGCGTTGCTCGAGGGCGGCCATCCGGTCGACGGCTGGCGGATTCACCGGCGGATCGGGATGAGCGGTGGGCTGTTCGCCCGCGCCGTCGCGCGCGAGATCGGGCGCAACCTGACTGACGAGGAGATCGCCGCGCTCCAGCGACGCCACGGCGAGATCTTCCGCGAGATCCTGCCCGAACGACGGCCGCTACCGGGCGCCATCGAGCTCCTGGCCGCACTCCGTACCAACGGGATCGTCCACGGGATCGCGACGTCCGGCCGACGTCCCGAGATCGACCAGTCGCTGATCGCGCTGGGCGTGCCCCCGGACATGGTCGTCGTCGAGCGGGGCGACGTGCTGCGCGCCAAGCCCGAGCCCGATCTCTTCCTCGCGTGCCAGCAGCGGCTCGGGGTCGAGATCGACGATTGCTACGTGGTCGGCGACGCAGTCTGGGACCTGCTCGCGGCGCGCAGGGCGAAGATGCTGAGCGTCGGCCTGCTGACCGGCGGCTATGGCGAGGACGAGCTGCGCGCCGCCGGCGCCTTCCGCGTGTATCGGGACGCTGCGGAGCTGCTCGATTCGCTCGATGAGCTCGGGATCGTCATCGGTCCAGACTGAGCGGCGACAGCCGATCTCGGGCCAGGGCACGACGACCACGGGGTTCGCGCGCCTGCGGAATCGGTCGACGTAGGATCGGGAGACCATGATCGGCGCGGGGGAGCCGCAGCCCACAGCAGGGAAGCGCGTAGGCAAGCAGGTGATCTTCAGCGACATCCGGGACCCAAGGCTCATCACCGTGCGTCGTGGCGGCACCCTCGGGGACGACGAGCATCACCTGCTCGCCATCTGGGCAGCCGACTGCGCCGAGCACGCGCTCCACTACTTCGAGGACGCCGTGCCCGGCGATGACCGCCCGCGTCGGGCGATCGAACTGTGTCGGGCGTGGTCCCGGGGCGAGGTCCCAATGAGCCAGGCCCGCGCGGCTGGCGGCCACGCCAACGCGGCGGCGCGTGATCTGGTCGGTCCTGCCCGGGAGGCGGCGTTCGCGGCCGGCCAGGCAGGGGCTGTGGCGCACGTGGCAGAGCACGAGCTCGGCGCGGCGGCCTACGCCATCAGGGCCGTTCGCGCAGCGGCTCCCGAGGGCGAGCGCAAGGAGGCCGGCCGGCGAGAGTGCCGCTGGCAGCGCGGGCGGCTTCCCGACGCGATCCGGGAGCTCGTACTCGACGACCAGCGGCTGCGCAATGAGAAGTGCTGGTGGCTCTTCGACGGCTGACCGGTAACGTAGATTCGAGATCCGGATCGACCGGGATCCTCGACCGGCCCGTAACAACGGCGCATGATCTGCGTCTCAGGGGCAGCCGGCGGCGACGTTGGGTGGGTCGTCGCGGGACCTGGCAACCGAGATCTGGTCCCGTCGGGCTGGGTTCGAGGCGGGCCACGCGGCGGGGCTGCCGCGGTGGTCGGCCCGAGACCGCGCAGACGGCTGCGCGAGGGCCGGCGCGTAACGGTGGTCGGAGCTGGGCGCCCGTCCAGTACCCTGCGCGGGAGGGTCGTGCCAGAGAGGACGGATTTCACGCCATGAACCGATCGAGGCCTGACCCACGAGTGGATCGCGCCACGACCGCTGGGTCGAAACGACCCCAGCGCCTGGTGGTCGCGATCGCCGTAGCGGCGGTAGTGGTCGCGGCGTGCGGCGCTCCACCACCCCTGCCGCCGAGCGCGACCGCGACGGTTGCCGCCTCCGTTCCTGCGAGTCATTCGGCCGGGCCATCGCCAGCCGCTGCCGGCACAGCCGGGTCAGGTCCGGTCACCTACCACTCCTCCGACCAGAGGCCCGGAACCGCGCCGGCGACGGGGCCGCGACCCGCGGTCAGCTCGTTCACAACGGGGATCCAGGCCACCGAACCGTCGATCGCGATCCTCCCGGACGGACGGATCGCCTACCAGGGCTGGGATCGTCCGGCGACTGGTGAGGTCGGCACATCGCATGTCTTCGTCGGGGGACCGCGCGAACCCTGGCGCGACATCTCGCCCTCGCCGGCCCCGGCGACGCACGACCCGTACCTGAACTCGGACCCGGCGACTGGGCGCATCTTCAGCTCGAGCCTCAAGCTGCCGGGCGAGCTCGACCCTGACGCATTCTGTGCCGTCGTGACGTTCACCGATGACGATGGCGCGAACTGGATATCGGCCCCGCCGATCTGCGCTGACGACCTCGATCGGCCACGCCTCATCACGTCGAAGCCGATCACCACCCGACTCGATGGCTATCCGAACCTGGTCCACCTCTGCTATTTCCTTGGGGAGACCGATGGCCAGTCGTGCGCGCGCTCGGTGGATGGTGGTCGGACGTTCCAGCCGAGCGGCTCGATCCCGCCCGATGGGTGCGATTCAGGCAGTGCCGGAGCGCTCTTCGGCCACCTCGCGACCGATGCCAAGGGAACCCTCTACCTGGGCCGGATGTCCTGTGGCCGGCCGATGATCGCGATCAGCACCGACGAGGGACAGACGTGGGTGGATCATGCGATGGGCCCGCGCGGCTGGAACGGCTACGCGGATGTTGCGGTCGCCGTCGATGACGATGGGGTGATCTACGGACTCTGGGTGTCGAACGATCGGCTCCCGTATCTCGCGATCTCGCGCGATGCCGGCTCGACCTGGACGGATCCCATCTACGTCGCGCCGCCGGGTGTCACCGAGGCGAATCTGCCGGTCATGGAGGTGGGCATCGGCGGTCACCTCGCGATGGGAGCGCTCGTGAGCCTGGACGCCCCGGCCGGGATCAAGCCGTCGTTGGCCGCACAGTGCGTCGCCTCGCCGTGCCGCGAGGCGCGTGGCTACGAGAACGTCACCTGGCACGCGAGCATGACCATCACGACCGACGCCCTCGCGGCCGATCCGCTGTTCATCTCGGCGGTGCTCAACGACCCGGCAAGACCGATCGTCCGCGGCACTTGTGGACCCGGGCGGTGCAAGGCGGATGCAGATTTCATCGACGTCGCCATCGACGCAGCAGGGCAACCCTGGTTGGCCTATGTCGCCTGTCCTGATGGGGACTGCCCGCAGTGGCAAGGGACCGCTCAGCCCGGCTGGGCCTCGGCCGAGGGGATGTTGGGGACGATCGCGAACGTGCCACTGCGCTGACGAGCGGCGGATCATGCCGTGACCGGCGATGTCGCCGCCTACGAAGCGGGCGAGCCCGGCAACACGCACTGGTCCAACTGGCCCGAGGCGGGACGCTGTAGCCTCAGTCCGAGCGGCCGGTCCCGAACTGGCGGTCACCGGCGTCGCCCAGCCCAGGCTCGATGTAGCCCTTCTCGTTGAGCTGCCGGTCGAGCGCGGCGCAATAGATCTCGACGTCGGGGTGAGCGGCCATCACCGCGGCCACACCCTCCGGAGCGGCGATCAGGTTGATCAGCTTGATCCGGACCGGCTTGACCGCGCCCCACTTCTTGAGGACCTCGATGGCCGCCGTCGCGGAGCCACCGGTGGCGAGCATCGGGTCGAGGATCAGGCACAGGTCGACGGTCGCCGAGTCGGGCAGCTTGTTGTAGTACTCGACCGGCCGCAGCGTCCGCTCGTCTCGGAACAGCCCGAGATGCCAGACCTGCGCGGTCGGCATCAGCTCGAGCATGGCATCGACCATGCCCAGCCCGGCGCGCAGGATCGGCACGAACCCGACGCGCTCGCCGAGCTCGTGCGCGGTCATCGGCTCGAGCGGGGTCCGGATCTCGCGCGTCTTGACGCGGACGTCGGCCAGGGCCTCGTAGCCGAGCAGCCACGACAGCTCGCGGACGACCTCGCGGAACTTCTTCGGCTCGGTCGCCTCATCCCGCAGGATGGCCAGCTTGTGCAGCACCGCCGGGTGTTGCGAAACGTGGAGGTTCGGGGCGGTCATGGGCGGTTCGGGGACCTCCGGGGGGACGGGCTGGGCCTCTCGAGACCCATCGTAGCAACGGTCGCGGTATCCTCGCCTTCTGGCGTCGACGTCGCGCCGCAACCGGAGACCGATCCGCTCGTGCCCGCACCTGCCGTTCCCGCCAAGCCCCGACCCCCGCGCCTGTCGACGCGGTCCGCTGGTCGTGGTCGGATCGTGGCCCCGATCCTCGCCCGGCAGCTTCGCAACGACATCGAGGAGAGCGTCCATCGCGGCGACATCGTCGAGGCCGACGCCGCCGGCCGCATCCTGCGCCAGCTGGGGGACCCCGATCGGCTGGTGACACTGCGCTCGACGGTCAAGCCGTTCGGGCTGCTGGCCCTCATCGAGGCCGGTGGCATCGCCGCCTTCGATCTCCAGCCGGATGAGATCGCCATTCTGGCCAGCTCGCATTCGGGCGAGGACCTCCACGTCCGGACGCTTCAGGGCCTCTATCGACGCTCGGGCGTCAGCCAGGCGCTGCTGGCCAACGGGTCCGAGGGAGCCCCACTCGATGCGCTGACCGCGGCGCGCCTCGCCCGCGACGGCGAGAAGGCCGGCCCGGTGCGCCACATGTGCTCGGGCCAGCACGCG
>JBBQVJ010000006.1:0-31526 GCA_038211705.1 Candidatus Limnocylindrales bacterium | reverse complement strand
CATCAGGCCCAGCGGCCTGAGCCGCTCACCTGACCAGGAGCCCATTGACCATGTCGATCCCTTCGTTCTACTCCGGTACCGGTCGCCGCAAGACGGCCATCGCCCGCGTCCGGCTCCTGCCGGGTGAGGGCGAGATCGTCGTCAACGGCCGCACCATGGAGGAGCACTTCGGGAACGCGGTCAACGAGTCCGACGTCCGGATGCCCTTTCGGGTGACCGGCACCGAGGGCCGCTTCAACGTCATGATCAAGGTCGAGGGTGGCGGCGTCACCGGCCAGGCCGGCGCGATCCGGCATGGCATCGCCCGGGCTCTGCTCGAGCTCGACCCCGAGAGCCATCGACTTCCGTTGCGCCAGGCCGGGCTGTTGACCCGTGACCCGCGCATGAAGGAGCGCAAGAAGTACGGTTTGAAGCGCGCGCGCAAGGCACCTCAGTACACCAAGCGCTAGGCGCACGCGTGGCGTTACCCGGCGCGGCGATTCGATGACCGCCGGTTCGCTGCAAGGTCGCGACTTCCTGAGCGTGGCCGATTTCTCGGCTGATGAGGTTCGGCGGGTGTTCGCCACTGCGACGGCGCTCAAGGTTGAGTTCCGGGTCATGCGACGGCATGCCGGCCCGCCGCTCCCCGGGCGGACCCTGGCGATGCTGTTCCAGAAGCCAAGCCTGCGGACGCGGGTCACGTTCGAGGCCGGGATGATCCAGCTCGGTGGCCATGCGATCTATCTGACCCACGATGTCGTGTTGGGCGCCCGCGAGAGCGTCCGCGACGTCGCCCGAAACCTCGAGCGCTACGTGGACGGCATCGTCGTCCGCACCGGGCCGCACGAGGTCGCCCAGGAGCTGGCCGCCCAGGCGGCCATCCCGGTCATCAATGGGCTCACCCTCCGCGAGCATCCCTGCCAGGCGTTGACCGATGTCTTCACGATGGGCGAGCGGTTCGGGCGGCTCGAGGGCCTCGTCGTGGCCTTCGTCGGCGACGGCAACAACGTCTATCACTCGCTCGCCCTGCTCGGCGCGGCCCTCGGCATGGAGATCCGCCTGGCGCACCCGGCGGGTTACGAACCCAGCGAGAAGATCGTAGCCCGCGCCCAGGCGCTGGCGGCGGATGCCGGCGGACGATTGACCTTCGGTCACGATCCCCACGAGGCGGTCCGAGGCGCGGCCGTCGTGTACACCGATGCCTGGACCTCGATGGGCCAAGAGGCCGAGACCGAGGCGCGGCGCGACGCCTTCACCGGCTATCGCGTCGATGACGCGCTCCTCGATGCCGCGGGTCCCGATGCGTGGGCGATGCACTGCCTGCCGGCCCACCGCGGCGAGGAGATCACCTCGTCGGTGATGGATGGACCGCGTAGTCTCATCTGGGATCAATCGGAGAACCGGCTCCACGTCCAGAAAGCGCTCCTGGCCGAGGTCCTCGGCGGGACGGAGGCAGAGTGAGCGAAGTCCTCTACGAGCAGTACAAGGATGCCCTTCGGCGCGGGCACATGGCCGCCCTGCGCGGGCGTCTCGATGCCGCTGCGGCGGCCTACCGCGACGCGGCCCGGATCGCTCCGGAGCGTGCCCTGCCGTATGTCGGTCTCGGTGGCGTGCTGACCCGGCTGGGTCGATCCGACGACGCGCTGGCTGCGTACGCCGCGGCCCTCGACCGGGCCCCGTCGGACGAGGGTGCGATGCATGGTCGGGCCGATGTCCTGGCGACGCTCGGTCGGCGGGCCGAGGCGGCCGACATGCTCGATCGGCTGGCGGCCATCCTCGAGCGCGACGGGCGGCTGGCGGACGCCTGCGACGTCGCCCGGCGCGCCCTCGAGCTGGCCGAATCGCGCGGTCGCCGGGGTCACGTCGAGAGCCTTGTCGCAAAGCTGCGCGTGGCGGCGCCCGGCGATGCCGCCGCCTCGGAGGCGCTC
Organism: Candidatus Limnocylindrales bacterium; assembly: GCA_038211705.1. Taxonomy (GTDB): domain Bacteria; phylum Chloroflexota; class Limnocylindria; order Limnocylindrales; family CSP1-4; genus SPCO01. Next base: position 29,619 of record JBBQVJ010000006.1, on the reverse strand, counting down.
GAGCGCGCGCGCGGCCTCCTCGACTCCGTGCCGGGCGTCGAGCCCAGGCCGCGGCCCGATGCCGCGACCGGCAAGACCGACGCGGGTGTCGCCGACCCGCAGCCGCCGGCAGCCCCCGATCCGGCGCTGTTGACCCTCGCCGTCGAGGAGGCGCTCGAAGCGGGCGATCTTGACGAGGCCCGGCGTCGGGCGTTGACCGCCGCGATCGGCCATCGGGCGGTCGGCCAGTTCCATGCCGCAATGGATGCCTGCTACCAGGCGCTGGCGATCCTGCCGTCCGACCCCGACATCCACCTCCTGCTGGCCGAGCTCTACCTCGACCGCGGCTGGCGCGGTCCCGCCGCCGAGAAGCTGCTGCTGCTCGGTCGCCTGTCCCTGCTCACCGGCGACGGGGCGACCCGGGCGAGGCTGTGCTACCTCGCGGCGGCGCGGTTCCCGGACGATCCCAAGCTCGCAGCGATCTGCGCCTGACCCCGCAGCGATGGGCTCGAAGCCCCGTTCGGCCGGGGTCACGATGTACACTCGGGACCGATGCTCCCCCTCACGCCGATCCTGGACCAGGTCCACCCGAACACGATCGTCGACATCGGGATCACGGCGCTCCTGATCTACTGGCTGTTCAAGCTCATCCGCGGCACGCGCGCGGTGCGCCTCGTGATCGGCGTCAGCGTCCTGTTCCTGGTCTACGCCCTGGCGGTCGCCTTCGACCTCCACCTCCTGACCCAGATCCTCCAGGCCGGCGCCGTCGTCGGGCTCTTCGCCCTGGTCGTCATCTTCCAGCCCGAGCTGCGTCGGGCGCTCGAGCGGATCGGGCGGGTCGGGTCGTTCGGCTGGCTCCTCTCGCCGGCCGAGACGCGTCTCGCCGTCCATGTCTCCAACGAGGTCGCGCGCGCCGCGGCCGAGCTCTCCGCCGAGGGCCAGGGCGCGCTCATCGTCCTTCAGCGCGAGACCGGACTTGAGGAGGTGGCTGAGACCGGGGTGATGGTCCACGGCGACGTCTCGGCCGACCTGCTGGTCACGATCTTCACGCCCAAGTCGCCGCTCCACGACGGCGCCGTGATCATCCGGGAGGATCGGATCGTGGCGGCCGGGACCCTGCTGCCACTGGCCGAGACGTCGATCCACACCGAGCGATTCGGGACGCGCCACCGGGCGGCCCTCGGGATCACCGAGCAGACCGACGCGGTCGTGGTGGTCGTCTCCGAGGAGAACGGCCAGATCAGCCTCGTCGAGCGGGCCAGGATCGTGCGTAACCTGACCGAGGCCGGGCTGGCCCGGGCGATCCAGGGGTTGCTCGACCCGGCCAGCGAGGGCCGTGGCGCCTTCGGCTGGCGCACGTCCCGCCCGCACGGATTGGCCGGGCGTGCGCCGCGACTGCGCGAGATCCGCCGGTTCGTCGGTCGGCCGACCGGTCAGCGGAGGCCCCAGGCGACCGCCCAGCCAACGGTCATGACCACCACGAACCAGGCGACCCCGGCTGCGACGGCAAGTCCGGCCGGATCGACCGCGACCCGGAGCACGACCCCGAGCCCGGCCGTTTCGGCCACCACCGGGAGCCCGGGCGCGTCGGTCGCGACGGCCGCGGCTACGGAGCCACCGTCCGCCGCGACCGGGACGTCGGGGTCCGCCCGTCCCGTCGCAAGACCCAAGAAGCCGCCGCCCGCCGCGAGCGATGACGACGTCGTCGCGTCCAGGCCCGCCCGGGCGCCGCGGTGAGGCGGATCCTCGCCCGGATCTTCAACAACTGGCCGCTCAAGGTCGCTGCCGTCCTGCTGGCCACCTTGATGTATGGCGGGCTGGCCGTTTCGCAGCAGACCCAGGCCTTCCCCGGCGTGATCCCGGTGCAGTACATCAATCGACCGCCGGACACCGTGGTCCTCCCGCTGACCCCCGACCCGGTCACCCTGGTCCGCTATTTCGCGCCACCCGGCGTCTCGGTCGCGACCAGCACGTTCCTGGCCACCATCGACCTGTCCGGCCTCGGCGACAAGGTCGGCCTCGTGAGCGTGCAGATCGACGTCACCACGCCCGACTCGCGGATCCGGGTGCTGGGCCACGAGCCGCCGTTCGCGAAGATCGAGGTCGACCGACTCATCTCCCGGGACGATGTGCCGGTCAAGATCGTCCACGGCGCGGCGCCCGATGGCACGACGCTCGGGCCGGCGATCGCCGATCCGGCCACCGTCACGGTGTCGGGCGCGGCGACACTCGTCTCGCAGGTCGATGCCGTGCGGGCCGACGTCGCCATCCAGGGCGCCGGGATCGACATCGACGCCGACGTCCCGCTGGTCCCGGTGGACAAGCTGGGCAACGCCCTGCGACCGCTCGAGGTCACGCCGGCGACGGCCCGGGTGACGATCCCGGTCACGTCGAACAGCCAGCGCAAGAACGTCCCCGTCCATGCCGTCGTCACCGGTGATCCCGCCGCCGGGTTCGAGATCGAATCGGTGACCGTCGATCCGCAGACCGTACTGGTGGCCGGCGACGCCGACCAGATCGCGGCGCTGACCCAGGTCGACACCGAGCCGATCCCGATGACCGGCGTCTCCAGCGACCGATCGGTCGAGGTCGGTCTGGCCACGCCGACCGGCATCGTGTCCGTGAGCAACGAAACCATCACCGTGTCGGTCAAGCTGCGCCCGGTCACCGGCACGAGAACGTTCACTGCCGGGTTGCGCCTGGTCGGCGCCGCCAACGACCTCGCCTACACGCTTTCGACGGACCGCGTCCTCGTCACGATCGGCGGCTCGATCGCGGAGCTCGACCGATTGTCGGGCGCGGCCCTGGTGATGGACCTCGACGTGACCGGATTGAAACCTGGCAAGCACGAGGTCCAGGTCACGGCCAACCTGCCGGTCGGGATGACCCTGGTCGCGTCGAGCCCGCCGGCGGTGACCGTGACGATCGCCACCTCGGCGCCGAGCCCGGCGGCGTCCGGCGCTCCCGGCGGCTGAGCGAGCGTGGCCCGCCTCTTCGGCACCGACGGGATCCGCGGTGTCGCCAACGTCGATCTGAAGCCGCCGGTCGCCTATGCGCTCGGCCGGGCGGTCGCCCATCACCTGGTCGGGCGCGGCGGCGCGATCGTCGTCGGTCAGGACACGCGGCGATCGGGCGACATGTTCGTGGCGGCCATCGCGGCCGGTGCCACCAGTCTCGGGGTCGATGTCCACATCGTCGGGGTCGTCCCGACGCCGGCCCTCGCCTTCATCGCCGGGCAGGGGCCGTTCGCGGCCGGGATCATGGTCTCGGCATCGCACAACCCGGCCCTCGACAACGGCCTCAAGGTCCTCGACGGCAACGGGCTCAAGCTCGACGATTCGGTCGAGGACGAGCTCGAGCAGCTCATCTGGCGGACCGAGGAGCTGGCCGGCGCCCCCAACGCCGAGCTCGGGCAGATGGTCGAGGCCGCCGGCCGGCTCGAGGACTACCGTGCCCACCGACTGGCCCTCGCATCCGCGGTTGACGCGGGCGGTCTGCGTCTCGTCCTCGACGCCGCCAACGGCTCGGGGTCGGCGGTCGGGCCGGCGATCCTCAGCGCGACCGGGGCCGAGATCATCGTCATCCATGCCCAGCCCGATGGGATCAACATCAATGTCGGGTCTGGCGCGACCGCGCCGGCCTCGCTGGCGGCAGCGGTCCTCGCCGAGGGCGCCGACGCCGGCTTCGCCCTCGATGGCGACGCCGACCGCCTGATCGCGGTCGATGCCGACGGGGTCGTCGTGGACGGGGACCAGGTCCTGGGCATCCTGGCGCTCGATCGCTTGAGCCGGAACGACCTGCCCGGTGGTGGCCTGGTCGTCTCGGTCCTGTCCAACGGCGGGCTCCAGTCGGTGGTCGAGGCGGCCGGCGGCCAGGTCGTGCGGACCCCGGTCGGCGACAAGTACATCCTCGAGGGGATGCAGGTGTCGGGCGCCGTCCTGGGTGGCGAGAAGAGTGGCCACGTGATCGTCCTCGAGCACACCACGTCGGGCGACGGCATCGTCACCGCGCTCGAGCTGCTGCGGGTGATGGCCGCCCGCTCGGCGACCCTGGCCGAGCTCGCGGCCGAGATCCCGATGCTGCCCCAGCAACAGCGGGCCGTGAAGGCGCGTCACAAGGATCAGTGGGAGGGAGACCCGACCCTCCAGCGGGCCATCGCCGGCGCGACCGCGCGACTTGGCACCTCGGGTCGGGTCCTCGTCCGCCCGTCGGGCACCGAGCCCGCGTTGCGGGTGATGGTCGAGGGTCCGGACGAGGCCCTGGTCTCCGAGCTTGCCGACTCGCTCGCGGCCCTCGCCGGGGAGCGACTAAACTAACCCCGGTGCCCGCCAAGGGACGTCACCACGACCCGCCGACCGCAGTCGGCGGGCACGAGCGAGAGGCAGACCCCAATGTGCGGCATCGTCGGTTACACCGGTCCGCGAGAAGCGGGCCCGATCCTGATCGAGGGGCTCAAGCGCCTGGAGTACCGGGGCTACGACTCGGCGGGCATCGCCCTGGTCGATGACGCCGGGGATCTCTTCGTCGAAAAACGGGCCGGCAAGCTGATCAACCTCCAGACCGCGATCGCGGATCGCACGCCACACGCGGCCATCGGGCTCGCCCACACGCGCTGGGCGACGCACGGCCGGCCGAATGACCTCAACGCACACCCGCACCGCGACTGCACCGGCGCGATCACGGTCATCCACAACGGGATCATCGAGAACTTTCGCGACCTGCGCGACGGGCTCGAGGCACGCGGCCACACGCTGACCTCGGAGACCGACACCGAGGCCATCGCCCACCTCGTCGAGGAGGCGTACGAGGGCGACCTCGCCGACGCGGTGCGAGCCGCCCTTCGGAAGCTCGAGGGCGCGTATGCCATCGTGGTCATGCACATCGGCGAGGGCGACCGGCTGATCGGCGCGCGCAAGGACGTGCCGCTCATCGTCGGCCTGGGCGGCGGGGAGAGCTTCCTGGCGTCGGACGTGGCCGCGATCCTGGCCCATACCGACCAGATCGTCTTCCTCGAGGACGGCGATGTCGCCGACATCCGGCCGTGGGGCGTGACCATCACCGATGTCGCCGGCACGAAGCTCGAGCGCCCGGTGACGACGATCGATTGGTCGCCCGAGGCGGCCGAGAAGGGCGGCTACGAGCACTTCATGCTCAAGGAGATCCACGAACAGCCAGAATCGCTCAGCCAGTCGATCGCCGGCCGGGTCGATCGCGCCAACCGGATCGCCATCGATGAGCTGGCCGGTCTCGAGGAGATCCTCCGGAGCGTCACCCGGATCGAGCTGATCGCCTGCGGCAGCGCCCATTACGCCTCGCTGGTCGGGGCGTCGGCCCTCCAGGACTGGACCGGGATCCCGGTCCGGGCCAACATCGGCTCAGAGTTCCGCTACTCGCCGCCGCTCGACGAGCGGACCCTCGTGATCGCGGTGACCCAGTCGGGCGAGACGGCCGACACGATCGCGCCGACTCGGCTCGCGCGCGAACGGGGCTGCCCGGTCATCGCGGTGACCAACACCGTGGGCTCGGCGATCACCCGCGAATCCGACGCGGTCCTGTTCCTCCAGGCCGGGCCGGAGATCGCGGTCGCCGCCTCCAAGACCTTCGTCACCCAGGTCACCACGCTGGTCATCCTGGCCGCCGCGATCGCCAAGATCCGGGGCACGCTTCCCGACGCCGAGGAGCTGGCGCTGGGAGCCGCGCTGCGGGCCCTGCCATCGGCGGCCGCCCGGGCGCTGGCCGCCGCCGCGATCACGACGCCAGATCTCGCCCGCCGGTACGTCAACTCGCGCGGGTTCATGTTCGTGGGCCGCGGGGCGACCTACCCGGCCGCTCTGGAGGGCGCGCTCAAGCTCAAGGAGGTGAGCTACGTCCACGCCGAGGGCTATGCGGCGGGCGAGCTCAAGCACGGACCCATCTCGCTGCTCGACGCCGAGTGCCCGCTGGTCGCCGTCGCGACCCGCTCCAAGGTCTACGACAAGCTCATCAGCAACGTGATGGAGGGCCGGGCCCGCGACGCCCGGGTGATCGCGGTCGCGACGGAGGGCGACGAGGCCATCGAGCACTATGCCGACGACATCTGCCGCGTCCCCGACACGCACGAGGCGCTCAGCCCGGTCCTGGCCATCATCCCGCTCCAGCTGTTCGCCTACCACATCGCGGTCGCCCGCGGCACGGACGTCGACCAGCCACGCAACCTGGCCAAGTCCGTCACGGTGGAGTAGGGGACGTGCCCGCCGGCGAGCCTGGCGATCCGGTCGCACCCCCGCCCGGTCTCGCGCCGGCCGGGACGACCGAGCTCGGCATCGACATCATCCGGGTCGAGCGGATCCGGGCGTCACTCGAGCGATTCGGGTCGCGCTTCTCGGCCCGGGTCCTGACCGACGCCGAGCGCCGCTATGTCCGCGATCGGCCGGAGACGATGGCCGGCCGCTGGGCGGCCAAGGAGGCCGTCTCCAAGGTCCTCGGCCTGGGTGTCCGGGGGATCGGCTGGCGTGACATCGAGGTCGAGCGTCTGCCGACCGGCCAGCCCGCGGTCCGGCTCCACGGACGGGCGGCCGCCCGCGCCGAGCAGCTCGGGATGGAGCGGATCGCCCTGTCGATCACCCACGAATCGGACTATGCCGTGGCCATCGCCTTCGGTGTCCGGATGACCGGCGGGCGGTATGTCTTCCCGCCAGACATCGAGGAGCGCCTCGACGAGCGCGAGCGGCGGATCCTCGCCCGGATCGAGCGCCTGCGCGCGACCGCCGAGGCGGGTGGCGCCCAAGCGCTCGCCTCGGACGCCCCGCAGCCGATCGGATCGGAGCCCGGCGATGCCTGAGCGGGTCCCGGTCGGCTTCGGCCGACGCGATGCCCAGGGAGTGACCGCCGGCGCCGATCGCGGCAGCAGCTTCCCGGCCGGCGCCACCCGTCTCGATGACGACATCGTCGCGGGCCTGATCCCGGAGCGGTCCGTTCGCGGTCACAAGGGCTCGTTCGGGAAGCTGCTGGTCATCGCCGGCTCGCTCGACTATGCCGGCGCTGCGCTGCTCGTGTGCCGGTCAGCCGGGCGGAGCGGGGTCGGGCTGGTCACCCTGGCGATCCCCGAGTCGCTCCAGCCGCTGTTCGCGGCCAAGGTCGTCGAGGCCACCACGATGGCGCTTCCCGAGGACGACGTCGAGGAGATCGATCCGGAGCCGGCGATGGCGCGGATCCTGGACCACGAGCACGACGCGATCGTGGTCGGGCCCGGGCTGCGGCCGGGTCTCGCGACGACCGAGCTCGTCCGTTCCCTGCTGACGCTCTCCGGCGAGGCCGATTCGGCGCCGATCGTCCTCGACGCCGAGGCGCTCCGCTCGATGGCCACGATGGATGGCTGGTGGGAGGGCGAGCGGCGGCCGGCTGTCCTGACCCCCCACGCCGGGGAGTTCGCGCGGCTGCGGGCGGGGAGCGGCGACACGCCGGCCGATGACGGCGATCTCGAGGACGACGATGCCGCCCGGCTTGCGGCCGCCACGGACGCGGCCGCGACCTGGGGCTCCGTGGTGGTCCTCAAGGGCGCCCGGACGATCATCGCGGCCCCGGACGGCGCCGCGGCCATCGCCCCATTCGAGAACCCGGCGCTGGCCACGGGCGGGACCGGGGATGTGCTGGCGGGCGCCATCGGTGCGCTCCTCGCCCAGGGGCTGGAGCCATTTGCGGCGGCTCGCCTGGGGGTCTACCTGCATGGGCTCGCCGGTGATGCCGGTCGCGAGCGGTTCGGGGATGCCGGCATGCTGGCGTCCGACCTGCCAGACGGCCTGGCCATGGCTCGCAAGCGCCTGGTGGCTGTGGCTGAGCGGAAGAGGGCGACCAAGCGCCTGGGTTTCGCCGCGCGCGAGACCGTGCCCGGTGCGGGGTCCGACGCCGGCGGGCCGGCCGGCAGCCCGCCGGGGGACCTGCGCTGAGACGCGTCGAGCCAGGACGGACAGGACGGACAGGACCGGCATGACCGGCGTGACCGGAACGCCGTCACGACCGCCGATCGAGGCGCGGCTCGCCGCGGCGGGTCTCCCGGCGCTGCCCAGGAACGCCTGGCTTGAGCTCGACCTTGACGCGCTGCGCGGGAACCTGGCCGTCATCCGCGAGCTGGCCGGCCCGGGCGTCCCGGTCCGACCCGTGGTCAAGGCGGATGCCTACGGCCACGGCGCGGTGCCGATCGCGCTGGCCCTCGAGGCAGCCGGTGTCAACGGCCTGTGCGTGGCGGCCTTCGATGAGGCGCTCGAGCTGCGCGAGGGTGGCGTCACCACCCCGATCCTGGTGCTCTACCCCGTTCCGCCCACATGGGTCGGCGCCGCCGCCCGGCTTCGGATCGCGGTCGCCGCGGGCGACCGGCGAGGCGTGGCGGCGATGGTCCGTGCGGCCGCGGTGCTCGACCCGGCGGCCCCGCTCGCGGTCGAGCTCGAGGTCGAGACCGGGTTGGGTCGCGGCGGCTTCAGCCAGCCCGACCTCGTCGAGGTGGCGCGACTCGTCTCGGCCGCCCCGGGCATCGCCCTGGCCGGCATGTGGACCCATCTCCAGGCGGTCGAGGACGCCGGCATCACGGCCGGCCAGATCGACCGGTTCGAGGCGGCTGTGCGGGCGGTGGCGGACGCCGGCGTCGCCTTGCCGCCGCGCCACGCTGCCGCCAGCGCCGGGCTGCTGACCGCCGACGTGCGCGCCTACGACGGGATCCGGCCGGGTCTGGCGGTCTACGGCATCGTCCCCGACGAGCTCAGCGGCACAGCGATCCCCGGCGAGCTTGCGGCGCGGCTGCGGCCCGTGATGTCGCTCATCGCTCGTCCGGTCCGCGTGGCCGAGCTGCCAACGGGCTGGGGTGTGAGCTACGGCCCGACGTTTCGCACGGCCCGACCGAGCCGGATCGCGACCCTGCCGCTGGGCTATGGCGATGGCTGGTCGCGCCGGCTCTCGAATCGGGCGAGCGCCATCGTTCGCGGTCAGCGCGTCCCGCTCGTCGGAAACGTGGCGATGGACGCGGTCATGGCCGACGTGACCGACGTGCCCGGGCCGCCGGTCGACACCGACGACGAATTCGTGCTGCTGGGCGCCGACCGGGACGAGCGGATCACCGCCGAGGCCCTGGCGCAGGAGCGCACCACGAACACGTGGGAAGTGGTCACCGGCATGGCCCGACGATTGCCTCGGGTGTACCATGCCGCGGCGAGGCCGGTCGGTTTGCGGACGCTCACCGAGCGCAGGGGGTAGCTTGGCGCGCATCGAACTGTGGAACGGCGATATCTGCGACCTGGAGGTCGACGCCATCGTGAACGCGGCCAATCTGTCGCTCTGGATGTCGACCGGCGTCGGCGGGGCGCTCAAACGCGCCGGTGGCGACTCGATCGAGTTCGCCGCCGTGCGCCAGGCGCCGGTCCCGCTCGGTGAGTCGATCGTGACGTCAGCGGGCAAGCTCGCTGCCAAGGCCGTCATCCACGCCGTCTCGCTCGACCGCGATCGTCGCACGAGCGGACCCGTCATCGAGGCCGCCGTCCGGAGCGCGATGGCCCGCGCCCGCGAGATCGGGGCCACCAGCATCGCCTTCCCGGCGCTCGGGACCGGGGTCGGCGGCTTCCCGCTCGACGAGGCCGCCCGGATCACGGTCGAGACCGTGCGCGAGGAGCTGGCCGTCAGCCCGACGATCGATCACGTCATCTTCGCTCTGCGTGGGACGGCCGCCTACCAGGCCTTCAGCGCCGTCCTCCATCCGGCCGCCGAGACGATCAGGGGCGCGCCGGCATGACCAGCTCGTACGAGGCCACCGAGGAGCAGCGTGACGAGCTCGTCGAGCAGGTCGCCCGCGAGATCCAGCTGCGCGGGCTGACCGGACCGGCCGTCCACTTCCTCGAGGCCAGCCGGCCGTACCGGGCGCTGGGCGCCAACGCGATGCTCTTCTTCGACCCCGTCCTGCGCGGCGTCTTTGGTGGCGACCTTGCGTCGGCCAGCGAGATCCTCGCCGACGACACCGGGATCGAGCTGCTCATCGCCCGTCTCGAGGAGACGGACGACGAGATCGCCTGGGACGCCTGACCGGATCGCGCCATCACCGGCCCGCGGCCCGGGCGGGTAGCATGCACGGGTGACGATCGAACCCCGAGCCTTCCTGGCCCTCGATTCGGGCGCCGCCACGACCGCCGCCGCCCTGATCGGCCGGGTCGGCGGGCGCTGGCGTCTCATCGGCTCGCTCTCGATGCCGGCCGGTTCCGATGTCGAGGCCATCATCTCGGTCCTCGGCGACCGGGCGGTGGCTGCCGACCCATCGCTGGCCGCCTCGCTCGAGCTTCGGGTCGGCAACGCCGTCGACCTGCCACGCCTCGAGGTGGCCAGCCACCCGCCCCAGCGCATGGCGGTCGTCGCGGCATCGGAGCGTGCGCTCGCCCCTTTGGTCGCGACGGCGTCGCGGAGCGGCTGGCGGACCGTATCGGGCAGCGCGGAGTCGATGGACCCGCTGGCCATGACCACGATGCTGCTCGATGGCGGGGTGGCCGGCGTCCTCGTCGGTGCCAGCGATCCGCCCGCCGCCGACGAACGGCGGGCCCTGGGGGAGCTGGCCGCACTCGCCGCCGCCGCCGGACGCCGGCGCGACGTCACTGTCGTCCTGGCCGGCGGGATGTCCGAATACCTGAGCGCCTTCGGCGATGTCGCGACTCGCGCCGGCGAGGTCCTGCTCGGGCCGGCCGCCAAGCGTGGCGCGCCCGGCGGTCCGCTGGCCGAGCTCCTGGTCGACCTGGCGCTCCCGCCCGACGACGCGAGACGGGCGCTCGGTGCCGGGGCGATGGCCCTCGCCGAGATCCTCGACCGGCGGGTCGATGTCGTCGAGATCGGCTTCGACGCCGGGACCCGGGCGGCCGCCGGGCCGGGTGTCGCCGGTGGTGCGCCGGTGCTGGACCTTGCCGTCGTCCCCACCGCGGCCCTCGCCCCGGCCGACCCCGATGACGCGGTCGTCGACCGGGTCGGGCTGTGGTCGACCTGGGGTGCCGACCGGCACCGGTTGCGCGACCGCCTGCGCGAGCTGCGGATCGCTCCCTGGGCCGACGCGACCGCCGATGGTTCGACCCTGCGCATGGCCGCCGCCCGGGCGGCGCTCGGACGCCTCGACGAATGGACGCCCGACTGGAGCGAACGGCCCCCGGCCGACCTGGTGGTGGCGACCGGCGGCGCCTGGGCCGTGGCACCGGCCCCGGCCGTCGCGCTCGCGCTGGTCGACGTGCTGCGCCGGCCCGGTGCCGGCCAGTTCGCGCTCGACCACGCCCGGATCCTCGCCCCGCTGGGCTCGATCCCCGATGCCGACGAGCGCCGGGCGATGGTCTCGGATTTGGTCGACGACCTGCTCGCACCGCTCGGGACCGTGGTCACGCCGGCCGGCATGCACACCGGCCGGAGTGCCGGCTCGGTGGTCGTGCACGGGAGCGACGGCTCCACCCGGCTCGACCTGATGCCCGGCAGCCTCGCCCTCATCGACCTCCCGCCCGGGACGTCTGCCGTCGCCGAGTTCAAGTTCCGCGACACGGTCAAGCTCGGAGCGCGCGGGCGCCACTTCGCGATCGACGTGACCGGCGGTCTCGGGGGGCTCGTCGTCGATCTGCGCGACGTCCCGCTCAAGCTGCCTGACCGGGCGGACCTTCGTGGCGAGCTGCTCGAGTCGTGGCAGACCGCGATCGTGACCGGGAGGGAGGTGTGAGCGCGACCGATGTCGGCCTCGTCGCCGCCCGACGGCTGATCGCCGCACCGATCGATGGGGTCTTCGCGCTCGCGCCCGGCGACCGGCCACTCGTAGCGGCCGGCGATTCGGTCGTCGTCGGAGCGCCCATCGCCGAGCGGCTGCGCGACCCGCGGCTCGATGAGATGGACATCCCCGAGGAGGTCGTCGCGCAGCCCGGCGGTCGTTGGGCCGGGCCGCCGCGCCGCGGCCACGACCGCGGTCCCGGCGGCGAGTACGTCTTCGATTGGAACGGCCGCTGGCGGGTGGCCACCGGTGACATCGCCGACGCGATCGAGTCGCCGTTCGCCGGGATCGTTCGCGAGGTTCGGCCCGGGACGGGGATCACGATCCGCGCCGCGGGTCGCGGTATCCGCGGTGTGGTCGCCCTCGGCAGCCCGACACGTGGCCGGCTCCAGACCAGTGCCAGCGGCGAGCTCCGCGCGGGCGGGCTCGATGTCGGCTCGGCGGGAACGATCCTGGTGGTCGGCTCTCGGGTCGATGCCGAGACCCTCACCCGGGCTCGGGCGATGGGTGTCTGCGGGGTCGTGGTTGCCGGCCTGTCGAGCAAGGAGCGGCGTGATTTCGTGGCCTCCGAGGCGCGCCAGCGGGCGGCGCTCCACCGGCTTCCGGCGTTCGCGGTGCTGGTCCTCGACGGGGCCGTCCGCCGACCGCTGGCCGGCGCGGTCCAGGCCGTGCTTGCCGCGCTTGTCGGTCGCGAGGTGGCGATCGTCACCGATCCGCCGACGCTCGTGTTCGACCTGCCCAACCTGGTCATCCCCGACCCGCCGATCGACCTGGTGCGCATCCGGGCGGGTGCCCTGGCCGGTCGCGAGGGTCGCTTCGTCCGGGCGGTCGGACCGCGCCGCTTTGCGGGCGGCGTCCAGCTCGAGGCCGGGATCGTCCATCTGCCGGACGGGACGACCGCCGCGGTTCCGCTCGGGGACCTAGAGCGCTTCGTCTGACCGAGGCACGCGGCGTGGACGGTGCGCTCGCAAGACAGCGACCCGGCGAACCGTTGGCCCTTCGGCTACGCTCGGGGCCACGATGACCGTCGAGACCGATCGCGAACGCCATGTCACGAGCCCGGATCCGGCCGCGACGTCGGCCCTCGGGCTGGCGCTGGCCGGCGTCGCCCAGGCGGGCGACGTGATCTGCCTGTGGGGCGACCTGGGAGCCGGCAAGACCCACCTCGCCAAGGCCTTCGGAGGGGGGCTCGGCGTGACCGAGACGATCACCTCGCCGAGCTTCATCCTGATGGCCGAGTACGCCGGGCGCCTGCTACTGTTCCACATCGACCTGTACCGGCTCGCCGATGCGACCGATGCGCTGGCCGGCGGGCTCATCGACGACCGCCAGGCAAGCGGCGTCACGCTCGTCGAGTGGCCCGACCGACTCGGTCCCGCGCTGCCCGCCGAGCGGCTGGACATCGTCATCGACGGCGCGGGCGATGAGCCTCGCGAGATCACCGTCCGGGCGACCGGCGAGGCCATGCGGCGGTATCTCGAGGTCGTGCCGTGAGTGACCGCCGCGCGGTACCCGAGCGAACCGTGATCCTGGCCCTCGACAGCGCGATGACTCGGGTGGTGGTGGCGGTCGGCACGACGGATGGCGAGCTCATCGAGACCCGCGATTGGCCGGCCGGGTATCGCCATGGTGAGACGCTGCTGCCGGCCATCGTCGAGCTCCTCGACGCGCGGGCGATCGACCGGCGCTCGCTGGCGGGCATCGTCGTCGGGACCGGCCCCGGAGCCTTTACCGGTCTGCGCGTCGGGATCGCGACGGCCAAGGGCCTGGCTCATGCGCTGGGCGTGCCGCTCGTCGGCATCCCGACCGCCGACGCCCTCCTTGCGGGTGCGCCGGACGACGCCGTGCTGTTGCTCCCGGCGGGTCCGTCGGACCGGCTCGTCGCCCGACGCGGCGCACCGGCCCGGCTCCTCCCGGCCGGGACCGACCCGGAGCTCCCGAACGGCGTCACGCTGCTCGCGCTCGACCTCGCGGGCCGCGCCCCGGACGAGGCGGTCGAGCGCGGCGATGCGGCCCGGGCTCGTCTTGGCGGCTCGTTGATCGCGCTCGGGGCAGCCCGGCTGGCCGCCGGCGACGCCGACGATCTGGCGCGGCTCGTGCCCGACTATGTGACCCTGCCGCGCGGCGTCAACGCGGAAGCCGGGGAGGTGTCATGGTCGCGCGACCGCCGATGATCCTGCGCGTCGAACCGATGCGGATCGAGGACCTGCCCGAGGTGCACGCCATCGAGCGGGCGAGCTTCGACGCGCCCTGGCCGCCGGAGGCGTACCGCAACGACCTCGAGACGAACCGGCTCGCCCAGTACCTGGTGGCCCGGGTGGGCGACGAGATCGCGGCCTACGGCGGGATGTGGCTGATGGTCGACGAGGGCCACATCATCACCTTCGCGGTCCACCCCGACTGGCGCCGCCAGCACATCGGCGAGCGGCTGCTCCTCGCGTTCCTCGACCTGGCGGCCGATCGCGGCGCGCACGAGGCGACCCTCGAGGTTCGGCTCTCGAACCTGCCCGCCCGGCGGCTGTACGAGAAGTTCGATTTCCGCCCGGTCGGCCTGCGGCCGCGCTACTACAGCGACAACGGCGAGGACGCGCTGATCATGACCACCGAGCCGCTGGCCGACCCCCCGATGCGTGAGCGGGTCGCCCGGCTGCGGGCCGCGGTCGACGCGGCACCGGCGCCCGCGCGGCCCGGCATTCACAACGAGCCCGGCAACGAGCCCGGCGACCCGTGACGTCCGCCAGGACCGGCGCATGAGCGGCGGCCTCATCCTCGCCATCGAATCGTCGTGCGACGAGACCGGCATCGCGCTCATCGAGGACGGCCGGCTGATCCGCTCCAACGTCGTGGCGTCCCAGGTCGCCCTCCACGCCCCGTCGGGCGGGATCGTCCCCGAGGTCGCCGCGCGCGCCCACCTGCGCTGGATCGTGCCGGTGCTGGACGAAGCCTGGGCCGATGCCGGGGCGAGCTGGGACGACGTCGAGGCGGTCGCGGTGACCTACGGTCCGGGGCTCGCCGGATCGCTCCTGGTCGGGATCAACTTCGCCAAGACGCTGGCCTGGGTCCATGACCGGCCGCTGGTCGGGGTGAACCACCTCGAGGGTCACGTCTACGCCGCGTGGCTGCGCGACCCGGGCGAGGCGGACCGACCGGACCCGGTATTCCCGTTGGTCACCCTGGTCGTCTCCGGCGGCCACACCTTCCTCGCCGAGATGCGCGACCACCTGACCTACCGGCTGCTCGGTACGACTCTTGACGATGCGGCGGGCGAGGCCTTCGACAAGGTCGGGCGGCTGCTCGGCCTGGGCTATCCGGGCGGGCCCGCGATCGGGCGCGCGGCCGAGGATGCGACCCGCCGCGACCGTGTCTTCCCGCGCGCGTGGCTGGGCGATTCGTACGACCTCAGCTTCTCCGGCCTCAAGACCGCGGCTCGCCGGATCATCACCGTGGCACGGGCCGACGCCGGCCTGGCCGCGACGCCCGACGCGCCGCTCCCCGAGGATGTCGTGGCCGAGCTCGCCTGGGGCTTCCAGGACGCGGTGGTGGACGTGCTCGCGACCAAGGCGATCCGGGCGGCCGAGGCCACCGGCGCTCGCTCGATCGTCATGGGCGGTGGCGTCGCCGCCAACAGCGTCCTGCGGGCCCGGCTGGCCGGCGAGGCGGAGGCGCGCGGCCTGCCACTCATCGTCCCGCGGCCCGCCCTGTGCACCGACAACGGGGCGATGATCGGCGCGGCCGGCGCGCGCCGGTTCGCGGCCGGCGAGCGCGCCGGGCTGGATCTGGACGCCCGCCCCTCACTCCCACTCGCCGCGCGATGAGCGGCGCGTCCGCTCCCCGGGTCGACCCCGATGCCGTCCGGGCCACCTTGCGCGCCGCCGGTCTGCGAGCCCGCCACGCGCTCTCGCAGAACTTCCTGGCCGATCCCGACGTCCTCGACGCGATCCTGGCCGAGGCCGACCCGCCGCCCGGGCGGCGGGTCCTCGAGATCGGGCCGGGCCTCGGGCTGCTGACCGCGGGTCTGCTGGCGGCCGGCGCCGAGGTCACGGCGGTCGAGCTCGATCGCGGGCTGGCAGGCTTCCTGCGCGAGCGGTTCGAGGGGGTGGAAACGCTCCGTCTGATCGAAGGTGACGCGCTCGACCAGGACCTGCTGCACCTGCTCGAGCCGCCGTACGACGTCGTCGCCAACCTGCCCTACCACATCACCAGCCCGATCCTGCACGCGCTGCTGGGCGGACCGCCGCGTCCGGGGCGGCTCGTGCTGATGGTGCAGCGCGAGGTCGCCGAGCGGATCGCCGCGCCGCCCGGGAAGATGAGCTACCTGTCGGTGTTCGTGCAGTACCACGCCCGGGTGCGGATCGCATTCGGGGTCCCGGCGGCGGCCTTCGAGCCCGAACCGGCGGTCGAGTCGGCGGTCATCGTGGTCGAGCCGTACGCGCTGGACGATCGCCTGGATCCCGCGACCGAGGACGAGCTGTGGCGGCTCGTCCAGGCCGCCTTCCGCGAGCGCCGCAAGATGATCCACAACGTCCTGTCGCGGCAGCTGCCGCTCGATGCCGGACGGGTGACCGCGGCCCTCGCGACGGCCGCCATCGACCCCGACCGGCGCCCCCAGACCCTCGCGGTGGGGGAGTGGCTCATGCTGCGCGAGGCGCTCGGCCCGATCGGCCCCGATGGCCGTGGCCGGCGCGGCGCCGCGTGACCGACCCGCCGCGCCGCGTGACCGACCCGCTCCGCCGGCTCTCGCCGGTCGTCCGGCTGGCCCCGGCCAAGCTCAACCTCACCCTCGCCGTCGCCGCGCGGCGGGACGATGGCTACCACGCGCTCCACTCCGTGTTCGTGCCGCTGACGCTGGCCGACCGGCTCAGCCTCGCGCCCGCCACCCACACGCACGACACCCTCCATGTGACGGGTCTCGATGCGGGTCCGCCAGCCGACAACCTGGTCCTGCGCGCACTCACCGCGGCCCGGACGGCGGTCGGTGGCGGCTGGCCGGGCGGACCCGGGCCGGCTCCTGCGCTGGCGGCCCGGCTCGACAAGCGGATCCCGGTGGCGGCCGGTCTGGCCGGCGGGTCCTCGGATGCGGCGGCGACCGTCGATGGCGCGCTGGAGGCTTGGGCGGCCGAGCTCGACGGCGATGCACGACTGGCGGTGGCCGCCCGGCTCGGATCGGACGTCCCGTTCTTCCTGGCCGGCGGCCCCGCCCTGGTCGAGGGTCGGGGCGAGCGTGTCGCACCCCTCCACGGATTGCGCGGCACGCCCGGCGTGGTCCTGGTCACACCCGTCATCGCGGTCTCGACCCCTGAGGTCTTCGCCGCCTTCGATGCGATCCGGAGCCACGGCGACGGGGCGGTCCGCATGTCCTCGGCGCACCTCGCCGAGGAGTTGCGGTCCGGGCTGACCGCGGCCAACATGGTGGCCCGGGCGGGCGTCCTCGCCTCGGCCAACGACCTGCTGCCCGCCGCCGCGCTCGTCGTCCCCGAGCTCGTCCCGTTCAAGCGGGCGCTCAGCCGGCTGCTGCGCCACCCGATCGGGCTGTCGGGGTCGGGCCCGACGCTGTGGGCGCTCTATGATTCCGAAGCCGAGGCCGGGATCGCCGCCGAGGCCGTCCGGGACGCCCTGGCCGCGGGCACCCTCGTGGCGCCCGGGTCGTCGGCGCCGTTCGTGTGCGCCACCGCCATCGTCAGCCAAACCGTCAGCCAGACAATGGGAGGGAGCGAACCGTGACCAGACGAGCCGTCTCGACCGCCGGAGCGCCGGCCGCCATCGGGCCGTACAGCCAGGGGATCGTCGCCGACGGGTTCCTGTTCAGCGCGGGCCAGGCGGCCCTCGACCCGGTGACGGGCGCCCTCGTCGAGGGCGGGATCGAGCCCGAGACCGAACGGGTGATGGCCAACCTGACCTCCGTCCTCGATGCGGCGGGGGCCTCGTGGGGCGATGTCGTCAAGACCACCATCTTCCTCGTCGACATGGCCGACTTCGCGACGGTCAACACGATCTACGGCCGGTTCGTGACCGATCCGCCGCCGGCGCGCTCGACGGTCGCTGTGGCGGCCCTGCCCAAGGGCGCCCGGGTCGAGATCGAGGTCATCGCCCGGCTCGGTTGACACCCCCGACGAGCCCCCCCTACGATGCCCCGACCCACTGATGACTGCTGACTCATTCGCGCCGGCCCACGATCGGGTCGTGAGCGAGCACCGCTCCACGATCTGCGACCGACGGCGCCGCCCCTCGTGAACCCCCCAAGTCCTGCGCCCTCGACCGGCACGGCCGCCGTGGTACTGGCGGCCGGCCTCGGCACGCGCATGAAGTCACCGACGGCCAAGGTCCTTCACCCACTTTGCGGACGCCCGATGCTGGCGTACGTCCTCGACGCTTGGGCGAGCACCGCCGAGGGCGCGAGCGGCGGACGCCCGATCGTGGTCTTCTCGCCACCGGTCGCGGCCCTGATCGACGTGTTCGCCGATCGCGCGGTCTTCGCGCTCCAGGACGAGCCGCGCGGCACCGGCGACGCGGTCGGGGCGGCGCTCGCGATCCTGCCCGAGGAGGCGACCGAGATCCTCGTCCTGTCGGGCGACGTGCCGCTGGTCACCGGCGCCGATCTCGACACGATCCTCGAGGCACGCCGGGAGGATGACGCGGCGATCGCCCTGGCCAGCGTCTTCGCCGCCGATCCGGCCCAGCTCGGGCGGGTCGTGCGCGGCGAGTTCGGGACGGTCGAGCGGATCGTCGAGGCAAAGGACGCCACCCCCGAGGAGCTGGCCGGCAACGAGACGAACGCCGGGCTGTATGCCTTCGACGCGACCTGGCTGCGACGGCGGATCGCCGCCCTCGCACCATCGCCGACGACCGGCGAGCTGTACGTGACCGATCTGGTCCGGCTCGCCCGCGAGGATGGCCGGATCGTCAGCGCCGTCGGGTTCGAGGACGACGGCCGGTTCGATGGCATCAACGACCGCGCGCAGCTCGCTGCGGCCGAATGGAGCATGCGCGTCCGCCTCAACGAGGCCCACATGCGCAATGGCGTGACGATGCGCGACCCGTCCACGGTCTACCTCGACTGGACCGTCGACCTGGGTGCCGACGTCACGCTCGAGCCGAACGTCATCCTGCGCGGCACCACGAGCGTCGGCGACGGCAGCGTCATCGGCGCCGGGAGTCAGCTCATCGACGCGACGGTCGGCGCGCATGCGACGGTCTGGGCGAGCGTCGTCGAGTCGTCGACGATCGAGGACGACGCGACGGTCGGGCCGTTCAGTCACCTCCGGCCCGGCACGGTCGTGGGCCGCGGCGCCCAGGTCGGCAACTTCGCCGAGCTCAAGAACACGCATCTCGGCGCGGATTCGAAGCAGCACCACATGAGTTACCTGGGCGACGCGGAGATCGGCGAGGGGGTCAACATCGGCGCCGGCGCGATCACCGCCAACTACGACGGCACGCGCAAGAACACGACGACGATCGGCGATGGCGCGTTCATCGGCGTGGACACGATGCTGATCGCCCCGATCGAGGTCGGGGTGGGCGCGAGGACGGGGGCCGGCGCCGTGGTCACCCGCGACGTCCCGGCCGGCAAGCTGGCCGTCGGCGTTCCGGCCCGGATCCGCGAGCCCCGAACGAAACGCGAGTCGGCCGAGCCGGTTGGCGAGGCGACGGCCGAGGAGCCGGCGGACTAGATGGAGACCATCCTCCAGATCGTCGTCATCGTCCTGCTGACCTTCTTCGAAGGCATCTTCGTCGCCGCCGAGATCGCGCTCGTCACGATCCGCCGGACGCGTATCGACCAGCTCGCCGAGGAAGGCAACAAGAGCGCCCAGCGGGTCAAGCGCCTCGTCTCGCAGCCAGGCCGATTCCTGGCCGTGACCCAGATCGGGCTGACCTTCCTGGGCTTCCTCGCGTCGGCTTACGCCGCGGTCAACCTGACCGAAAGCCTGCAGACGGCCTTCGAGCGGACCGGCTGGCCGATCATCAGCACCTCGGCCGGGGCCCTCGCGCTGATCATCGTGACCCTCCTGCTCAGCCTCTTCACGATCGTCTTCGGCGAGCTCGTGCCCAAGAGCCTGTCCCTCGCTCACACGGAGACGTTCGCGCTCCGCCTGAGCGGCTTCATCGTGGTCCTGCTACGCGTCTTCGGCCCGCTCGTGCAGGTGCTGACGGCCATCACCACGACCGTCGCCCGGATGCTCGGTGCCGGCGACCAGGCCCAGGGCGTGATGAGCACCGAGGAGCTCAAGATCCTGGTCGAGCGCGGTGGCGAGCAGGGCATCCTCGAGGCCGAGGAGGAGCAGATGATCCACGCGGTCATCGAGCTCGGCGACCAGCGCGTCCACGAGGTCATGGTCCCGCGCATCGCGATGGTCACGCTGCCGGCCCCGGCGTCGCTGGAGGAGGCCATCGACAAGGTCATCGAGGAGGGTCACAGCCGGATCCCGGTCTACGAGGAGTCCATCGACGAGATCATCGGCATCCTGTACGCCAAGGACCTGCTGCCGTTCCTCAAGGGCGACGCCGGCCAGCGACCCTCGCTCCGCTCGATCCTGCGGACGCCAGTCTTCGTGCCCGAGTCGATGAGCGTCGACGACCTGCTCCACGAGTTCCAGCGGCGCAAGGTCCACATCGCGATCGTGCTCGACGAATACGGCGGGACGGCCGGCCTGGTCACCATCGAGGACCTGCTCGAGGAGATCGTCGGCGAGATCCAGGACGAGTACGACTAGGAAGAGCCGATGATCGTCAAACTGTCCGACGACGAGGCGCGTGTCGACGGCCGGGCCGACGTGGACGATCTTGCCGAGCTCTTCGACACGAACCTCGGGCTCGAGGACGCTGACGAGTACGACACCGTCGGCGGGCTCATCTACCACCGCATCGGCGGCGTCCCGAAGCCCGGCGACCAGGTCGTGATCGACAGCCTGACCCTGACCGTCGAGACCACCGACGGTCGCCGCGTCGGCAAGGTCCTGGTGGTCCGTCAACGCGACCCGGAGGGGCCGCAGGACGACGAGGCCGACCGCTAGGCCGTCGGAACGTTTTCGGGGCCGCGCGAGGCGCCCGCCGGCGCCGAGACCTCAGGCGCTGATCGCCGAGACGATGATCTCCTCGAGGCGGGCGCGGGCATCGGGCTTGACGACGCCCGCGGCATCGAGCTCGGCGAGGGCCGCATCGCGGTAGTGGCGGGCCTGGTCACGGGTGTACTCACGTGCGCCGGTCCGTTCGAGGATGGCGATCACCTCGGCGACCTCGTCGGCGGTCGGGGACGTCTTGGCCGTGAGCGTCGCGAGGCGCTCGCGGTCCTCGGGGCCGGCATGCTCCCAGGCGTAGATGAGCGGCAGCGTCTTCTTGTGGTGGATGACGTCCGACGGCTCCTTGCCGGTCGTCTGCTCCGGGCCCCAGATCCCCAGCAGGTCGTCGTTGAGCTGGAAGGCCAGCCCCAGCGCCCAGCCGAAGCCCCGGTAGCGGGCGATGACCTCCTCGTCTGTCGTGGCCAGCAGCGCGCCAGCCTCGATCGAGGCCGCGATCAGGGCGGCCGTCTTGCGACCGATCATGTCGAAGTAGCGCTCGACGCTGATGAGCTCGTCCGAGGTGGACATCGCGATATCGATGTACTGGCCCTCGCACAGCGCGAGACAGGTCTCGTCGTAGAGCCGCATCAGGCGCAGGACGGTGCGATCGGGGAACCCGAGGTCGGTCAGCCGGTGGAGCGCGATGCGCGACAGGCTGAACAGCGTGTCCCCGGTATTGATCGCCTGGGGGATGCCGTGGACGGCCCACAGGGTCGGCCGATGGCGGCGCTCGATGTCGCCGTCCTCGATGTCGTCGTGGACGAGTGAGAAGTTGTGGCCGAGCTCGACCGCCGCCGCGCCCGGCAGCGCCCGCTCGTGTTCGCCGGTGATGCTCGCGTAGGCGAGCAGGCCGAGCAACGGTCGCATCCGCTTGCCACCGGACGCGCCGGACCCATCGAGCGCGAGGTGGTATCGCACCATCTCGTACAGCCCGTGGGTCGAGGGATCGCGGTCCTGGACGAGGCGGACGATCTCACCCTCGGTGTCGGCGATGAGAGTGGCGAGATCGATATCGGGCGTGGCGGTCGTCATCGTGGCGCGAGTGTACACGAAACGTGTCCCGCACAGGTAGCCTGATTGGGCCGGGGGGCGAGCCCGCGACGCCGATCTGCCCGGAGCCAGGAACCACGGCTGAAACGACGCCGGCGCGGGGGACGCAACCGCACCGGCGTCTACGGTAACATTCGTCGGCGGGGCCGGATCGGATCACTCGTCTCCGGCGGTCCGGTGGTACCGTCGCCTCGATGCCCATCCCTCGTCGCTACACGACCGATGCGATCGTCCTGTCGCGCTTCGATCTGGGCGAAGCGGACCGCGTCCTGACCCTCATCACGCCCGGGATCGGCAAGCTCAAGGCGATCGCCAAGGGCGTGCGCCGGCCGACCTCGCGCCTGGGCGGCAGCCTCGAGCCGTTCGCCGAGCTGACCGTCGCGCTGGCTCGGGGCCGGACGTTCGATGTCGTCACCCAGGTGAGCGTCGGTCACGCCTGGCTCCGCCTGCGCGACTCGCTCGAATCGGCGGCGACCGCGTGGTACCTCGCCGAGCTGGCCGACCGCTCGCTCGAGGAGCGCCACGCCGCCGAGCCGCTGTACACCCTGCTCCGCCGGGCGTACGAGCTGCTCGACGCCGAGATGGCCCCCGGCCGGGTCGCCCGCTGGTACGAGATGCACCTCCTCGACGAGCTGGGCCAGCGCCCCGAGGTCGACCGCTGCGTCGAGTGCGACCGCGTCCTCGAGTCCGACGAGCGCTTCCGCTGGGTGCCGCCACTGGGCGGGATCCTGTGCGAGCGCTGCCCGGGTCCCCTCCATGAGCGAGCCGGCATCTCGCTGGAGGCGGTCAAGCTGCTCAAGGCCTACCAGCGCCTGGACATCGAGGCGATCGCGACGCTCCGTCTGGCGCCCGAGACGGAGCGCGAGACCGAGGCTGCCCTGCGCGAGTTCGTGCGGTTGGCCCTCGAGCGCGACGCCCGCTCGCTGGCCTTCCTCGACGAGGTCCGCCAAGCGCCCGTGCCCCGCTGATGGCGGTGATCGAACTTCGCGACATCGTCAGCCCGCGGATCGTCTCGCATCCGACACCGATCTGATCGGGCCGAATCACCTGTGGCGTCTGCTCATCGACCGGAGCGTGCAGGGGATGGGCTACGGGAGCGTGGCAACGCTCGCGGGGTGCTGGCCGAGGTGCTGCCCGACGGCGGGCGGTGTCCGCCGCCGATCAGATGAGCGGTGCGATCAGCGCCGCCGCCCGCGCGGCGCCATCGGTCTCGACCGGCCGGTAGTCGATCGGGCGGTCGATCTCGGCCGCGATCGCCTCGGCGATGATCTCCGGCGGCGACGCGTCGTAGTCCATGTAGCGGCCCGCCCCGTAGCGGTCCAGTCGGTGACGGACGTGGCGGTTCTGCTCGAAGTGGTCGCGCAGCGGGAAGTACAGGAACGGCCGGCGCGCCGCGGCCAGCTCCATCGTGGTCGTCAGCCCGCCCTGGACGACGGCCAGGTCGCAGGCGGCCAGGTGCCGGTACAGGCCGGGGACGAAGGCGCGGACCTCGACGCCGGCCGGTGCGTCGAGCGACGCGGGATCGATCCGCGGACCGGCGACGGCGATCATCCGCAGACCGTTGACGCGGCGGGCGGCCTCGGGATAGCTGGCGATGACCCGCCGGAGCAGCGCCTCGCCGACGCCCGAGCCACCGACCGTGACGATCACTACCCGCTCGTCGGGACGGTAGCCAAGCTCGCGCCGGACCGCCTCGCGACCCTCGATCAGCGGCGCCGGGTCGAAGCCGGTGACGTAGCCGCTGAACGCGTAGTGGCGTTCCGTCCAGTCGCGGATCGGGGGCAGCCCAGGCCCGAAGTCGTCGGGCACGATGTCGTCGGGCTCGCCCACGAAGATCGCCCGGTCGCGGAGGCGCGGGAAGCGCTCGACGTGCTCGATCATCTCCGCGTTGTAGTCGGCGGTCAGGTAGGCCTCGCGCTCGCCGCCGGACGGCATCGGCAGCCAGCCGACGAAGTCGGTCATCCAGACGAACGCCGTGCGCTTGAGCTCCGGGTTCTCGTGGAGGAAGTGGTCGACATCCCACGCCTCGTCACCGATGACGACGTCGTATTCGCCATCCTCGACCGCATCGTGGAAGACCATGAAGTTGGCGACCATGATCTCGTCCATCCGGCGGATCGCCTGAAACGCGTTGAGGTCGTGGTCCGACGACTCGGCCGTGATGTGGGCCGATTCGGAGGCCAGCTCGGCGCTGAGCGGGTGGATCCGCTCACCGCGCGACTCGAGAACGGCCGTGACCGGGTGCTGAGCGAGCCAGTCGATCTCGAGGTCGGGCCGGAGCGCCCGGAGCTCGTCGGCGATGGCCACGTCGCGCTGGGGGTGACCGAGCCCGATCGGCGAGGAGATGTACAGGGCGCGACGCTTGCGCGCCATGGCGCGCGTCCAGGAGCGGGGCGCGGGCGTGGTCGTCGATTCGAAGGCTGCGGTCATGGCTCGGTCCTCTCGATGGAGCGGGCGAAGTCTCGGATGAGCACGGCCAGGTCCCGATCCGAGACGACGGCTGCATCGGCCAGCATCGCGTCGACCGATCCATCGAGCGCCCAGCCCACGGCGTCCTCGAGCTGCTTGGTGGAATGTGGCTCGGTGAGCATGTCGCCGAAGAAGAACTGCGCGAACCCGCGATAGTCGCGTCGGAAATAGTGGCGGTTGACCTTGGCCCAGCCCTCGTCGGTCGGCAACTCGTCGTCGAACGACCACTGGACGCGCCATGGGTGCGGCGGCGTCAGGAGAGGGACGCCGGTCGCAAAGGCGACGATGCCAAGCACACGCTCGGGCATGGCGGCCGCCAGCAGGATCGCCGGCCAGACCCCGTCTCCACATAACCCGACGAGAACCGCCGCCCCGGTCACCGTGGCATCCATGACCGCCTCGATGTCATTCACGAGGCTCGACGACTGGTAGGCAGCCGGATCGGTCGGTCGGTCGGACCGACCATTGCCACGTCCGTCGAACGTCACGACGCGATGCGACCGGCTCAGGTACGGAACCTGGCCCTTCCACTGGCGCGAGTGGACGATGGGAGCCGAAGGGAGGAACACGAGCGTGGGGTCGCCCGAACCGAAGACCTCGAAGGCGAGTTGCACGCCGTCGGGCCGTGTTACGAGATCGGTCCGATCGGGCAGGACCGCACGACCGTGATCGACGGACCGCGTGGTCGGGGGTCGAGTGGCGGTCGTCATCGCGGTTCGCCCACCGACGCCACGAAGTCGCGGATCGCCAGGTTGACCATGACCGGCTCGCGCGCATTCAGGATGTGACCGCCGTCGGCGACCATGACCAGACGCGCCTCCGGGATCGCCTCGGCCAGGGCGACCCCGCGACCCCGCCCGGCGATCGCGTCGGCTTCGCCCTGGATGACCAGCGTCGGGCAACGGACCGCGGCCGCCATCCGACGAGTCGTGGGCTCATCGAGCCCCTCGGCGTCCTGGGTGAGGGTCAGGGTCTCGGCGTCGGTCTCGCCGCCCCATGCGACCGCGTCCTCGATGTGCTTCGTCGAATGCGGTTCGGTGAAGCACTCGCCGAAGAAGAATTCCAAGAACGTCCGAAAATCGCGCCGCCAGGCATGGCGGTTGTAGAGATCCCAACCCTCGCTGGTCGGGGGCGGCTCGTCGAACGAGTGGCTCCGCCGGGTGGGGCCCCGGCCGAGCGACACCGACGGCCCCAGGAAGACAAGGCCGGCCACTCGCTCGGGGTGCTCGGCGGCGAGGACCAGCGACCGCTGGGCGCCGAGGGACAGCGAGACCACGACCGCCTGATCCGTGCCCGTCGCATCGAGCGTCGCCAGCAGGTCGGCGGCCATCTCTCGTTCGGAGTACTGGCTTGCGGACGGTGGCCGGTCGGACCGGCCGTTGCCGCGCCCATCGAGGGTGATGACCCGATGGCGCCGGGCGAAGTAGGGGACCTGCGGCTTCCAGATCCGCGAATGCACGATCGACCAGGTCGGGACGAACAGGATCGCTGGCTCGCCCTCGCCCGCAACCTCCCAGAACGCACGGACGCCGTCCCGCTCGATGAACCCGGTCCGGTCGGGCTGGCGGGCGCGGGTCTGCTCTCGGACCTTCGGAGGCTCGCCGGCGCGGGTCGCGGATGTCCGGTCCACGGCTGGCGCCGGCCGGTCAGTTGGCGCGCGGACCATGGCCAGCCGCCCAGTGCCACAGGGTTCCAGTGATTCGCCAGCCCTCGCCGGTGCGCGCCAGGAGGGCGTACTCGACATAGACCGCCGAGTGGACGATCGCGCTCGCGATGTCGCCCGACACGCTCGCGATCTCGATCCGGATCGCCCGATCGGAAACGTCGCGAGCCAGGCCGAGGCCTTCTCGGGTCGCTTCCATCAGCTCGGCCTTCGTTGTCAGGTCGAGGACGCCGGACCGGGCCGGATCTTGTCCGATCGCGTGCTTGGCCAGGCCGGGATGGAGCGCCCGATCCATCCGCGCCGTGTCGCCATCGAACCAGCCCTCGAAATAGTCGAGCAGGCAGCTCCGTATCGCGGCTGCCTCGTCAGGCCGGATCGTCTCGTCGACCGGCTCCGCCGTCCAGGCCAGCTCGATCGTCATCCGGCCACCTCTTGTTCCTGTGCGGGGGCGGCCGGCGCGATACCTCGCAGCAGGACGCCGACCTTGCGCAGGGCGGAGCGGATCGGTAGGGCCGATTCGGAGACGCCCAGGAGGAGCAGCTCCTCGGCGCCCAGGAAGGGCGTGCCCATCAACGCGGCGATCTCGTCGGGCGTGAAGCCACCCAGGTCGCCGCCGCGCTCCTGCTCGCGCTGAGCGGCGTCGGCCAGCACGCGATACCAGCCGCCAGTGATCGCACGCACGGCGGCGGCCACGTCGGGATCGGACCAGCCGGCCGCGATCATCTCCTGGAGGATCCGGACATAGCCCGACTCGAAATCGAGGTCGAGGTAGTCACACGCGTGTTCCCAGCGGACCCACAGAGGCTCGGGGGCGTCGAACATCTCGCGCTGGCGAGCCAGGAGCTGTTCATTCTCCGCCGCCAGGACGGCCAGGATGAGCTGCTGCTTCGAGCCGAAGTGGTAGTGGATCTGGCTGAGCGGCACGTCCGCGAGCTCGGCGACGCGACGGGTCGACAGATGAGCGTAGCCCTCGGCGAGCAACGCGACACGGGCGGCCTCGATGATGGCCGCCCGGGTCACGCCACGATCGCGCCGATCCCCGCCCGGTCGGTCGGGACCGATCGGCGACACCATCGATGGGTCGCTCACAGCGCCAGCATAGCCGGGGCGCGGCCCAGACCGAGGAGCGCGAGGCTCCCGGTCTGGTACCCCTGCGCTGCTCAGGGCTTTGCCTCGAGCACCAGGTTGAACGGCGTTTCGGTCGCGCGCCGGAAGCGCGTGAAGCCGCCGTCCGTGACGACCTGGCGAAGGCGGGCCTCGCCGGCTTGTCCGCCGAGTGCCAGTCCGACTTCCTGGGAGAGTGACGACGGCGTGCACAGGAGCGTCGAGGCCGCGTAGTAGATCCGTCCGATCGGGTTCAAGTTGTCCTCGATCCGATCGTTGGCGAACGGCTCGACGATCAGCCAGGTCCCGTCCGGTGCCAGTGACTCGCGCACATGACGGGCGACCCCGACCGGATCACCCATGTCGTGGAGGCTGTCGAAAGAGCACACCAGGTCGTAGCCGCGACCGGGAAAGTCCTTGGCTGACGCCACGTCGAACTGGACGCGCTCGGCCACATCGCTCGCCGCCGCGCTGTCCTTGGCCCGGGCGATCGAGCCCGAATGGAGATCGAACCCGGCAAAGCGCGAGCTCGGGTAGGCCTTTGCCATGATCTGCGTCGAGGCGCCATGCCCGCAACCGATGTCGGCGACGCTCGCGCCAGATCGGAGCTTGGCCTCGACGCCGTCGAGCGCCGGGATCCAGGCATCCGCGAGGTTGTTCGCGTATCCCGGTTCGAAGAAGCGTTCGCAGCCGTCGAACACGCCCTGACTGTGCTCGCCCCACCCGAAGCCCGCCCCCGTTCGGGCGGCCTTCGTGATCGACGGCTCGTCACGGACGCTCGCAGTCATCAGCTGGAACGCACCGGGGAGGAAGTAGGGGCTCGTCTCGTCTGTGAGGACGATGGCGTGCTCGGGGGGCAGCGTGTATCGCGCCGTCTCGGGGTCGTAGGTGATGTAGCCGCCGGCGGCCTGGGCGTTGAGCCACTCCCGGACGTAGCGCTCGGCGGCGCCGGTCTGCGTCGAGAGCTCCTGCGAGGTGATCGGCCCTGAGGTGGCCATTGCCTTGTACAGCCCGAGCTGGTCGCCCATGACGACCAGCGCCGAGTTCAGGGTCGCACCAAGTTCCACCAACGCCTGGCCGACGAACGCTTCCAGCTTCGCGGGATCGATGGTCGTCGCAGTCACTCGAGTCCTCCTCTGTCGTTCGGTCGTTCGACCGAAGTCGGTCGTTCGACCGAATCTAGCGCAAGATCGGCAAGTGTCAAGAGGGCTCGTCAGAAATGGACTAGCATCGGCATCCAGTCATCGCGTCCGGCCATGCCAGGTCCGGGCGCTCCTCGGAGACCCCAGCCCATGACCCTCCCCACGACCGACCTGAACGCGGTCGCGCCCGCCGTCGCCGAGCTCGAGACCATCGTCTCGCTCGCCAAGCGGCGTGGCTTCGTCTTCCCCTCGAGCGAGATCTACGGCGGCATCAACGCCGTCTGGGACTACGGCCCGCTGGGCGTCGAGCTCAAGAACAACGTCAAGCGGGCCTGGTGGCGGTCGATGGTCCAGGAGCGCGACGACATCGTCGGGCTCGATGCGGGGATCCTGATGCACCCGCAGGTGTGGGTCGCGTCGGGTCATGTCGGCTCGTTCAGCGACCCGCTGGTCGAGTGCCAGACGGACCACAAGCGCTTCCGGCTCGACGAGCTGCCCGGCGCCGAGCACCTGACCGCGACCGGCCTGGCCGATCCGACCGTCGTCGAGCGGCTCGGGCTGCGCTGTCCCGATGATGGCGGCCCGCTCTCGCCGCCGCGCCGCTTCAACCTCATGTTCAAGACGTTCATGGGCCCGGTCGAAGGCGAGGCGGCGGTCATCTATCTGCGGCCCGAGACGGCCCAGGGCTCGTACGTCAACTTCAAGAACGTCCAGCAGTCGACCCGCAAGAAGCTGCCGTTCGGGATCGCCCAGATCGGCAAGTCGTTCCGCAACGAGATCAGCCCCGGCAACTTCGTCTTCCGGATGCGCGAGTTCGAGCAGATGGAGATGCAGTACTTCGTCCGGCCGGAGGAGGCCGCCGCCGAGGCGTTCGAGGCGTGGTTGCCAAGACGGCGCGCCTGGTACGAGCGCTATGGGGTCGATCCCGAGCGGTTGCGGCTGCGCGAGCACGCGCCCGACGAGCTGGCCCACTACGCCAAGAAGGCGGTCGACGTCGAGTACCGCTTCCCGTTCGGCTGGAAGGAGCTCGAGGGCGTCCACAACCGGGGCGATTTCGACCTGTCGCGCCACTCGGAGGCGTCGGGCGAGAAGCTCGAATACTTCGACCAGGCGACCAACGAGCACGTCGTCCCGTGGGTGGTCGAGACGGCTGCCGGCGCCGACCGGGCGGCCTTCACCTTCCTCATCGACGCCTATCGCGAGGAGGAGGTCCGGGGCGAGACCCGCGTCTCACTGGCGCTTCACCCCGACCTCGCCCCGTACAAGGTCGCGGTCCTGCCGTTGCTCAAGAAGCGGCCCGAGATCGTCGAGCTGTGCCATCGCATCAAGGACGACCTCAAACGCCACACGATGGCCGTCTACGACGACACCGCGGCGATCGGCAAGCTCTATCGGCGCCAGGACGAGATCGGCACGCCATGG
>JBBQVJ010000005.1:0-34477 GCA_038211705.1 Candidatus Limnocylindrales bacterium | reverse complement strand
CTTCCCGAATCGGAAGGTTTACCCAACTTGCAGTGGGGGGCAATGGTGGCGACGGATGAGGCAAATGCGCTGCAACCTTTAAGGCAATTTTTACTAATCCTTGTCGGGGTTACGAGTGTGGTAGCGAGCTGCCAGCCGGGCAGGGCCGCCCGCGCCCGGTCGACGAAGAGTTCCTGCGCCGCATCCGACACCCTAGCGGTGGCCGCGTCCGAACCTCCGGCTGAGGATCCGGCATGTGTCAGCGGACGCACCGGGAATTCCTGCTCGCCGCCCACGCGGAGGGCGGACCGGCTGGTCACGACGAAGCGGGACCTGGGGCTCGCCCGCAGGAGCGACGCGACGTCGCCGGCCGCTGCCATGATGTGTTCGAAATTGTCGAGGACGAGCAGGATGGAGCGCTCGGCCAGGAACGCCGGCAAGGCATCGACGGCGGGGCGCTCCACTCCATCGAAAAGGCCCAGCGACCGGGCGATGGCCGATCCGATCGATGCCGGGTCGGAGAAGGATTCGAGCGGGACGAGCCACGCGCCATCGGGGGTGGTCGCCGCCCGGTCCCGGGCGACCTCGATCGCGAGACTCGTCTTGCCGATCCCGCCCGGACCGGTGAGGGTCACGAGCCGGTGGTCGTCCATGAGCGTGCGCAGCTGATCGAGTTCCTCAGAGCGGCCGACGAAGCTGGTCAGACGGTCCGGCAGGTTCCCGAGCCTCGGACTCGCAACGCGAAGGGCCGGGAACTCGGCGCGCCGCCCCGGGACGTCGACCTGGAACAGCTGCTCGGGCGCGGCGACGTCCTTGAGTGCGTGGCGGCCGAGGTCGCGCAAGCCGATATCCGGCGGAAGACTCGAGGCGACGAGACCCTGGGTCGGACCAGAGATCACGATCTGCCCGCCATGGCCGACCGCCCCGACCCGCGCCGCTCGGTTGACATCGATGCCGCCGTAGTCGTCGCCGGCGAGATGGCCCTCGCCGCTGTGGAGACCCATCCGGACCCGGACCTCGACTCCTTCCGGCCATGGATGGTCTATGAGTGCCCGCTGGCCATCGATGGCGGCCAGGACCGCGGCGGTCGCCTCAGGAAAGACCGCGAACATCGCATCACCTTCGGTCCGGACGCAGACCCCACCGCGCCGGTCCACGGCCTCGCGCAGGATCTCCATGTGTGCCGCGTTGACGGCGTCCCACGAAGAACCAAGCTCCCGGGCCAGCCGCATCGAGCCTTCGACATCGGTCCGCAGGAATGTGACCGTTCCCGTCGGCAGGGAGCGTTGTGTCTCGGCTCGACCCTTCACCGGCCGTCCTGCTGCATCCCGATCCGCTCGGCGAGGGTGGCGAGCATCGCCATCGCCGCCTCGGGGCGTTCACGCAGGATGGACCGCAGGCCTTCTCCGCCGATCACCAGGCCGCGAACGCCCTCGGCCTCGGCGACCACCGTGGCAGCACGCGGGGCCTGGCGCAGGAGGGCCAGCTCGCCGATATGGTCACCGGCCTCGTAGGTCCGGATGATTCGTTCAGTCCCGTCGGCGTCGAGGTGGACCACCCGTACCGAACCCTCGACGATGACCACCAGCTCGTCGCCCAGGTCGCCCTCGCGGATCAGCGGTTCGCCCGGCGGATAGACGTGCTCGGTCGCAGTCATCGCGATGCGCTGGAGGTCCTCGGGGGCAAGCCCGACGAACAGGGGCACGCGACGCAGGGACA
The DNA here is from genome assembly GCA_038211705.1 of Candidatus Limnocylindrales bacterium. GTDB lineage: Bacteria > Chloroflexota > Limnocylindria > Limnocylindrales > CSP1-4 > SPCO01. Next base: position 32,779 of record JBBQVJ010000005.1, on the reverse strand, counting down.
GCATCGTCTCGAGGTCGCCGAGGGTCCGGCTGCTATCCGGCATGTCCGTCCTTTCGTCGCCAGCCGCGACGGCCAGTCGGCTGATCCATCGATCGCCATCATCGACCAGCCGGCGCACGACGTCGTGGCGATCCTGCACGCCCGGCGCTTCGTCGTCCAGAAGCGCGACCAGCGCCTTTGACAGTGAGCGGTCGCCCGTCGTTTCGAGCGCCTCGAGGGCCTGGGCACGGGTCTCGGCGTCGGACGACTTGAGCGTCCGCCGAATGACACCCGCCGCCTCGGGTGCCCCGAGCACGGCGAGAGCCTGGAGGGCGAGACCGATCGCGCGGTTCTCACGATCGGCGAGCACTGCTGCAAGAAACCCCACGATGGTCTCGGGCGGGCCAACCGCCCCGTCAGCGTCGCGCAATCCGAGGCGCGCCCAGCGGAGGACGGCGGCCCGGTCAACGCGGCCCCTCGTCCAGTCGATGAGCTCGTTCCGCACGGCCGGCCCGTGACCCAGCAGGCCGAGGATGGCCGCCTCGCAGAGCTGGTCGTCGCCATGAGCCAGCGCCGCGATCAGGCTCGGAGGCGCGGCGTCACACACCGACAAGGCCGACGCGGCCGCAAGCCGGACCTCGCCGTCGTCATCGTGGAGTGCTGCGATGAGCTCGGGCAGCACCGCGTCGCTGGCGACGGATCCCGCGACGGCCGCGATGGCGGCGAGTCGCACGCGCGGCGCCGGATCGACCATGCAGGGCCGGATCCGGTCGATCGGGCGCGGGTCGCCGAGGTGACGGATCGCGTCGAGCCCGGCGACCAGCTCCTCCTGCTCCGTGCTACCCAGGAGGGCGTCGAGGATCTCGGTCGATCGCGGATCGGGCCCGCGCGCGGACAGGACGCAGGCCACCGCGGCCCGGATCGCCGGGCTCGGGTCGCGGGCGAGATCGAAGACCGCCGGACTATCACGGACCATCCGCTCGAAGTCGTCAGCGACACTTCCCAGCGTGTGGATAGCCGCGACCCGGACGCTCTCCTCAGGATCGGTCAGGTGATCGATCGCGGCCGGTCCCGCGGTCGGCGGGCCACCCAGCCTGCCGAGCGCTTCGAATGCGGCGACCTTCACAGTCGGATCGTCGTCCTGGTCGACGGCCCGGATCAGGGCCGGCCCCGCACGATCGCTCGACGTCCGACCGAGCAACTCGGCCGCCATCCGCCGTACCCCAGGCTGAGGCGCTCCCATGGCGTCGACAAGCGCTCCGGCGACCGCAGGATCCTGGGCAAAGACCGCGAGGCCCGGACCGCCCTCGAGGACCTGCTCACCGAGTCCCGCCCGCAGGGTCCGCATCAGGCTGGCGCGATACTCCCGGCGGATGCCGAGCACGACGAGCGTGCACGCGACGGCCGTGATCGCCCCAAGCCAGAACACCTGGTCCCGTGCCAGCAGGCTGCCAGCGGCGAGCAGGAGCAGGCCCGAGAGGATGGTCCCGACCTGGCCCGGGACGCCGTCGTTGAAGGCCAGGACCTGGGCCTTCCGCTCGCTGGGCAGGACGTTGTAGAGCGCGCTGAACGCCGCATTCGAGAGGCCGCGCTGGCTGACCTGCTGGCTGAACCGGACGATCGCGGCCGTCGCGAACGTGAAGGCGACGAGCCACAACGAGAAGCCGGCGAGATAGACCAGCGGCAGCAGCAGGGCCGCGCCGGCCACACCGACGCGCGAGTAGACCCGGTTGGCGAGTCCGATCGAGGCGACGAAGGACGTCGCAGTGACAGCCGCCGCGAGCAGCCCCAACGCCGTCGCGAGGTCCGCTTCGTTGCTGAACGTCTCGGACGCCGACAGGAGGAATGGATAGGTGACCGAGAACATCAGGATGGCGAGCAGGACGTAGGAGATGGCCACCAGGCGCATCAGTGGCGACCTGACAACCGTGTCGAAGCCGACCCGCAGCTCACCCATGATCGTCCGATCCCGTCGCCGCAGCGGCACTCGCACGGCCGTGGTACGGGCGATCGCCACGACGAGGGCGCCCACGATGCCCAGCCCAAGCGCCTCAAGGACGACGAGGCTCTCCGTGCCGATCGCGCTCGCAACGGGCCCCGCCAGGAGGGTCCCGACGAAGCTGCCGGCGATGGCCGCGCCGGTGCACAGCGGGAAGAGGCGCTTGGCCTGGCGGGTATCGAAGGCCGAGCCGGCCATCGTCCAGACGATCGTCACCGCGATGGCCTGGATCGTGTACACGGTCAGCCAGGCGAGTGGCACGGTCGCCGGGTGCCCGGTGGCCATCAGCAGCCGCTCGATGAGCAGCGTGAGGGCCGCCCCGAAGAGGATCCCGCTGAGCAGCCGGATGCGGGGGACGCGGCCCAGGGCCGCCCCGTACGCCAGCGAGACGCCGAGGCTGGTCATCCCCAGCGCGACGAACAGGTGGGGCAGGGACTGCGCGCCCAGTCGACTGACCACCAACGTATCGACACCGACCTCGCCGAAGCCGCGACCCGCCTCGAGCGCCGCAAACAGCAGGGCGACGAAGGCCATCGTCCGGCCTTCCCCGGCACGGACCCCGATCGCGCCTCCCACTCCGGTCACCAGCGACCCTCTCGCCCAGACATGGGCGCATGATGGCGCCTGCCCGCGCTCGCGACCACCCTTCGCTGCGCCGCGCTCGACCCGAACGCTCGGATGGGCGACACTACGCAGGAGTAATCGAACGGCCGCACCGCGGCCGACCCCGAAGGAGCAGCGACCGTGGCCAAGGTGACCATGCCCCAGCTCGGTGAGAGCGTCGCCGAGGGGACGATCGGAAAATGGCTGAAGCAGCCGGGCGACCATGTCGACAAATACGAGCCCCTGGTCGAGGTCGTCACCGACAAGGTCAACGCCGAGGTCCCATCGCCGTTCGAGGGCATCCTGCGCGAGATCCTGGCCGAGGAAGGCGCGGTCGTCCCGAACAATGCCGAGATCGCCATCATCGAGACCGCCGACGACAGCGCCACCGAAGCACCCGCAGCCGATGCACCCGCTGCCACGAACGCAGCCCCGGCGGTCGCCGCCGAAGCGCCGTCCAAGGGCCCGGCGGGCTCGGACGAGTCCACCCCTGCTGTCGAAACGCCCGGAGCGCCCGCGGCTCCCGCGGCTCCGGCCGCGACCCCGTCCGCCGTGCCAACGCCGGCCGCCGCTCCGCGCGTCGCGGCTGCCGCAGTCGCCGCGCCCCCGTCGGCCGCCGACCCCGACGCCCGCATGACCCCGGCCGTGCGACGGCTCCTGCGAGAGCACGAACTGACTGCCGCGCAGATCGTCGGTACCGGTGGCGGTGGGCGGATCACCCGCGAGGACGTCATCAAGGTCGTCGAGTCGATCCGGACGGGGTCGCCGGCGCCGGCGATGGCCGCGCAGAACGGCGCAGGGACCGCTGCCGCCGCTCCGTCCGCCCCATCGAGCCCACGCCCGCCCGCGCCGATGGCATCGACCGGCGCCCCGATCGAGTTCCCCGACGGCGCCGACGACGTCCTCGTGCCGATGACCAAGATGCGCAAGGGCATCGCGGCCCAGATGACGCGTGCCCTGACCGTGCCGCACGCCTATGTCCACATGGAGGTGGACGTGAGCGGGCTGGTCCGCGCGCGCGAGGCCGCGAAGCGCGAGTACCAGGCTCGCGAGGGCATCTCGTTGAGCTACGTCCCGTTCGTCATCAAGGCGGCCGTCGACGCGCTGCATCAGTACCCGACGTTCAACGCCCATTGGACCGACGACGGCCTCCTGGCCAAGCGCCGGATCCACATGGGCGTCGCCGTCGCGGTCGACGATGGGCTCCTCGTGCCGGTCGTCCGGGACGTGGATCAGCTCTCGATCAGCGGCCTCAACCGGGCCATCTCCGAGGTCGCCGGTCGGGCGCGGGCCGGCAAGCTCCGCCTCGAGGACTATGGCGGTAGCACCTTCACCATCGACAACACCGGCTGGTTCGGCTCCAACCTGACGATGCCGATCATCAACGTGCCGGAGGTCGCCATCCTGACGATGGAGGCGATCACCAAGCGGCCGGTCGTCCGCGAGACACCAGAAGGCGACGTCATCGCCATCCGCCCGGTGATGAACATGGTGCTGGCCATCGACCATCGGGCCAACGATGGGGCGAACGCGGCCGCCTTCCTGCGGACCATCAAGGCCAGGCTCGAGGCGGTCGGACCAGAAACGGCGGTCTACTGAGCCGCATCCGGGGACGCCGGTCATGAGCGGCACGCTCGTCGTCACCGGCGCGACCGGGTTCATCGGCAGCCGCGTCGCGCGCATCCTGCGCGCCCGGGGCGATGACGTCCTCGCGATCATCCGCGACCCTGATGCGGCCGCGGCGGGGACACTGCGCGACCTTGGCGTCCGCCTCGTCGAGGCCGACCTGACTGCGGCGGCCGAGATGCGACCTGCCGTCACCGGCGCCGACGGCGTGATCCATATCGCGGCTGCCTATCGTGTCGGCATCCCGGCCTCTGAGCGGCCGGCGATGTACGACGCCAACGTGACCGCGACCAAGTGCGTCCTCGATGCGGCGATCGCCGCCGGCGTACCGCGGATCGTGTACATCTCGACCGTTAACATCTTCGGCAACACGCACTACCGCATCGCAGACGAGACCTACCAGCGCAACCTCGCCGATGGCTTCCTCAGCTATTACGACGAGACCAAGTACCTGGCCCAGGTCGCGGCGGAGGCCCGTGCCGAAGCGGGCGCCCCGATCATCATCGTCCAGCCCGGAACGGTCTATGGCGCAGACGATCACTCAGGGTTCGGTGCCCAGCTCAAGGCGGCCTACGACGGGACCGCGCCGTTCGTCGGGTTCGGCAGCATGGGCGTCTCGCCGACGCACGTCGATGACATCGCAAACGGCATCGTCGCTGCCTTCGATCATGGCCGCCTCGGCCAGGCGTACATCCTCACCGCGATGAACATCACGCTCCGCGAGGCGATGGCGATCTCGGCGAAGGCCGGCGGCCATCGACTGCCGCGGCTCGCCATCCCCAATGTCGTCCTTCGCGTCGGGTCGCGTGTCGCCTCGGGCGCTGGCGCGCTGTTCGGCCTGTCGCCCAACCTGCGCGAGATCGTGAGCGTCTCGGATGGCGTCAGCTACTGGGCCAGCAACGCAAAGGCCGTCAGCGAGCTCGGCTTCGCGCCAAGGAACCTCGAGACAGGCGCACGGGACGCGTTCGGCAAGGCTTGACGCGTCGTTCGGGCGGCGGAGGCAAGGGAACCCCGCCCGGCCGACGCCTTGTACACTCCCGGTATGGCCCGCGAGCTCCCGATGTTCAGCGCCCCGGATGCCGCCCATGCGCATCAGACCGAGATGCCGACGATCGCGCTGGGTGGCGGCGCGCTCGGTGAGCCCGCGGCTGACGGCTCGGTGGCGCTCCGCCGCCACCCCGAATGGATCCGGGCGAGGATGCCCTCCGGTGACAACTACCACGAGCTGAAGGGTCTGCTGCGCGGACTCTCGCTCAACACGGTCTGCGAGGAGGCCCATTGCCCGAACATCGGGGAGTGCTGGGACCAGCGCACCGCGACGATCATGATCCTGGGCGACACCTGCACCCGGGCCTGCGGCTTCTGCGCCATCAAGACCGGCAAGCCGACCTGGTTCGACGACGACGAGCCACGCCGCGTCGCCCAGGCGATCGGCGGCCTCGGGCTGGAGCACGTGGTGGTCACCAGCGTGGCCCGCGACGACCTCCCGGACGGTGGCGCGAGTGTTTTCGCCGAGACGATCCGTCAGATGCGCGAGACATCGCCGGGGATGGGCATCGAGGTCCTCATCCCCGACTTCAACGGTGCCGAGCCGCCGCTGCGGGCCGTGATGGACGCCCGGCCGGACATCCTCAACCACAACCTCGAGACGGTCCGCCGCCTCCAGAAGCCGGTCCGAAAGCGCGCGCGCTGGGATCGCAGCCTCGGTGTCCTCGAGCATGCCAAGTCGATGGCCCGCGAGATCGGATACCCGGTCCACACCAAGAGTTCGCTGATGGTCGGTCTGGGCGAGACGTGGGACGAGCTGACCGAGGCGTTCGAGGCGCTCCGCGAAGTCGACTGCGACATCCTGACCGTAGGCCAGTACCTGCGGCCCACGCTTCAACACCTGCCGCTCGAGCGCTACTACCACCCCGATGAGTTCGCCGAGATGAAGACGGCGGCGCTCGCGCTCGGGTTCAAGCACGTCGAGTCGGGGCCGCTCGTCCGTTCGAGCTACCACGCCCGCGACCAGGTGCCCGGCGCCGAGCTCAAGCGGCTCCGCCGGCAGGCGACCATCGATGCCGAGGGCCGGATCGTCCCGCTGGCGGGCTGACCGAAGGCGTTCCGTCGCGGTCGTGCCACGATAGTCCGGTGAGCGTCGACTTCGAGCCGGTCAAGCTTGGTCCGAGACGGCGGCGGCTGGATCCGCTGACGGCCGGGGTGGTCGTCGTGGCGGTCGCGCTGGCGGCGGCCGTGGTCAAGCCATGGGAGACATCGGGGAGTGGTGGCGCACCCGGTCCGTCGGCGATCGCCGCCGTCCCGACGAGCGCGGCAAGCCCCTCCGCCCGGCCGACGCCGACGGCCCGTGTCGATCGGATCGTCTCGGCCACCGGGTTGCCGGAACCGACCTGGGCCGAGGTGGCACCCGTCCTCGAGCCGCACGATGCCCTGGGGATCCGGGCGATCATGCTGGCCCGACGACCGAACGTGGGGCTGCCAGCGTCGCCCCGCTTCCAGGAGCGCTGGTCGCCGGCGACGCTCGACCCGGGTGGCGGCGGCGATTCGGCCTACGTCAACCGAGACGACCAGTCGATCGTCGCGCTGGGCATTACCTTCCCGCTCGACGCCAGACCCATGGACGCCCGGATCTGGCTGGTCCACACGGACGACCGCCTCGAATGGATCGACGCCCGACCGCTCGAGCCGAACCACTTGGCCGGCGCCTTCACGTTCACCCGCTTCGACGCGGCGGCCGGCCGGTCCGTGGCCTGGCCGGGCGGCCACTACCGGATCGACGTCCTGGCCGAGGACGGCGTGCACCAGATCGCCGTCCAGGTCCCCGGCCGGTTCGGGAGCGTCCCGGCCCCGGCTGAGTGGCCGCCGACCGAGACGGGCCTGGTCGATCCGGACCGGAGCAACCCGTCGTCGGTCCGGATCGGACCCTTCGCGACGGTCGATGGGGTCGGTGTGCCGCTGGCGTCGCAGGGCAGCCCGCTGCTCACCGACGAGGAGGCCTGGCGCGACGTCCTCGTCGAGGGATCCGGAGGACCGCGCTCGGACGTGGCGACGGCCTATCTGCCCCGCGCCACCGGTCTCGGCGTGATGCTGACCGGTCATGCCGAGGTCCGTCTGGCCATCGTCCGCCGGATCGCCCCCGACGCCCGGTTCCTGGCCCAGCCGATGCTGGGTGGCATCTCGGAGACCCAGGGCCGGACCCCGTACGTCACTTTCGCACCCCGGGGCGGTGGCGCGTGGCCGCCCGGCGTCTACGCGATCACCGTGCGCTGGACCGATCCCGCCGGCCTCCATGTCGAGACGTGGCACATCGAGCTCCGGCCGGGACCCGCTCGGACACCGTTCGCCGCGCGCTGAGTCGACTCGTCGCAACGACCCTCGGCTATGCTGCGGCCATGCCGCGACCGCTCTCCCGCAAGATCCCGCTGGCGGAGCTGCACTGCCACCTCGGCGGCGCGGTGACCCCGGCGATCATGTGGGGCATCGCCCATTCCCAGGGCATCAAGCTGCCGACCAAGGACTACTGGGAATTCCGCGACATGATCACGGTCTCGCCGCGGCGCAACCGCTCGTTCGATGGCTACCTCCAGCTGTTCCACTGGACCGAGCTGATCCAGAGCTCGCCGCTGGCGGTCGAGCGATCGGTCTACGAGGTCGTCGGCGGCGCCTACCGCAAGAACAACGTCACGACCATGGAGCTGCGCTTCAACCCGATGAAGCGCAACAGGGGTGGCGAGCAGGACCTCGATCACATCATCGCGGCGGCCGTCCGCGGGATGGACAAGGCGAGCCTCGAGTACCCGGTCAGGCCGGGGCTCATCTTCTGCCTTGACCGCGCCTTTCCGTTCGAGCTCAACGAGATCATCGTCGACAAGGCCATCGGCTGGCGCGACCGCGGTGTGGTCGGCATCGACATCGCAGGCCCCGAGTCCGCGACCTTCCGGGTGGCCGACTACCGGCGGCTCTTCCGGAGGGCCCGCCAGTTCGGTCTCGGCCTCACCGTCCATACCGGCGAATCGGGTCCGATCGACGAGGTCGCCCGGGTCGTCGAGTTGCTCGAGCCGGACCGGATCGGGCACGGCGTCAAGGCGGCCTACGACCCCCGGGCGATGGCCATGATCCGCGACCGCGGGATCGTCCTTGAGATCTGCCCGACCTCGAACCTGAACACCCGGGTCGTGTCAGGCTGGGACGAGTTCCGCTGGATCTTCGACACGTTCCGACGCAATGAGGTCCGCTTCACCATCAACACCGACGGCCCCGAGATGCTCAAGACCTACATCCGCGACGAGCTGGCGCAGCTCGGTCGGCTCGGGATCCTGTCGGTCGCCGACCAGGAAGCCGCGGCCGCGACGTCGCTGGCGGCCTCGTTCGTGCCCAACGTCACGGATGTGCCCCCGCCGCGGTTGGAGCCCGCCTCGCGGGTCGCGGTCGAGCGCGAGGAGGCCTAGGCACCGTCGGCCGACGCCGGGCCGGATCGCGTGGGGGTCATGCCACCGAGGTCACGTTCGGCCACCGGGCGATGACCGGTGCGGACAGGCCCGGATGCCATCGGACCGCACCGCTGTGCGCCGGTCCGCACGATGGTTCCTTGCCCGACCGGTGCACCCGTGAGACAGGGGTCCCGTGCCGTTCCTGACGTTCGAGCCGTGGTGCCGGGCGTGCGCACGACCGATGCTTGACGGGTGCAGATCGAGTTCACCGGCTTCGCCGGCGATTGTCTTATCTCGGGTCGGTTCGACCTCCGGGAGAAGCGACTGACCGACCAACTCAATGCGGCAATGACCGTCGCCCTGGAGGACGTCGTCCTCGAGAGTCTCGACGGTCACCAGGTGACCGCCCCGACCTTCACCATCGCCCGATCCGAGCTGTGCGCGGTCGTTGCGCGCGGCCCTCGCGGTCAGCGCGTCCTGCGGGTCCCGACCGAGAAACGACGTCTCCAGGCGCAGATCGGGCCGTACGTCGCGCTCGGGCGCTACCACGGGCCACTGGGTGCCTCCAGCCTGCGAACCTTCACCGAGCGCGAGCCGATGGTGCCGATCACCGATGCGACCATCGCCTTCTCGGTCGGCGGCATCCTCGAGGTCATCGACGCGCCGACCCTCATCGTCAACCGCGAGCTGGCGGTCTGGTTCCGCGAGACCGAAGCGGCCGTCGAGGCCGCCACCGCCGCGACCCTGCTCCACGGATCCATCCCGAACCGGCTGGAGACCTAGCCCGGATTCAGCCGGTGACCCGCTCCGCGATCCGGTAGCTGCAGCATCGATCGCCCGAGGCGATGTGCTGCTCGCGCACGACCTCGGCGCCCAGGATCTCGGTGAACAGCTCGAGCTCAGCCGCACAGGCGGCCGGGGAGCCGGCGGCGATGTGGTAGATGGCGCAGTTGTGCTCGCGCAACCGGATCGTCCCGTCGGTGCCGAGCGAGGCATCCGCGAGATAGCCCTGGTCGCCCTGGATGACCGCCAGCTCGCGGACACGATCGATGAGTGGCGCTTCGGGCGTGACCCGTTCCGCCATGTGCTCGCGGACCCAGTCGCCCAGCTGCCGGCGACGGGCGGTGAAGACCTGGTCGAGCAGATCGTCGCCACCGACCGCCTCGATCGCCGCCAGGAGGCCGGCCGCCAGCGCGTCGTAGTTGGACGGGAAGAGGTCCTGGGCGTCGGCCGTCACGTCGTACAGGTGACGCGGCCGGCCGACCCCGTGGCGGACCATCTGACGGCTGACCAGGTGGGCGGCCTCAAGGGCCCGGAGCTGCTGGAGGACGCCGGTTCGGCTGGCACCGACCCGCTCGGCCAGTTGGTCGGGTGAGCTTGGTCCATCGAGCCGAAGGCGGACCAGGAGGTCGCGTCGGAGGCTGGACAGGCCCCTTGGCGCATCGGGGGTGAAGGGAGCCGGGACTCGCTCGCGGGCAGCGTCCTGGGCGGCACGGGACGGCGTGGGCTCCCTCATCGGGTCAGGCTAGCACCGGTGTCCGAGACGTGCTGCGCCCGGATGGTACGCTCGCCGTCATGGACCTCGACCTCTCCCCGGAGCACACGCTGCTGCGCGAGACGATCCGCGACTTCATGCTCAGCGAGGTCGCGCCGATCATCGACGAGCACGAGCGCGAGCGTCGGTTTCCGACCCAGATCGTCAAGCGCATCGGCGAGCTCGGCTGGCTCGGCATCCCGATCCCCGAGGACGAGGGCGGGGCCGGCCTGGATACGCTGGCCTACGCCATCGCCATCGAGGAGATCGGTCGGGTCTGGGGATCGCTCGGGCTCATCGTCGCGGCGCACACGAGTCTCGGCTGCGGGCCCCTCCACCTGGCCGGTTCGCACGAGCAGCAGCAGCGCTTCCTGGTCCCGATGGCCCGCGGCGACGTGATCGGCGCCTACGGCCTGACCGAGCCAGGCGCCGGGAGCGATTCGGGTGGGACCCGAACGACCGCCCGCCACGAGGACGGCCCCGACGGTGGGTCCTGGGTCATCGATGGCGGCAAGCGGTTCATCACCAATGCCGGGCAGGCCGGGACGTACGTGATCACGGCCCGGACCGGCACGAGCGACGGCGGGGCCGCCGAGATCAGCGCGTTCATCGTCCCGGCCGACACGCCGGGCTTCGCGGTCGGTCGGCTCGAGGACAAGATGGGTCTCCACGCCTCGGCGACGGGCGAGCTCATCTTCACCGGCGCCCGTGTCCCGGCCGCGAACCTGCTGGGCGAGCAAGGGAGCGGGTTCAAGACGTTCCTGCGGATCCTCGATGGCGGTCGCATCTCGATCGGGGCGCTGGCGGTCGGGATCGCCCAGGGCGCGCTCGATGCGTCGATCCCGTATGCCCAGACACGCGAGCAGTTCGGTCGCCCGATCGGCTCGTTCCAGGGAGTGGCCTTCATGGTCGCCGACATGGCCACCGAGATCGAGGCGGCTCGCGGCCTCGTCTGGCGGGCCGCCTGGCTCAAGGACCAGGAGCGCGACTTCGGGCTCGTCGCGGCGCAGGCCAAGCTGTTCGCGTCCGAGGTCAGCTCGCGGGTGACCAACAACGCGATCCAGATCCACGGCGGCTACGGCTACGTCACCGAATATCCCGTCGAGCGCTACCTGCGTGACGCCAAGCTGACCGAGATCGGCGAAGGGACGAGCCAGATCCAGCGACTCGTCATCGCCCGGAAGGTCCTTGGACTGCGCGTCGTCTGACACCGAGGCACGTCGGGTGCCATCACGGGCCCCATCCCGCGGACGTCTCCCGGTGATGAGGCGATGCCGGTGGGTCTTCCTATTTTTCGCGTGGCTGCTCGGCGTCGCGGGTTGTGCATCCAGCGCGCCATCGACCGACGAGGGACCGCCAGGCCGATGTGATCAGGTCGACCGAAAACGGGCTCGTTGCCTTCGGCTATGCCATCGAGGACGCCGGGCACGGTGGATCGATTCGAACCGGCTACCTCGTGTGGACCCGCGGACCGGAGATGCCGTGAGCGCGCCGGCCGCGATCGGCGCGCGTCGCTCGCCGGCAGCGGTCAGCCGCCCGTCCCTGCGGCGACTTCGAGACCCTTGCGCAGCGCGGCCTCGAATCGGGTGCCCCATGGCCCCTGGCTCGCGATGACGAACGGTGATTGCTCGATCGACTCGTAGGTCTCGGGGTGGGTCACGAAGCTTCTGGCACATGTGTCGATGGTCGCGCGCAGACGCTCGAACGTGGCGCGATCGCGGAAGACGTAGAGGTAGAGACGGACCTTGGTCGCCTGGTCGAGACCGGTCGCATCAAAGGCGATGGCCGTCGGCGCGAGGACCTTGTCGTCGCAGCCGGCGTCGCCCGCGACGATGTGGTCGATCAGGATCCCGCGCTTGACGATCTCGCTGGCGGTCCCCTGGAAATCGGCCGGGGTCGGAGCCGGCGGGGTCGTCTCCACGAAGCTGCATGCGGCGACGGCGAGCGCGACGAAACCGAGTGCCAGCGAACGTGGGAAAGACATCCTGCCGAGGCTATCACCGCGAAGCCCCGAATGCCGTCGGGGCCGTGGTGGCGGGCGTTCGGCAACCCGGAGGTCCGCGTTCTGCCAGATGTCCACTGGGTGGTCGTTGGTCAGGAGCGTGAGCCCAAGGCCCCGTCCGTCGCCCTGCCGGCCACGCTCACGAACGGGCCGGAGATTCGGAAAAGCCGTCAGATGTCCCTCACCAGAACATCTGCACCGAGGCCTGTCGCCGGATGCTCTCCGTAGGACCGTTTGGCGGAAACCGGGCCAGATCGAGTGTCAGATGCTCCTCCACGCGCACATCAGTCGGAATCCGGGCCGGCCCCCCTGACGAACGACCGCGTAGAGAACGTCTGGCGAAAAGGTGCCGGCAAGCTGGGTCGCTATCGCTCGCGGGCCCGGCGTTTCGCGTCGCGGAGACGGCTCATCGTGTCTGACGTTTCGTTCGCGGTCGTCGGCGGCGCTGGAGCGGGCTGGGGCTCGATCTCAGGCGCGCCGACTGGCCTCGGGGCCGCCGCGGTCGGTTGGACCGGCCGTTGTGAATCAACCGAGGCCTTCGCGCTTGTCGATCCCACTGGGGAAGGCTTCGCGGGCGGCGGCGCTCCGGTCGGCTCGGTCGGCGCCAGGATCGCCGTCCGAGCGTCGCTTGTCCGGGCCCGGCTGCTCGCCGCGAGCATCCCCTCAGCAGTCGCGCTCCGGGGTCCGGTCGCGCGCCGCCGGCGTCCGAACCCGCCCACCCAGCCACGCGCGGCCCCCAGCTCGCGTCGGCCGAGCGACATCCGGCGCAGCGCGATGTCGAGCGGCCACAGCAGCAGGGCAAGGACCAGCAGCAATGGCCACAGCTCGGTGAATCGGTCGGTGATGGTCAGATCGTGCCGCCACGGGTCCAGGGCGGTCTGGACGACCGTCCCGCCCGTCGCTGCCCGCAGCGATGCCAGGAACGGCTCGTTGGCGCCGAGTTGCCGGTATTCGGCCGCGGTCTGGGCGACGAGCCCGACCGTTCGCCCCAGCGGCGACGACCCCGGTCGGGTCTGGGTGATTCGGACCGCGTACGCCCCCGGATCCATTTCGCCGAGCGAGGTCTCGTAGACGCCCGGCGCGATCTGGACGAGGCTGACCGTCCGGGGCTCCAGGTCCGGACCCACGAGGCCGGCGCTGGTCGCGTAGAAGTCACGCGGCGAGCCATCGGACTCGACGCTCTCGATGTGCAGGGCGGTCGTGCCGCCGGTCGTCTCGAAGGTCGCCTCGATGCCGGCCGTCTCCTCGCCCGGGAAGGTCCAGCTGACGAGCTGGCTGAAGAACCGGTTGAACCCGCTCCAGCCGACCCAGTCCTTGGCCCAGCGCCCGGTCGAGTCCGACGTCCACGCGACGGACCGACCCAGCCCGTACTGCCAAGACGCGAGGAGCGGATCGTCGCGGGCCGTGACCAGGATGCTCTGGGCGGCGGCCTTGAGTGTCGTCCCGTTGTAGCCGCGGAGCTGCGGCAACCCGGCGTCGAGCCCGCGCAGGATAGGCGAGCTCGAGGTCTGGATCGGGAAGAAGGTCTCCTCAACGATCTGCTGGCCGGAAACCTGCTGGGTCTCCTTGAGGAAGATGTCGGGAATGCTCGATGGGTTCGTCGCAGCATAGAACCGGCCGCCGCCCTGCTTGGCCAGCTGCTCGAGGAACGGGTTCGCGCCGCCACCCGCGCCCACCGTCGAGAGCGTGATGCCGTCCGCCTTCATCTTGGCGATGATCGCGTCGTACTGGCCCGAGGTAGACCAGCCGTCGGTGAGCAGGATGATGTGGCGGCGGGTGGCCGTGGTCGTCTCGAGCGACTGGACCGCCTGGTCGAGCCCGGCGTAGATGTTCGTCTGGCCGTCGGCCCGGATCCCGGCGATCTGGCCCTGGAGGTCGCCGATCCCGCCCAAGGGCTGCGTCCGGACGACCCAGTGGGCCGCTTCGTTGAAGCCGACGACGCCAAGCTCGTCGCGCTCGGTCAGGGCCGCGGCCGCGCGCAGGATGGCCTCCTTGCCGATATCGACCTTCTGGACACCGCCGATCCCGCTGCCGCCGCCGCCCATCCCGCCATTGAAGGTGTTGCAGTGGCAGGCCGCCATCGAGCCGGACTGGTCGATGACCACGACGAGCGCGATGTCGGGCTGCTTCTGGCGATCGCGCACCCCCATGTCGACCGGCAGCGATTCCTCAAGTGGCGTCTTCTGGTACCCGCCCGCACCGTAGCTCTGCGGCCCCCCGATCATCACCAGTCCCTTGCCGAGATCGCGGACGTAGACCTGGAGGGCGGCCAGCTGCCGGTCGCTCAAGCGCAGCCGCGAGACGTCCACGAGGACGACGCTGTCGTAGCTGGCCAGGCTCGCGAAGTCGGTCGGGAGCGCCTCGGGCACGATGGTGTCGACCTGCTGGCGCTGGTTCCGGAGCGCGGCGGCGAGTTCGGTCGCGACCGTGTCGTCGCCGGCCAGGATGAGGGTCCGCGGCTCGCCCTTGACGATGGTGTTCGAATCGGCCCGGTCGTTCTGGCTGAAGGTGTCGCGCGCGGCCTCGACGACCGCCCGAAAGGTGTGGAACCCGGCCTCGGTCGGTTTGACCTCGAAGGTGACCCGCGTCAACCCGGCCTGCAGCTCGACCGGCTTGGTGGCGGCCAATGTCCCGTCGGCGAAGAGCCGGACGGTCGACGTCTGGCCGACCGTCGACCGGATCTCGACGACGACCGGCACCGATTCCCCGAGTCGCGCCGTCGACGGCGTCGTCATCCGCTCGATGAGGACCTCGTCGACGTCGCCGAGGCCGATCCGCCGGGTCTCGATCCGGACCCCGCGCGAGGCGGCGAGGGCGGCCTCGGCCTGGCCGTCGCCCGTGGTGTCGTTGCCATCCGAGAGGAGCACGATCCGTTTCTGCGCGTCGTCGGGGAACAGCGCCGTCGCGAGCCGGAGCGCGCCGCCGATATCGGTCGCCGAGCGGACCGGCGTCGACGCCAGCCGGTCGATAGCCGAGAGGGTCGTCGGCAGGCGCTCGACGAGGGCCGCCTTGCCGAAGGCCACGATGCCGGCCACGTCGTCGTCGGGGCGCTCCTTGAGCGTCTCGCGCAGGAACGCGAGGGCGTCCTCGCGACCGGCGTTGCCGACCGAATCGGACAGGTCGACGACGAACACGGTCGCCAGGCGATCCACCGGCAGGACCAGCTGGAACCCGGCCAGCGCGAAGACAAGCGCGCCGAGCAGCAGCGAGCGAACGACGAGCGCCGCCCGCCGTCGCCCGGAGCCCATCCGACGCCGCGCCCCGAGGTGCAGACCGACGGTGAGCGCCAACGCGGGGATGAGCAGCAGCAGCGCCAGCGGCGCATCGAACGAGACGCCCATCAGGGGCTCCCGTCCGTGACGTTCCGGCGGAACCGCACGCCGAGCCCGCGCCGCAACCGGATGACCGCGTCGCGGTGGTAGACGATCCACTCGGCGCACAGCGCGAGCAGGACGAGCAGGACGATCGGCACCCACAGCTCATCGCGCGTCGTCGGTCGGGTCGTCGCCGGGACGCCACCGACAGTCCCTGGCGAAGCCGACGCCGATGGCGCGCGACCGAGCGCCTCGAGCGCGGCCGCCGAACCCGGAGCGATGTTCGACTCGTCGACGTCGAAGAGGTCGACCGCGAAGCCAACCGGCGCCTTCGGATCGAACGGTGGCGCCGAGGGCCCGGGCGAACCGAACGCCCCGGAGGCCGGGGGGGCCGCGCTGGCAACGGCGGTCGGTCGTGCGCTGGCGGCCGCCCCGCTCGGGGATGAGGACGGGGACGGCGACGCCGACAGGTGGGGCGTGACGAGGTAGAGCCCCGTCTGATCCGTCGCGGAGAAGGTGATGGTCGCCGCGAGGGCCGTGCCCGGCACCAGCTCCACCACCGATCCGTCGGGACGCGTCACCGCCAGACCGGTCGTCCCGGCCGGCACCGTGAGGGTCACCGGCGTCCCAGGCTGGACCGCGTCGGTCGGGGCGGTCGAGCCGCCGAACAGCTCGCCGGTCAGGTTGGCAAGCAGGACCGGGAAGGCGACCTGGAGCGGCAGGTCCGAGCGACGCGGCTCGAAGGCCAGGACGGCGGTCGGCAGCCCTGCCCTCGACCCCGCAAACAGCAGCGGGGCGCCCTGCGGGCCCGGGATGACGCTGCGCGCCCAATCGGGCAGGACGAACCGCTCGGCCGACGCGATGTGGGTCGTCGACAGGTCGACGTAGCGCAGGATCGGTTCGTCCGGATCGAGCGAGCCGATGGCGGGGTTTGTGAGCGTCCCGGTCACCTCGCCAAACGGGCTGGTCGCGCCAGGGGCGATGGCGAGGATCGGCGTGCGAGGCAGCGTCGTCGGCAGCGTGCCCTCGAAGATCACGAGGTCCCAGGGTCGCCCATCGGTGCGTTCCGTGCCCGGGCCGTACTCGGCGGCCGTCACTCCGAACAGCTCGACGTTTGGCAGGTAGCTGAGCGCGGTCTCGAGGTACGGGTCGCCCGGACCGACGACGAGGATGAGCCGTGTTCGGTCGGGCGGGATGACCGCCCACGCGTGGTCGTCGACGGCGAGCTGGTCTGACGCGCCGGTGATCGTTGGATCGGGGCCGACGAGCCGGACCTCGAGCGCACCGACGTCGGACGGCACGTCGTCTATGACGACATCGGAGCGGGCCTGCGCCTCAAGCGGCAGATCGCGCACTTCGATCAACGACCCATCGCCCCAGACCTCGAGCCGTCGCGCGGCGCGCTCGAGGTCCAGGTTGGCCACGCTGACGAAGACCGACCGGGTCACCGTCGATGGTGCCGTCCGGACCGCCAGGGCGACGATCGCCTGGTTCTTGCGTTCGCGGCCCACGGGCAGGACCGTGATCCTGGCCGGGAAGCTGCCGGTGACGGGTGTGGCGAGCGCCCCGTCCGTGGCAACGAGGATCTGGGCGTCGCCGGACCGAGCGGCAAGCTTGGCGGCCAGCTCCAGGGCGTCCCCCAGATCGCCGTGGCTGCTCGTGGCCTCGATGCCCTCGAGCGCCTGGCGGACCCGCCCGAGGTCGACCGTCTCGTTGACCACGATCCGGGCGCTCCGGTCGGCGGCGATGACACTGACCTTGCCGCCGGTCGGCAGGTCACGCAGGGCCTCGATGGCGGCCGTCTTGGCCGCCTCGAGCCGGTTTGGCAGGACGTCCGTGGCGGCCATGCTGGCCGACGTGTCGATGACCACGACGACGTCCCGGGCGAGACCAGCCGGACGCTCGAGGAACGGCCGCGCGGCGAGCACCGCGAGGATCGCCACGAGCAAGAGCTGAAGGAGGAGCAGCAGGCTGCGGCGCAGCTTCTGCCACGGCGCGTTGGCCTCGACATCGGCGACCAGCCGGGTCCACAGCAGGGTCGAGGTCACGACCGTCTCGTCGCGCCGCAGCTTGAGCAGGTACATCGCGACGACGGCCGGGATGAACAGCAGGCCAAGGAGCGCGAGCGGGGACGTGAGCGGCACGGCGCCTACCCCAGCACGCGGCGGCGGCGCAGCTCGGTGAACATCAGGTCCGCGAGGTTGGTGTCGGACGGGAGGTCGACGTAGCTCGCCCGGCGCTTGGCCGCGAGATCGGCGAAGCCCGCCTTCCAGGCCGCCAGGCGCTCCTTGTACGCGTCCAGGGTGGCCAGGTCGACGGTCACATCGATGCCGTCGCCGGTCTCGACATCGACCAGGCGCAGGTCGCCCTCGAGCGCGGGATCGAGCTCCTCGGGTGAGAGGACGTGGAGGATCACCAGCTCCGAACCGGTCGCCGCGAGCTCGCGGATGATCTTGTCGGCGACCGGGTCAAGCAGGTCGGAGATGAGGATGACGACGCCCCGGCCATGGAGCTGGGCGGCGGCGTGGCGTGCCGCGGTCACGAGATCGGTTTGACCGTCGGCGGGCTCGATCGAAGATAGGTCGGCCAGCAGCCGGAAGATGCGACCCGAGCCGCGCATCGCGGCCCGTCGGCGGGCGACTCGCCCGGTCAGCGCACTGACGGCGACCCGATCCTCGCTCGCCAGCCCGATGTAGCCAAGGGCCGCCGCGGCCCGCTTGGCGAACAGCAGCTTGGCCGGATGGCCGCTGGCCATCGAGGCTGACGCATCGATGAGCAGCGTGACGGTGACGTCCTCCTCCTCGACGAAGAGCTTGACGAATAGCCGCTCGAGTCGGGCGTAGACGTTCCAGTCGAGCTGGCGCAGGTCGTCACCGAGGCTGTAGTCACGGTAGTCGGCGAACTCCACCGACTGGCCGCGCTTGACGCTCCGGCGCCCGCCCTTGAGCCCGCCACGAACGGGGGAGCGCATGAGCAGCAGCAGCCGCTCGAGCTGCCGCAGAAAGGCCTCGTCGAAGACGGTCGGGTCGAGGTCGGTCGGCAGGAACGCCTGGCGAGTGCCGGCGGTCGGACGGTCGGGTCCGGTCGGACGCTCCCCGGCGGTGGTGGCGGCGTCGGGCGTGGGGGAGCCGTCCATCGCTCGGTCGGCGCGGTCGCCTCGGCCTACTCGACGGTCGGCGCGACGACCGCGTCGAGGATGGCGCGGACGACGGCTTCGGTGGTGATGCCCTCGGCCTCGCCCTCGAAGTTGAGGATGATCCGGTGGCGCAGCGAGGGCAGCGCGACCGCCCGGATGTCATCGATCGAGACGTTGAACCGGCCGTCGAGCAGCGCGTAGATCTTGCCGCCCGTGACGAGCGCCTGCGCGCCGCGCGGCGACCCGCCGTAGCGCACGTAGTCGCGGACGAGCCCGGGTGCGCGGGGCTGGTCCGGGTGGGTGGCCGCCAGGACGCTGACGGCGTAGGCCGTCACGTGCGGCGCGATGGGGACGGCCCTGGCCAGCCGCTGCATCTCGACGATCTCGGCCGCGGTGCAGACCTTGTCTGCGGTCACGCTGTCCGTGCCGGTCGTCCGTTCCATGATCGTGACGAGGTCGGCCTCGGACGGGAAGGGGACCATGACCTTGAACAGGAAGCGGTCCAGCTGCGCCTCGGGGAGGGGATAGGTGCCCTCCATCTCGAGCGGGTTCTGGGTCGCCAGCACGAAGAAGGGGGCATCGAGCGGGAAACGCTGACGGGCGACCGTGACCTGGTGCTCCTGCATCGCCTCAAGGAGCGATGACTGGGTCTTGGGCGTCGCCCGGTTGATCTCGTCGGCCAGCACCAGGTTGGCGAAGATCGGTCCGGGCTGGAAGCGGAAGACGCGCTGGCCGCCCTCCTCGATGAGGATGTTCGTGCCGGTGATGTCGGCCGGCATCAGGTCCGGCGTGAACTGGATCCGGTTGAAATCGCAATCGATGACATCGGCGATGGTGCGCACGAGCATCGTCTTGCCAAGACCCGGCACGCCCTCGAGCAGGACATGGCTGTTGGCGAGCAGCCCGGTCAGTGTCTGGCGAACGAGGGCGGCCTGGCCGACGATGACGCGGCCGACCTCACGTTCGATGGCCTGGGCACGCTCGGCGAACGCCTCGGGAGCGAGGCGGGGTGCGCCCTCGGGTGCGCTTGACGCGGTCATGGTGCCTCCGGGCGTTCCTAGTTGGATGGGTCGAGTGAGCTGAAATAGTCGCGGACGTAGTCCTTGATCGAGAGCGGGATGTAGCCGCGGTCTAGCGAGGTCTGGGCGTAGTTGGCGAAGTCGGTGTAGACCTGCTGGTACGGGGTCAGCGTCCCGTTGTTGGAGCCCTGGCCGTTCTGGTTGCCCTGCTGGGTCTGACCGTCGCCACCCGTTCCGGCGACATACGAGGAGTCGCCCGGCTTGCCGAGCCGATCGAATGGCGCAAAGACCGACGACAGGTCCGCCCCGAGCTCCGAGGGCCGGTTCGGATTGGTGGGGCCGGCCGGGTGACCATTGCCACCGGTGCCGTTGCCGAGCGACCGGGCGTTGGAGCCGCCGCCACCGATGGCGCCTTGCCCCTGGCCTTCACCTTGCCCCTGCCCTTGCCCTTGCCCCTGCCCTTGCCCCTGCCCCTGCCCTTGCCCCTGCCCCTGCCCCGCGCCGCTCGGGTTCGGGCTGCCTTGACCCTGACCTTGTCCTTGGCCCGCCCCGGGGCTCCCTTGCCCCTGGCCTTGACCTTGCCCCTGGCCCTGGCCGGGTTGCCCCTGGCCGGCCGTCTGCCGGCCGGCATCGGCCAGGTCGCGCCGAGCATCCTGCAGACGGGACGCGGCGCCCGACAGGTCCCGGGTCGCCGTCACGCGCCGGTCCGCCCCGGTCAACGCGTCCCCGAGTCGGTCAAGGGCGGACTTCGCGCCCTGGGTATCGCCCTGGGCCAGGCTCTGGGCGGCGTCACTGAGGGCGGTGCCGGCGGCCCCATCGGCCTGCGAGGCGGTCGCCTCGAGACCGGCCAGCTGGCGGGCCAGCTCGCGTTGCTGCTCCGGCGTCATGCCGTCGAGCTTGTCACCTAGGTCCTTCAGGTCATCGCGCGTCTTGTCGGGGTCGCCATCGCGGTTCGCCTCAGGCTTGCCCGTGGCCGCC
This sequence comes from Candidatus Limnocylindrales bacterium, assembly GCA_038211705.1. GTDB lineage: Bacteria > Chloroflexota > Limnocylindria > Limnocylindrales > CSP1-4 > SPCO01. The sequence goes on along the minus strand of JBBQVJ010000005.1, from coordinate 12,159 downwards.
CCGGACAAGGCCCGGCTCAGCGCGGTCAACGACGCGGCCCGCTGCTCGTTGGCCGGGTCGATCTGGGCGCGCACGTCGGTCTCGATGGCGCCGAGCCTGGCGAGGTTGGCGTCGAGGTCGTCCGGGTGCTCGCGCAGCTGGCGCGCAAGGTCGCGCAGCTCCTGGGCGAGCCTCGTCCGCGGATCGTTCGCATCCTGACCCTTGCCAGCGAGGTCCTGCGCCACCCGGTCGATCTTCTCGGCCTGTCGCTCGGCGGCCTGGCGGACCTGCTGTTGCTGGGCGATGACGGCGTCCTGCGGGTTGGGGATGAGTGTGACCGGGACGAGCAGGAGTGCCGCGATCAGGGCTGTCGTCGCCGGCTGCCGCGAGAACCGCGGCCCGAACAGCGAGGTTGGGATCGAGCCAAGCGCGCCGAGCGCGTCGCGCCGTTGGCGGCGGACGAAGCGGTCGGTCTCGGCGGTCTCATCGACCGCGCCCGACGGCTCCATCGCGTCGAGATCGTCGGTGCCGGGCGTTGCGGACGCCGGAACGGCGACCGCAAGCTCGAGGGCGCTCGAGACACGATCGCCCAGCGCACCTTCCGCGTCGACCGCGAGCGCGGTCTCGCCGAGTGTTGGTCGCGCCCGCACGCCGGCGACGAGCCACGCCAGCAGGCCGACCACCGGGATCGCGGCCCCGATCGGCGCGGCAGCTTCGAGCGGGATGAATCGCGCGATCGTCCACAGCACCAGCTCGGCAACGAGGACCCCGGCCGATGCGAGCCATCCCCGGCGAACCAGCCGACGGAGCCAGAGCCGGCGGCGATATGGGAAGAGCGTCGCGCGCAGCTGGACGAGTGCTGGGTCCAGTGGTCCGCCGAGCACCGCCGCGGGATCAGGTGGGACGACGGGAGCGGCCGGAGGCGGAACCGTTCGGAGCCGCCGCGGGCGGCCGCCGTGGATCGGCATCAGGCCGGGGCCTCGATATGACGCGGTCCGCGGCGAAGGTGCCAGCGCCGGGTCGGCGAGACGAACTGCACAGAGAGCACGAGGAAGACGATCGACAGCACGAACCAGGCGGCGACCGTCTTCTCCCAGGTGGCGTTGTTCGGGACGCCGAACGGCACGACTCCGCCGTTGATCGTGAGGCTGGGGTCGATCGCGACCGGGAAGCCTGCGCCACCGACCACCGTGCCGTTCGCAGGGAGCGACAGGCCTTTGACGACGTCGTCCGGCAGCGTGACGACCGTCGAGTCGTCGACCACGACGCCGCCAGCTGGCACTGGACCCAGCCTTCGGATCACACCGCCGCCCCCGTCGACGAAGATCACCCCGCTCTCGGGCTGGAGGAAGGTCTCCTTGAACCGGCAGTAGTAGCGAAGGGCGTTGTTCGAGCTGCACAGCGCGTCGGTCGGAGCGACGTCGGCCTGGGCCAAGAATGGGTTCAGGACGACGATCGGGGCCGGCGGCACGCCCTTGATCGGTCCGGTGCCGCGACCGTCATCAGTTGTCGCCAGCGCCTGCCAGAACAGGATGATGAAGAGCGACCCCATGCTGAGGGCCAGCACCCCGAAGATCGTGATGGCCGACGCCGCCTGGGTCCGCTTGACAAGACTCGAACAGAGGAGCCCGAACGACCCGAGCCCGAGCGCGGTCACGATCAGCACGAGATAGCCGTGCAAGAGGTCGTCGGGGGCGACGCCGCCGAAGACAAAGACCACCGCCGTGAGCGGGATCGAGGCCGCGATCAGCAGCCAGACGTAGATGAGCGCGCTCAGCAGCTTGCCGAGGACGATCGCCGCTGACGTGATCGGGGTCGCGGCCAGCATCTCGAGCGTCTGCTTCTCGCGCTCCAGGCTGATCGCCCCGGCCGTGGCCATCGGCGCCAGGAAGGCGACGAGCAGGGTCTCGAGCATCAGCAGCGAGACGAAGATGCCCTGGCCGATGGCGGCCGTGGCGAGCGTGGCGTTGCCACCGAAGCCGGTCACGTACGAGCGTTCCATGATGAGCTCGACCATCCACGCGAAGCCGGCCAGCAGGATGAGATAGAGGCTCAGGATCACGAATGCCCGCCGGCCGCGCATCCGGCCCCGGAGCTCCTTGACGCCGACCGCACCGACACCGCCCGATGTCCGTCGAATGGCCCCGAGCGGCGATGGCCGTCGTCCGCGGGCCACCGGCGTGGGATCGGTCGCGGGCAGCCGCTGTGGCGCGATCTCCTCGATCGTCGGTCCGCTCTGGGCGGTCACGTCGGTCGCCTCGATGGTCCCGATCGCGTCGGAATCGTTCGGCATCGGCATCGCCTAGGCCGCCTCGACCGGGTCGAGGTCGCGGGCCGTGACCTGCAGGAAGAGCTCCTCGAGGTCGCTCGCTGCCCGGGCGAAGCTGATCACGGGCAAGCCGGCCTTCACGGCGTCGGCGAGGAGTCGCGCCGAGGCTGCATCGTCGCCACGGAACCCGAGCTCGATCGAGCCGTCGGCAAGGATCGTGGCCGAGGCGACGTCCGGGTCGGCCGCGAACCGCTCGCGGGCCGCCTCGAGGTCGATGCCCTCGAGCAGGAGCCGGATGCGCAGGACAGCCCCGAAGCGCAGCCGGCGTTCGATCTCCGAGACTCGACCCTGGGCGAGGACCTGGCCGCGATCGACGATGGCCACGCTGGTGCACAGCTCCTCGAGCTCGGGCAGGATGTGGCTGCTGATCACGATCGTCTTGCCCATCGAGCGGAGCTCGCGGAGAAGCTCTCGGAGCTCGACCCGCGCCCTCGGATCGAGGCCCGACGCCGGCTCATCCAGCAGGAGGACCTGCGGGTCGTGGACCAGGGCGTGGGCCAGGCACAGACGCTGCTGCATGCCGCGCGACAGGTCCTGGACGTAGGCGTCGCGCCGGTCGCCGAGGTCGACCAGCTCGAGCAGGTCGCCGATCATCCGGCGCCGACCGGCCGCGGGCAGCCCGTAGCAGCGGGCGAAGAAGTCCAGATACTCCCAGACCTTCATGTCGTCGTAGACCCCGAAGGCATCCGGCATGAACCCGAGGACGCGCCGGACCTCGTCGGGGTTCCGGGTCACCGACCAGCCGTCGATCTCCGCCCAGCCGGCATCAGGTCGGAGGAGGGTGGCGAGCATGCGCAGCGTGGTCGTCTTGCCGGCTCCATTGGGCCCGACCAGCCCGAAGATCTCGCCCTGGTCGATGGCGAGGTCGATGCCGGCCACCGCCACGGTCCGGTCGTACCGCTTGACCAGGCCCCGGGTCCGGACGATCGCGCTCATTCGATGCCCCCGGTGATCGAGACGTCGACCTGGAAGCCGATGCTGTCGCTGCGATCGTTGACGAAGCGGATGAGGACTGTGCCCGAGTCCGGATCGACGTAGCGGGCCGGCTGGTCGACCGCGTAGCGGGTGCCCGTCCGGAAATGCGGCAGTCGCTGCCAGTCCCCCGATCGGAGGTCGAAGATCTCGACCTCGGGCAGACCGTCTGGGGCCGTCACGGCGCAGTCCTCGGTCGGCGGGGTCGGGCAGGCCGGCGGGATCGAAGCGACGGGCTTGACCGGGACGGGCGGGATGGCCAGCCCGGGATCGCCGAAGTTGAGCCCGATCGCCAGTTCGGTCGTCGTCATCCGGCCCTCGAAGCCGATGGGCCGGTAGGCGACGGTCGCCGTGCCCTGTCCGAAGGCCATCGACAGGGGATCCTTGTTGAACATCACTGCGTCCGTCGCCACGACCGTCGACCCGATCAGATCCGAGCGGAAGGTCGTCGGACCGTGGATGGCGAGCCTCGCCGGGAGGTAATACAGGACGTTGCCCAGATGCCGCGGCTGCTGGCCGGCGATCTCGACCGGGAGCAGGTCGCTCGAGTCCCAGGCGAGGACGACGGGGCCGTCGGCCGCGAGCCGATTGGTCGAACCGAAGTTCGGGTCGTAGGTGAGCTGGTCGACCATGTTGTGCCGAACATACGTCCGGGCCATCTCGGGCGTCACGCTGGTGTCGCCCCCGAAGTTGGGGCCGGCGACCTTGTCCGACAGGCTCTGGCCGTTCTGGCCGAACTGGCTGAACTGCAGGGCGACGTCCACCTTGGCCACAGCCCCCGGCTCGAGGTCCTCGAGGAGGGCGACGGTCTGGCCGAGCACGACGGCCGGTCGTTCGAGGCGCTGCGCCGAGGCGTTCTTGACGGTCCCCCGCAGATGACCGTCCTCGAGGCGAAGATCGGTCTCGACCAGCGGGACCGCGACCGGTGTCTCGGCACGGACCGTCCGCAGGGCCCCGAAACCGACCGCGAGGTTGCGGACCTGCGCCGGATCGCCCTGGAGGACGTCGAGCGCGTTCGCATTAGCGGTCCCACCGAAGATGTCGCCGTTGATGGTCGATGACAGCAAGGCCCCGCCCGGGACGCTGACCTGGTAGACGCTGCGCGACGGCGAGAACACCCCGAGATAGACCTGGGCCGAGCCTTCTGTTGCGCCCGGCGCGCCGCGGACGATGGCGACCTCGTTGACGATCACGTCGCTGCCGCGCAATGCGGCGCCATAGGCATAGGCACCGACGGCGAACAGGACGATCAGGACGGGCATCGTGACCCAGGCCCATTCGCGTCGATCGAGCCGCCGCAGGATCAGGTAGTTGATCGGACCGATGAGCAGGATGTACGCGCCCAGCATCGCGAGCAGCCCGCGGATGGGCGGGAGGGCGAGCGTCGGCAACTGGGTGACGGCGCTGACCAGCATGTTGTCGTCTGCGAATGACAGGCCGCCGCTGGTCCGAGGCGGCAGGAGACGCCGCCACAGGTTGCCCGCCGTGTCCGTCCGGGCGATCCATTCGACGCCGGGATCGAAGCCGATGAGCGTCACCGACCCCGATCCGTACGCTCGCTCGGCGGCGATCACGCCCTCGCCGGCCGAGGCCAGGACGCGGCCCTCGATGAGCTGACCGGACAGGGCCGGCAGGGTGGTGGCCGTCGGTGGGATCTCGCCGAGCAGCCCGCTCAGGCTGGCAGCGGGGACATCGGCGGTCACCGCGGGTCGATAGGGGAGGAGGCTGTCGGAAAAGGCCGAGAGGGCCTTGGGGCCGACGGTCCCACCGGCGATCACAAGCCGCCCGCCGCCGGCGATCCAGCCTCGCAGGGCGTCGCGCTGCGGGTTCGTCAACCGCTCCGAGTCCACGTCCTGCCAGACCAGCCGATCGATCGCATTCCAGGCCTCGACCCGCTCGGGGAGATCCTCGGGCGTCAACCCGACGACGAGCGGTGCCACCTGGTTCTGGTTCGGCAGCAGATCGAGGTTGCCGACGATCCGTTCGGGATGCTCGGCGACGACGGCGACCACGAGCTGCGTGGCGTCGTGGAGGGTGAATGACGCCTTGGCCGATGCGACCGTCGTCTCGCCTTCGACGAGGGTCACGGTCAGGTCGCTGCCGAACGACGGCGGCTGGGCGTAGAGGACGTAGAACTTCTCGGATTGGGTCGGCAGGTCCACGGTCGTCCCGAACCGCGTCTGGCTCTGCGAGCCGCCGGCCAGCCGCACCTCGCCGGTCAGGGCCGGGCCATCGTTCCTGAGGTGGACCGAGATCGCGGCCCACGATCCGACCCGGGCATTGCCGGCCAGCAGGATCCGGGCGTCCATCGTCAGCCCGTCCACGGCGGCGGCCGAGCCCGCGGTGGTCCCCAGCGCAGCGAGCAGCAGCCCGAGCACGGCCGCGATCCGCGCGGCGCGGAGGGCTCCCGGGAAGCGGCGTGGTGCAGGCGGGTGACTGGGCACAGGCGCTCCGGGTACGGTCGAGATGGGGCGCGGTCGCAGCAAGGACGCCCAGCGCGACTCGAAAGTTGCACCGTCCGTCACGCCCGAACGGCGGCTATCGTACGATGCGACCGTCCCGAGAGCCGCCGGCCTGCAGGTCGGCTTCGTGAGGTCCCGTGCCCGAGATCCGCCCATTCCGCGCGCTGCGCTATGACCCCGCCACGATCTCCGACCTCGCACAGGTCGTCGCGCCGCCGTACGACGTCATCGAGGACGCCGAGGCCGACCGTCTCCTGGCCAGGCATCCGGCCAACATCGTTCGCCTCGACAAGCCGCGCGAGGAGCCCGGCGACGAGCCTGACGATCGGTACCGCCGGGCCGCCCGCACCCTGGCCGGCTGGCGCTCCGATGGGACGCTCCACAAAGATCCCCACCCGTCCCTGTATGTCTACGAGCAGACGTATCGCGTCCCGGGGACCGACGTGATCCGGACGCAGCGTGGGTTCTTCGGACGGCTGCGTCTTGAGGCGTTCGGGGCGGGTTCGGGCGTCCTGCCCCACGAACGGACGATGTCCGGTCCCAAGGAGGATCGCTACAAGCTCCTGCGCGCCACCGGTGTCAACACGAGCCCGGTGGTCGGCCTGTACGACGATCGCGAAGGGCTGGGCGGAACGGTCCTCGACGCGGTGGCCGCGCGCCCGCCCGAGATCGATCTCGTCGATGACGAGGGCACCCGCCATCGCCTGTGGGCCGTGGCCGCGGACGGTGACGACGCCGCGACGGTCGGGCCGTTGCTGACCGCCGCGGCCGGTGGTCCGGTCACGATCGCCGACGGCCACCATCGCTACGAGACGGCGCTCCGCTACCGCGACGAACGGCGGATGTCGAGGTCGTGCGAAGAGGACCCCGCATTCGACTACATCCTGATGCTCTTCCTCGATGCCGTCGCCGAGCCGCTGACCGTGCTGCCGACCCACCGCATCGTCCATGGGCCTGGCGACGCGGGTGCCGAGGCGCTGTTGGCCGGTCTCGGGCGGTTCTTCGAGGTCGAGCGCGGCGTAAGGCCGGAGACCCTGCGCGAACGCTTCGAAGCGGCCGGTCTGACGACCGGGGGAGCGGGCCGGTTCGGGCTTTGGACGCGCGTCGGCGGCGGGCTCCTGACCGCACGTCGGGAGGCCTTCGAGCCGTACCTGCCTGAGGGCGGGGCGGCCTTACGCGGTCTCGATGTCACCCTGCTGGGGATCGCGCTCGAGCAGCTGGCCGCCATCGATGAGGATGCCGTGACCGCCGGTGCGGTCGCCTATACCAAGTCCGCCGGCGAGGCGATCGACCGGGTCGATACCGGTCTCGATGGCGCCGACGCGGCGTTCCTGCTCGAGCCGACGCCCGTCGCGGCGATCGCGGCCGTGGCGGCCGACGGCGACGTCATGCCCCAGAAATCGACCTACTTCCATCCCAAGGCCCTGAGCGGCCTGGTCATCAACCCGCACGAATGGTGAACCTGCATGCCCGATACGACGCCTGAGCAGATCCTCGCCCGCGCGCAGGTCCCGCCGGCCAATGGCCGACCGGTGCGCAAGGACGAGATCGAGCTCGACGAGCGCGGCATCTACATCGAGTCGTGGCTGCCCGAACGGCGCTCGCGCCGCAAGCCCCTGCTGTTCGTCCACGGCGAGCTCGCCGGCTCGTGGCTCTGGGAGCGCTATCTCGGCTACTTCGCGGCACGTGGCTGGGAGGGTCACGCCCTCAACCTGCGCAACCACTACTGGTCCCAGACGGCCGACCCGGCGACCCTCTCGTTCGATACCTATACGGAGGACGTGGTCGGTGCCCTGGCTCGCTTCGGCCCCGGCGTCGTGGTCGTCGGCCACGGGATGGGTGGCCTGCTGGCGCTCAAGGCCGCCGAGCGGATGCCCATCGCCGGCCTCGTCCTGCTCAGCGCTGCGCTGCCGCGCGACCTCCGCATCCCCGTCCGGGCGCACGAGCTGCGCGAGATCCCGGAGGTCTATGGCAAGTCGCTGATCGGCTGGGAGACGCTCCCCGAGCGCCTGTTGCGTGACGATCGCGATCTGACCCTGGCCGATATCCTCCGAATCCAGCATCTGCTCGGCCAGAAGCCGCACGAGGCCGGCGCGGCCCGGCGCCAGATGCTGGCCGGGGTCGCGATCGACAAGCGGCCGCTGCTCGAGACGCCGCGGTTGGTCGTGGGCGCCGGGCTTGATCGAACGACCACGCTCGTCGATTCGGAGCGGCTGGCCGAGTGGCTCGACGCGAGCTACGAGCCGTTCGCCGCTCACTCGCATTTCGGGCTGGTGGTCGGCGAGAACAGCTATCAGCAGGTCGCGGAGTCGATCCGCGGGTTCCTGGAGACGAACCGCCTGTAGCGCGGGCGCGGGCCGTCGGCTGGCCACCTTGATGGGCTCGCGACGTCGCTGGTATCATGCCGACCGGCCCGGCTTCGTGGCCGCGCCGACAGGGCCGCATTCGTCTAGAGGCCCAGGACACCGCCCTCTCAAGGCGGAGATCACCGGTTCGAATCCGGTATGCGGTACCACCTCTCACACGATGCCCCTGGGTCGTCGCGTCTGCCGCGCGCGTGGCGGCACCGGCCGCGCTACAACCGCGTTAGGTGAGTCCGCGGGCCGCCCACGCCCGGGCCCGACGGTGAACGGGGCGGCAGGCAGCATCTCCCGACACCATTCACGCAGCTCCACCTGCCGCTCTCGGTCGAGGCTTGCCACGTAGGCGCCCGCTGGCCCGCGCGCAACCCGGCGAGGTCGGCCAGCCCGGGTGAGAGCCGCTGCGAGTAGCGGCCCATGAACCGATCGTACGACTCGGCCGCGACGTCGAAGCTCATCAACGCAATCTACGCCGTCGCGGCATCGATGGTCGCTCGAAAACCGACATGGCGGCGCGAACGTAGGGACACATGGCAGTCACCGGGTGCGACAATCCGCACAACGGCTGTCGGCCCACCACTGAGACAAGGAGTTCCACGATGCCTACCTACATGGACATGCACGACCTGCCGGGCGTCAAAGCCGAGGACGTCGCGAAGGCGCATGAGGCCGATGTCGCGACGCAGGGCAAATACGGCGTTGACTACAAGCAATACTGGGTCGATGAGGCCGACGGCAAGGTCTTCTGCCTCGTCGACGCGCCGGACAAGGAAACCGCCGCGCGCGTCCATCGCGAGGCGCACGGCCTCGAGGCGCACACCCTGTACGAAGTCGAATCCGGGGACTGATCCGGCTGATATTCCGGCGGACCGAGGCGGTCCGGCTACCCCATCGCGGGGCGACCGGACCGCTTCTTCATCGGCGGCTGTTTCGTCCCGACCATCCGCGACGAGCGCGGTTCCGTACACTCGCCTGATGCGACCATCCGACCTGCGCCGCCTCGTCATCCTCGCCGAAGGCGAATTCGCCCCGCACAGCGCCAAGACGGCGTATGGCGTGATCCGGTATGGGCGCGATGACGTCGTCGCCGTCCTCGATTCGACACGAGCCGGCCAGAATGTCGACGCCTATCTGCCGGGTCACGACATCCCGATCGTCCCCTCGCTGGAGGCGGCCCTCGCCCTGCCAAACCGGCCGGATGCGCTCCTGGTCGGTATCGCGCCGACCGGCGGCCGTCTCCCGGAGGGGTGGCGGACGGTCATCCTCGATGCCATCGCGGCAGGGCTGGACGTGCTGTCGGGGCTGCACACGTTCATCGGCGACGACCCGGAGTTCGCGGCCGCGGCGGCCGCTGCGGGCACGACCATCATCGATTACCGGCGGCCACCCGAGCGGATGGAGACCGCCGTCGGGCGACGTCACTCGCCGGGCAAGCGGGTGATCCTGACGGTCGGCAGCGATTGCGCGATCGGCAAGATGTCGGTGGCACTCGAGCTGCGTCGAGCGGCGCTGGCGGCCGGCGATCGGACCGCCTTCGTGGCGACCGGCCAGACGGGGATGATGATCGAGGGCTGGGGGGTCGCCGTTGACCGCCTCATCAGTGACTTCGCGCAGGGCACCGTCGAGTGGCTGGTCGAGGAGGGCGAGGCTCTCGGCGACTGGGTCCTCGTGGAGGGCCAGGGCTCGCTCGACCACCCGGCGTACTCGTCGGTCACGCTCGCGCTCATCCATGGCGCGACGCCCCAGGCCATGGTCATGGTCCACAAGCCCGGTCTCGCCGACCATGACTTCGACCACCTCCCGGAGGCGTCCTTTCCGATCGCCTCGCTGCCCGGCTTCATCGATCTCCACGAGCAGGTGGCCGGGCTTGTCGCGCCGTCCAGAGTCGTCGCGGTCGCGCTCAACACGTCGCTCTATCCGGACGACGGCGAGGCGCGTGCCATCATCGAGCGGATCGCGACGGAGACAGGTCTGCCGACAGACGACCCATTCCGCTTTGGTGCCGAGCGGCTCTGGCCAGCGATCCGCGAGGGCGTGGACGCCCTGCCCTGGGTGAGCCGCCCGTGAGCCCCCAGGTCAGCCACGAGGTCCTGCACCTGGCCCTGCGCGACCCGTTCCGCATCGCCCGCGCGGAGCACGACTCGGGCGGCGGCGTGACGACGGTCGTGGTCGAGATGCGCGACGAACGGTTCCCGGGTGTCGTCGGGGTGGGGGAGGGCTATCCGGACCGCTACTACGACGAGACCCCCGAGACGATGATCGCCCTGTTCCCGGAGCTGCTGGCGCTGGCACCCATCTCGGTGGACGACCTCGCCGAGCCCAGCAGCGCGCGGCGGTACCTCGACGAGGTCACCGTGGATTGGGCTGCCAAGGTGCCGCGCAACGGCGCCGCCAAGTGTGCGCTTGACATCGCTCTGCACGACTTCGCGGGGAAGATCCTCGGCCTCCCGGTCCACGAGCTGATCGGGCTGCCGGCGGCCATCCCGCCGACCGACTTCACGATCGGCATCGACGAGCCGGCCATCGTCGCCCAGCGGGCCGCTCGGGTCGCGGACTTCCCGGCGCTCAAGATCAAGCTCGGCGGCCCACAGGACCTCGCGACGCTGCGAGCCGTTCGCGCGGTCTTCGGCGGGCCGATCCGGGTCGATGCCAACACCGGCTGGACGCGTGACGACGCCGACGGTCTCCTGCCGGCGATCATCGACCTCGGCGTCGAGCTCATCGAGCAGCCCTTCCCGGCTGGCGCCCACGCCGACCTCGCCTGGCTCCAGGAGCGCTCGCCGATCCCGATCGTGGCCGACGAGAGCGCGGTCACCATCGACGATCTCGAGGCCCTGGTGGGGATCGTGGCCGGGGTCAACGTCAAACTCGCCAAATGCGGCGGCATCGGCCCGGCCAAGGCGATGCTCGAGCGTGCCCGCGAGCTCGGCTTCCGGACGTTCCTCGGCTGCATGGAGGAGACCTCGGTCGGGATCGCCGGCTCCGCAGCGGTTGCCTCACTGGCCGAATGGGTCGACCTCGACGGCTGTCTCCTGCTCGCCGATGACCCATTTGACGGCCTCGATCTCGACGCCGACCACCGCTGGATCCTGACCCGCCGACCAGGTCTCGGACTGATCCGCCGGGCGTCCTGAGCCAGCTCACGCACGTTCAGTACAGGCGTTCGGTGAACACCCGTTCGTGTGGATAACTTGGTGGAAGAAGTGGTGGACAAGCCCTCTTCCCGCGGCCCGGCCATCGGGCCTAGGATGGTCATCCACCGGCGGCCGAGGGGCCAGACATTGGGGACTGCTGGGGAGCCTCAGAACGATGTCCGAGGGTGGGACGAGGTTTCTCCGCTCGGGCAATGTTGCGTGTTGCCAGTTTTATGAAAGGAGGGCGCACAATCGATGGATTCCTGCACCGCTGCCTCGGGGATGACAGACCCGGATGCCGTCGAGTTCGTGCGGTTCTGCTACCGCCGTCGACGCGTCGGCTGGCCGGAGTTGTACGACGAGATGTGCGCGGTCGCGGGGCGCGGACTGTTCCGCGGATATGACGCGGACGACCTTGCTGGACTCGGGATCGGGTTCAGCCTGTTCGACATGCCGGCATTGGCAGTCCTGTCTGCCCGGATCGTGGCCGAGGAGCAGGCGCTCCGACGCCCCGTGGCCGTCATGATCACACCCGATGTCGCGCCAGTGCCCGTGTCCGAGCCGCAGGCGATCGTCGAGAACCACGAACCCATCACCGACCCCAGCCGAGAGATCCGAGACGAGCGAACGTTCGACGTCCCGGTCCGCCTTGCCCTGGTGCCATCGGGCGCCTGATCCTCGCGCCGATCTCTTCCCGTCGGTATCGACGGACCGTTCGACCCCCGTTCCCCAGCGGGGGTCGTTCGATTCAGGCGCGGATCCGTCGCCTTGCCATCTCGCCCTCGATCTGACGCTCCGCCTCGACATACCGGTCGATCTGCTCGCGGAGTTCGTTGGCCTCGGGGGTATAGAGGTGGACCTGCTGCTGGAGGATGTACGACAGGCGCCGGCTGGTCATCCGGACATGGTCCAGGTTCTTGAGC
>JBBQVJ010000004.1:0-36562 GCA_038211705.1 Candidatus Limnocylindrales bacterium | reverse complement strand
GCGAGCCCGGATGGGACGGCGAGGCACCGGGTCGTGGACCCTGGCCATTGCCGATCCCCTGCCCCGGTCGGCGCGGTCCGGCAAAGCCGGCTCCACGATTCCCCGGACGCGAACCCCCCGGTCGCGGTCCACCCCCGGATCGGGGCGTGCCGGCCGGACGTGGATCGCCGGACCGCGGGCCGCCGGCGGGACGAGGCGCCCCGACGGGAGCCGGGCCGTTGTGTCGGGGCGCACCGTTGTGTCGGGGCGCACCGGCGGCCATGTGTCGCGGCGCACCGGCGCCCGACATCGAGCGCGACGGGCGCGCGCCGCCAAGGCCACCGCGAAGGATGGGCTCGGGCCGGATGCGCGGATCGGGCTCGAAGCCCTCGATCGTCTCGCGTGGGATGCCCCGACCCAGGACCCGCTCGATGTCGTTGAGCAGCTTGAGCTCGTCGACGCAGACCAGCGAGACGGCATCGCCATCGACACCCGCCCGGCCGGTCCGGCCGATCCGGTGGACGTAATCCTCGGGCACCATCGGCAGCTCGAAGTTGACGACGTGGGGGAGCGCCTCGATGTCGAGACCGCGGGCCGCGACCTCGGTGGCGACCAGGACGGTGAACCGCCCGGCCTTGAAGTCGGCCAGCGCGCGAACGCGTTGTGGCTGGCTCTTGTTGCCGTGGATCGCGGTCGCGCTGATGCCGTCCTTGTCGAGCTGGAGGGCGAGGCGATTCGCGCCGTGCTTGGTCCGTGTGAAGACCAGGGCCTGGTCGATCCGGCCGGTCTTGATGAGGTGGCTGAGCAGCTCGCGCTTGCGCTCACGGTCGACCATGTGGACGACGTGGGTCACGAGCTCGGTCGGGGTGTTGCGCGGCGTGACCTGGACCGAGGCCGGGTTGTCGAGCAGCCCGTCGGCGAGTCGCCGGATCTCGTCTGAGAAGGTCGCCGAGAAGAGCAGGTTCTGGCGCTTTGGCGGCAGCACCGCGAGGACCTTGCGGATGTCGCGGATGAAGCCCATGTCGAGCATCCGGTCGGCCTCGTCGAGGACGAGGATCTCGACCCGCGACAGGTCGATGGTCCGCTGACCGAGGTGGTCGAGCAGGCGGCCGGGTGTCGCGACGACGATCTCCGGACCGGCCCGCAGCGCGCGGACCTGCGGGTCGAAGCCGACGCCGCCGTAGATCGTGGTCGAGCGGATGGGGTTCTGGGCGCCGTAGGTCCGGACGCTCTCCTCCACCTGGAGCGCGAGCTCACGGGTCGGGGTCAGGATCAGGGCCCGGATGACGCGCGGGCCGGACGTCGGTCGCGAAGCGTGCAGCCGCTGGAGCATGGGCAGCACGAAGGCAGCCGTCTTGCCGGTGCCCGTCTGGGCGCCGGCGAGCACGTCGCGACCGGCCAGGACGAGCGGGATCGACTGGGTCTGGACGGGGGTGGGGTCCGTGTAGCCCTGCTGTGCGACGGCACGAAGGAGCTCGGGCGACAGCCCAAGGATATCGAAGGACATAGGGAGAACGACTCCTGACGAGGCCCTCCCGCACTTAGCGGGGCCCGGTCAGGGCGTAAGTGTGGATCGAGGTCGAAACGGTGTGGGACCGGGGCGCTGACCGGAGCGCCCTTCGAGCACGAAGGCGGCAAGCATAGCCGATGTCGGCCGTCCTGGCGAACGTCCGTTCGTGTTCGACCCGATTCAGTCCTTGCGCTCGAGGATCGGACGCGCCGTGTCGGGGTCGTCGACGACGAAGGCGAACGTCGCGCGATCGCCCCACCGACCCAGGAACAGGTGGCCGTAGATGTTGACGTTGGCGTCGGCCAGGGCGCGGGCGAGACGGGCCATGCCACCCGGCCGGTCATCGACCTCGGCGAGGATCGACTCGCCCTCGATGTAGTTGTAGCCGTTGTCGTCGAGGACGGCCTTGGCGGTCTCGTCATCGGCCGTGGTCATGATCACGTGGCCGCTGTCGCCCATGCTCCCGCCGCCGATCGCCCGCAGGTCGACCCCGCGCGCGGCAAGCGCCTCGGCCAGGGTCGCCATCGCGCCCGGCTCGTTGTTCAACTGGACGACGAACTGCTTGGCCATCGATCCCTCCGGGCGAGCGCCGAACCCGGCGCGTCATGCGACATCGTAGCGGCCGACGGCGGACCTGCACACTCCACGGGCTGGTACCGTCCAGGTGTGAGCGAGCTGCCGGCCCCGATCGCCCCCACTGCCGATGACCTGCCTGCTGCCGTTGGGGCGGTCATCGCAGACCTGCCCGAGGCGGTCGATCCGGGCGAACGCAGCGTCACGGAGGCGGCCGGCATCCCCTTCTCATCCATCTCGTGGGGCGACGTTCGCGGCCGTGTGCTCATCCTGATCCACGGCGTCACAGCCTCGGCCCGGATCTGGTGGCGGGTCGGACCGGCGCTGGCCGCGACCGGGCGGCGGGTCGTCGCGGTCGACCAGGCAGGTCACGGACGGACGGGGCATTGGCGGGGCCACCGCGGCTTCCGCGACAACGCGGCTGACATCGCGGCCTGGATCCGGGCGGCCAGTCTCGACCTCTCGGACGCCCAGCTGGTGGGCCATAGCTGGGGCGGGATGACGGCGGCCGCCCTGCCCCGGGTCGGCATCCGGCCGGCGACCCTCGTCCTGCTCGATCCGCCGGCTGTGCCGCACGCCCTGATCTCGCAGATGGCGAGCGATCCCTCGGAGCAGCCTTCACGCGATCTCGAGGTCAACCGCCGGAGGGTCGCGGCGGAGAACCCGACCTGGGGCAGCGAGGATGTCCTCGCCAAGGCCGAAACCCTGACCCAGGTCGATGTCGACGCGGCACGCGCGATCCTGCTCGACAACGGCGACTGGGATGGCGGGCTCGCCGACCTGGCCGACCCGGCCGCCGATGGCATCCCGACCTGGCTCATCCGCGCCGATCCGGCAACCGGTGGGTACGTCCCCGACATCGTCCTGCCCGCCTTCGCGGCCAGGATCGGGGTCGATCACATCCTGACCATCGCCGGCGCCCCGCACGCCCCGCAGCGAATGCATCCGGCGGCCACGACTGCCGCCCTGCTCCGCGCGCTTCGCTAGCCGCGCCGCCGGATCGCCAGGGCGCGCCGGTAGGCCTCGAGGTAGCGCGGGGCGGCACCCGTCACCCAGTCGAAATCGACCGCCATCCCGCGATCCAGCAGACCCTCCCAATCCGGCCCACTGCGCGCCCGAAGGCGCATGGCCGCGTCGCACGCTCGCAGGAGTCCCTCGACCGTCGCGCCCTCGAAGCTGAAGCCGGTTCCCTTCCCCCGATGGGTCGTCTCGTCGATCACGGTGTCGGCCAGACCCCCGGTCCGGTTGACGATCGGTGGCGTCCCGTAGCGGAGCGCGATCATCTGGCCCTGGCCGCAGGGCTCGAAGCGGGATGGCATGGCGAAGAGGTCGGCGCCGCCGTAGATCTTGCGGGCCATCACCCGGTCGAACCGCTCGATGAATGCCACCCGGTCGGGGTTGGCCTTTGCGATCGCCCGAAACGGGTCCGCCAGCTCCGGATGGCCGCTGCCCTGGACGACGAGCCGCGCGCCGCGGGCAAGAAGCCTGGGGGCCGCCGACGCCAGCAGGTCGAAGCCCTTCTGCGGATCGAGCCGGCCGATCATCCCGATGACGGCCCCGTCATCGGCCGGGTCGAAGCCGATCCGGGTCAGGAGGTCCTCCCGTCACAGCGCCTTGCCCGATCGGTCCTCGGCCGAATACGGCGCCGCCAGGTCCGCATCGGCCTTCGGATCCCAGACGGTCGTGTCGAGCCCATTGAGGATCCCGAAGAACCGGTCGCCCTTGGCTCGCAGGGCGCCATCGAGGCCCATCCCGAAGGCCGGCGTCAGCGCCTCGGCGGCGAAGCCCGGCGACACGGTGTTGACCAGCTCCGCCCGCTCGATCCCCTCGAGCAGCAGGTCGAGGCCGTCGGCATCGGGTGGGACGACGCCATCGCCAGGCGCCAGGCCGAGCTGCCCGAGTGCCGCCAGCGGCGTCCAGCCGTGGAAGGCCAGGTTGTGCAGGGTGATCAGGATCGCCGCCTCGCCGACGATCGGATCGTCGAGGTAGCGGGTATCGCGATAGATGGCCGCCGCGGCCGTGTGCCAGTCGTGGAGGTGGACGACATCGACCGGCTGCTCGTCGGCTCGCAGTGCCTCCATGGCGGCCCGGCAGAACAGCCCGAACCGCCACGCGTTGTCCGGGTAGTCGCCGGCGTCATCACCGTAGAACCCAGCCCGATCGAACGCGGCCGGGTGATCGACCAGCCGCAGCCGGTAGCCATCAGCCGGCACATCGAGGATGGTCACCGTGCTGATTCCGGATGGGGCTCGCGGGTCGGGCACGCGCAGCCGTTGTGTGCGCTCGATCCGCTCCGGTTCCGGGAGGCCCCGGTAGCGCGGCAAGAAGACGTCGACCGGCGTCTCGAGAACGTCGGTGCCCATCGCCTGGAGCGCCCTCGCCAGCGCATCGACGACGTCGGCCAGGCCGCCGGTCTTGGCCCATGGTTCGCACTCGGAGGCGAGCATCGCGACGCGCATCGGCATAGCGGTCATCCTACCCGTCGTCCAGACCGGCGTGGCCCTTGCGTCGACGCCGTCCCGACGCGCACCTAAACCGGTTCACGACCGCACCCGACCGGGTATGATGCCGCCTCATGGATCCCGTCCGCGTCCCGTCGATCCCGGCGGCGAGCTTTCCGCTCCCGCCCCGGCTCGAAGGTCTTCGACGCCTCGCCTACAACCTGCACTGGTCCTGGCATCCGCGCACCCGCGGCCTGTTCAGCCTCATCGACCGCACCGCCTGGGCGCGCTACCGCAACCCGATCCCGGTCATCAGCGGGCCGACCGACTGGCCGCGCCTGCTCGACGATGCGCGCTTCCTGGCCGAGTACCAGGACGTCCTCGACGAGGTCGACGGCTACATGGCCAACGGCGCGGGCCATTGGTTCCAGCGCCGCTACGGTGACTCGCTCGAAGGCCCGATCGCCTACTTCTGCGCCGAATACGGGCTCCACGAGTCGCTCGGTATCTACTCGGGTGGCCTCGGTGTCCTGGCCGGCGATCACATGAAGACGGCCAGCGACATGGCCCTCCCCGCGATCGGCGTCGGGCTGCTCTATCGGAAGGGCTATTTCCGGCAGGCGATCGATGCCGACGGCCACCAGGAGCACGACTACCCCGACTACGACCTGAGCCGGCTGCCGCTGGGGCGCGTCCAGAACGCCTCGGGCATGCCCCTCACGATCACCCTCGAGCTGCCCGGCCGCGACCTGTCGGTGGCCGTCTGGGTCGCCCAGGTCGGGCGCGTCCCGGTCCTGCTGCTCGACACCGACCTGCCCGAGAACGCCGAGGCGGACCGGCCGATCACCAACATCCTGTATGTCCGGGGTCGTGAGATGCGGCTCCACCAGGAGCTCGTCCTCGGCATCGGCGGGGTTCGGGCGATCCGGGCGCTCGGCCTGGCGCCGGTGGTCTGGCATCTCAACGAGGGCCACTCGGCATTCCTGCTGGCCGAGCGCGCCCGCGAATACGTCAAGAAGAACGTGCCGCTCGAGAAGGCCTGGGACCGCGTCCGCCGCGACAGCGTCTTCACCATCCACACCCCGGTCTCGGCCGGCAACGAGCGCTTCGAGGCCGACCTCGTGCGGCGTGTCGCCGGGGCGCTGTTCGACGCCGGGGGCGTGCCGGTCGAGCGCATCCTCGGGCTCGGGCTGGGCGTCGACGAGGACCCGGCCGAGTTCGATATGACCGCATTCTCGCTGCGGCTGACCCGCGGCGCGAACGCCGTGAGCAAGCTCCATGCGACGACCGCCAACGCGACGTGGCAAGGCGTCATCGACCACGCGATCCTGGGCATCACCAACGGCGTCCACGGCCCGACCTGGATCGGCGAGCCGATCGTTGAGCTGCTCGAGGACCTGGGCGCCAACCTCGGCGACCTCGACGAGACCACCGAGGCCGACCGCTTCTGGGAGCGCATCGAGCGGATCCCCGAGCGTGACCTGTGGGATGCGCATGTCCGCCAGAAGCGCGAGCTGGCCCATTTCGCCCATGGCCGGCTGCGCAGCCAGTTCGCACGACACGGAGAGGCGCCATCGGTGCTGGCCGAGCTCGAGCGTGCCCTCGATCCGGACGTGCTGACGGTCGGCTTCGCGCGCCGGTTCGCGACCTACAAGCGGGCGGGACTCCTGTTCAGCGACATCGATCGGCTGGCCAAGATGCTGGCCGACACCGAGCGCCCGGTCCAGGTCGTGTTCGCGGGCAAGGCTCATCCGGCCGACCGGCCCGGCCAGCGGGTCATCCAGGAGATCTTCCAGCGTTCGCGGTCGCCACAGCTGCGCGGTCGGGTGTTCATCCTCGAGGACTACAACATGCGCATCGCGCGGTTCCTCGTGCAGGGCGTGGACGTCTGGCTCAACAACCCGCGCCGACCGATCGAGGCGTCGGGTACATCAGGCATGAAGGCGGCCCAGAACGGCGTCCCCAATGTGAGCGTCCTCGACGGCTGGTGGGACGAGGGCTACGAGGGCGACAATGGCTGGGCCATCGGCGGGCGCGAGACCGACCCGGATGAGCAGGCGCAGGACTGGCGCGACGCGCAGGACCTGTACCGGCTGCTCGAGGAGGAGATCGTGCCGGCCTACTTCGAGCGCGATGCGAACGGGCTCCCGCCGCGCTGGCTCAAGGTCATGCGCCGGGCGATGGCGACCGCACTGTGGCGCTTCTCGTCGACCCGGATGCTCCACGAATACGTGGAGGAGCTCTACCTCCCGGCGGCCGGCGTGCCGATCGTCGACGTCTCGCCGCCGCCCCTCGTCACTGAAGCCAGCTGATCGCCCGGCCGCCATGGCATCGCGCATCTCGCTCGCGCTGGCCATCCACAACCACCAGCCGGTCGGCAACTTCGGCTGGGTGATCGCCGAGGTCTACGAGCAGGCTTACGAGCCGATGGTCTCCGCGCTCGAGCGCCACGGGCACGTCCGGCTGTCACTCCATTACTCGGGCCCGTTGCTCGAGTGGCTGCGCGCCGAGCGGCCCGGGTTCATCGATCGGCTGCGCTCCCTGGTGGCGCGCGACCAGGTCGAGATCATGGGCGGCGGCTACTACGAGCCCGTCCTCGCCTCTCTGCCGGAACGCGACCGGATCGGCCAGGCGCGCCGGATGGGCGACGAGCTCGAGGCCCTGTTCGGCAAGCGACCGGCTGGGGCCTGGCTGGCGGAGCGCGTCTGGGAGCCGGACCTGCCGACCTCGCTGGTCGCGGCAGGCTACGACTGGACGGTCCTCGACGACGCCCATTTCCGGGCGGCCGCCATCCCCGAGGAGGGTCTCTGGGGCCCGTACACGACCGAGGACCAGGGCCAGCTGCTGCGCGTCTTCGGCACGGAGCAGGGGTTGCGTTACCGGATCCCCTTCCGCGAGGTGGCCGAGGTCATCGACTACCTCCGCGAGCACGCCACCGAGGGTGGCCAGCGAGTCGGGATGATGGGCGACGATGGCGAGAAGTTCGGAGCCTGGCCGACGACCTGGCAGCACTGTTGGGGCGAACGCCACTGGGTCGACCGCTTCTTCGCGGCGCTGGAGGACAACGGCGAGTGGCTGACGACCACGACGCCGACGGCCTGGCTGGCCGATCATCCGCCGATCGGCCGCGTCTATGTCCCGACCGGCTCGTATGCCGAGATGGGCGAGTGGGCGCTGCCGCCCGAGGAGAGCATCGCCTTCGCGGCCGCGCTCCACGTCGCCGTCGACCAGCACCGGCCTGAGGCCCGCTGGCTGCGCGGCGCGTTCTGGCGCAACTTCCAGGTGCTCTACCGCGAGATCAACGACCTCCACAAGCAGATGCTGCGCACCTCGGAGGAAGTCGAGCGGATGGCGCCGTCGCGCGAGCGAACGGTCGCGCTCGACCATCTCTACCAGGGCCAGTCCAACGACGTCTACTGGCACGGCCTGTTCGGGGGCATCTACATCGGTCACATGCGGCTGGCGACGTACGAGCACCTGATCGCCGCCGAGGACCTGGCCGAGACCGCCAACGGTCGACTGCACGAAGCCGAGCGCCTCGATCTCGACCTCGACGGCCACGACGAGGTCCGGCTAGCTGGCCCCGGGCAGGTCGTCTCGATCGACCTGGCCGAGGGGGCCGGGATCGGTGGCTGGGACATCCGGCCCGTCCGCCACGCGCTGGCAGCCGTGATGCGCCGTCGGCCGGAGGCCTATCACCAGGTGCTGCGCGACCACGCCGCGACGGATCTGGCCGGTCCGACCGACGATGACCGGGATGCCGCACCGACCTCGATCCACGAGCGGTTCGTGGTCAAGGAGCCAGGTCTGGCCGGGATGCTCCACTACGACCCGTACGAGCGCCGCTCGGGGCTCGTCCGGTTCCTGGCGCCCGGGACCACCGCCAAGGTGTGGGCCGATGCGGAGGCCGTGGAGCTCGGCGATGCCGTCGAGGGTGCCTACGAGATCGAGTCCCTCGAACTCGACCGGCTCGTCGCACGTCGCGATGCGAGCGTTGCCGGCGAGGGTCGGGCGGGCGGCGTCGAGACGGCCGTACGTGTGACGAAGACCATCACCCTCAGCGGCGACCGCCGCTCCCCGACCCTGACCGAGACGGTCACCCTGCAGAACCGGTCAGCGTTCGAGGTGCGCGCCACCCTGGGGCTCGAATGGACGATGACGATGCTGGGTGGCGGAGGCAATCCGGCGGCCTGGCTGGAGGTCGGCGGCGACCGGTCGGGCCACGACGGTCACGGGACAGCGTCGGGCGTGGCCCGGTTCAGACAGGGCAACGATGCCCTCGGGATCGCCGTGGCGACATCGATCTCGGCGCCGGCCGATCTGTGGTGGGCGCCGGTCGAGACGATCTCCAACTCCGAGGCGGGGTTCGAGCGTGTCTACCAGGGAGCCGGGCTGCTCCTGTCCTGGCCGCTCACGCTTGCCGCCGGTGCAACCTTCGAGGTCAGCCTGACCCACGAGGTCACGACGACGCGCGATCGCGCGGAAGAGGAACGCCGGGCCGACCCGGCCGGGGTGAGCGGGATCAGCTGATGCCGATCGGATACTCCGAACGGTGCGGATCGTTCGACTGGGGACGGCTATCGACGCCGAACCGAACGGACAGCACGACGAAGACGAGGAAAGCGGCGACGAGGAACAACAACCCGATCATCGGGTACCTACCTTGCTTGTTACAGTTGACTAGGCCAATCCGACACTACTTGGACTAGTACGCTATGTCAATGGCTGATCGCGGTCCCGGAACCGGCAGCAGTACTACCGGTGGAGCGCTTGATGTCGAGCGCGACTCCGACGTTCCGATCTCGACCCAGATCTACTGGCAGCTCGCCTACCAGATCGACTCCGGTCGGTTGCTGCCTGGCTCTCGCCTGCCGCCCGTACGTGAGCTTGGTGCGGCTCTGCGAGTGAACCCCAATACCATCCGGGCGGTCTATCGACGTTTGTCCGATGCCGGCTACGTCACGAGTCGCCATGGCGCCGGGACGCACGTCGCCGAACGG
Source organism: Candidatus Limnocylindrales bacterium (assembly GCA_038211705.1). Taxonomy (GTDB): domain Bacteria; phylum Chloroflexota; class Limnocylindria; order Limnocylindrales; family CSP1-4; genus SPCO01. Next base: position 27,059 of record JBBQVJ010000004.1, on the reverse strand, counting down.
CCACCCGAGAAGCGCGGCACGGAGGCCCTGGCCGGGATCGTCTCGGAGATGCTCCGACGGGCGGCCCACGCCGGGTTCACGGCCGATGAGCTGGCCGCGGCCACGTTCGCGGCCGCCACCGAGCGCAAGCGGCCGGGCCCATTGGTCCGCGTCCTCTATGCCGAATGCACCAACGCCGATGCAGGCTTCGATGCCGAACGGCTGGTCGGTGCGTTCCCGGGGCTCATCGAGGCCGAAGGCGCGCTGCTCGACGACCTGCCCGACCGCCTCGAGCGCTTCCATTACGACCTCGTGGCGACCACCACGTTCCATGCCGACGAGGCGCAGGCCCTGGCGGCCGGGCGGGTACCGGTCGTGGCCATGCTGGTCGGTCCGGGCTACGTCGAGCTGGTCCACGAGATCGCCGGCCTCCCGGAGGGTTCGCGGGTCGGGCTCATCTGCGCCTCCGGCCGCGGGGCGGACAACATCCGCGACACGCTCGCCCTGTCGGGCAGCCGCGGCGTGGAGATCGTGGCCGCGCTCATCGGCGAGCCCGACGATCTCGAGCTGGTCGATCGGACCGCGGACGTGATCCTGCTGTCGCGCGAGGCGCTGGCGGCCGGCCTCGATCGGACGCTCTCGCGGCCGGATCGCATCCGACCGTGGACCTACGACTTCGACCCGTCGGGGCTCGAGCTGCTCCGCCGGGCGATCGAGCACGTCGCGGCGAGCCGGCCACCGGAGCCCGTCGCCGCCGGCTGACCTCCCGGACGGACCCGGTGGCGCGGCGGTGGGCATGCCATCCTTGGCCGATGCGCGACCTCCGTCGGCGACGTGAGCCAGCCGACTCCCGGGCCGTTCGGGCCTTCCACGTGCGGCGCGAGCCGCGTGAACGCTACGTCCTCGATCGCCCGCTGATCGGCACGCGCGGCGACCTCATCGTCGCCGACATCCCGGGCATCCGCCGGCTGGCCGCCCGAATGAACCTCCTCCGCCCACCCGGCACACCGTCCATCCAGGCCGGCGACATCGGCGCGCTGGGCCTGCTCCATGAGGTCGGCCACCTGCTGATCGCCCGCTACGAGGTCGAGCGCCGGCCGGGGCCGATGGCGGAGGCCCTGGCCGACCTCGAGATGCGCCTCGGTCCCGACGCCGAGCGGCTGCTCGACCGCTTCGGCGAGGAGTTCCCGGGTGAGGGCCCCGCACCCGAGTCGGCGGCCCACCGGCTCGAGGAGTTGTTGCTCACCTGGGTCGCCAACGAGAACCCCGCGGTTGGATCGATCCGGGAGCTCATCGACGACCGCGCCCTCGTCGAGGGCACCCGCTACCGCGACGCCATCACCCGGCTCGAGACCACCTTCTCGGACGGGCCGCCGTTGGACGGCGAGGGCACCTCGCTGATCGAGCTGCTGCGGCTGCCCGGGCGCCGCGCCCCAACCTCGCTGTCCGGTCAATTGCGGTTCATCCGGGCCAACTGGCACGACCTGCTGGGTGACGCCCTCGATCCATTGGTCGACCGGCTCGACCTGGCCGTCGGCATCCTGGCCGAGGAGGAGCACGCGCTCCACCTGCGGTTCGGTGGTGGCGGCGGCGGCGGCGATGGCGGCGGCGAGCGTGGACCGACCGAGACGCCCTCGTTCGGCGGCGCCGCCGAGGAGCCCGAGGCGTTCTCGTCCGACTCGGCCTGGATGCCGCGGGTCGTGCTCATCGCCAAGAGCACCTACGTCTGGCTCGATCAGCTGTCCCGGGCGTACGGCCGGGAGATCCGCACGCTCGACGCGATCCCCGACGAGGAGCTCGACACGTTGGGGCGCTGGGGCGTGACCGGGTTGTGGCTCATCGGCCTGTGGGAGCGGTCCGGGGCGTCGGAGAGGATCAAGCGGCTGCGTGGCAACCTCGATGCCGTCGCCTCGGCGTATTCGCTGGACGACTACCGGATCGCCGAGGATCTCGGTGGCGACGCGGCTTACGCCGACCTTCGCGATCGCGCCTGGGCGCGGGGCATCCGCCTGGCCAGCGACATGGTCCCCAACCACATGGGTATCGACTCGCACTGGGTCCTCGAGCACCCGGAGTGGTTCCTGTCGCTGCCCGAGCCGCCCTACCCGGCATACACCTACACGGGTCCGGACCTGTCGCCCGACCCGCGCGTGGAGATCGTCCTCGAGGACCATTACTGGGATGACACGGACGCGGCGGTCGTGTTCAAGCGCGGCGACCGGGAGACGGGCGACGTGCGCTACGTCTATCACGGCAACGACGGCACGAGCTTCCCCTGGAATGACACCGCCCAGCTGGATTTCCTGGATCCGGTCGTCCGCGAGCAGGTCATCGCTTCCATCCTCGACGTCGCGCGCCACTTCCCGATCATCCGATTCGACGCCGCGATGGTGCTCGCCAAGAAGCACATCCAGCGCCTGTGGTGGCCCGACCCCGGATCGGCCGGGGCCATCCCGTCGCGCGCCGAGCACGCCATCCCCAAGGCGGAGTTCGAGCGCCGGATGCCCGACGAGTTCTGGCGCGAGGTGGTCGACCGAGTGGCCAAGGAGGTCCCCGGCACGCTGCTCCTGGCCGAGGCGTTCTGGCTGCTCGAGGGCTACTTCGTGCGGACGCTCGGGATGCACCGCGTCTACAACAGCGCGTTCATGCACATGCTCCGCGACGAGGACGGCGCCGGCTACCGCAAGGTCATCAAGGAGACCATCGAGTTCGACCCGCAGATCCTGGGCCGATACGTGAACTTCATGAGCAACCCTGATGAGAAGACGGCGCTCGAGCAGTTCGGCAAGGGCGACAAGTACTTCGGCGTCGCCACCGTTCTGGCGACGCTGCCCGGGCTGCCGATGCTGGGCCACGGCCAGGTCCAGGGATTCGGCGAGAAGTACGGCATGGAGTTCCGCCGCGCGATGCTCGACGAGCGGCCCGATCCCTACCTCGTCGAACGCCACGAGCGCGAGATCTTCCCGCTCCTCCATCGACGGGCGTGGTTCGCCGAGGCGACCGATTTCCTGCTCTACGACCTCGTGACGCCGTCGGGCAATGTCGACGAGGCCGTCCTGGCCTATTCGAACGGATCGGGTCGGCAGCGCTCGCTGGTCATCTATCACGTCCAGTTCGGGTCCACCGGCGGGACGATCCGGATGTCCGTGCCGTACGCGCGCCGGGCCGCCGATGGCTCGAAGCGTCACGCGCGGCGAGCCTTGGCGGCTGGTCTCGGGCTGCCCAACGACGCCCTGGCCTTCGTCGCATTCCGTGACGCGCGGACCGGCCTGGAGTACCTCCGATCGTGCCGCCAGCTCTGGGAGCAGGGCTTGACGGTATCGCTCGATGCGTACGGCGCCAACGTCTACTGGGAGTTCCGCGACATCTGGGATGGCGTCGCCAGCCAATGGGCGCGGCTCGCCGCGCGCCTCGGCGGGGCGGGCGTCCCGTCGCTCGACGACGCCCTGCGCGAGCTCCAGCTCGAGCCCATCCATGCCCCGTTCCGGGCGATCTTCGCGGACGGGCTCACCGTCGCAGTGCTCGACGGGGTGGCAACGGCGGCCCAGCTCGACGACCTCGAACGTCGATTCGCCGCGTTCCTGGCGGCGGTGGCCGAGGCGACCGGCGTCGACGGTGACCCAGCACCGATCGCGGCTCAGATCCGCGAGTGGGCCGAGCGCGCCTTCGTCGGCATGGCGGTCTCGGAGGAAGATGCCGAGTTCGCGGCCGCGGCCGGTGCCCGGGATCTCGATCGCGAGGCCGAGGTCCCGGACCGGCCGGGCATCCGTCATGGCCTCAGCCGCTCGGATCGGGCGTCGGTGCTCGCCTGGCTGGCGTTGAGCCGGGCCGGGGAGCTGGCCCCGGGCCGTGTCGCGGCGACCAGCCTCGCCTGGTACGACGAGCTGCGCGTGCCGGGAGCGCTGGTCGCGGGACTCCACGACACCGGGTTCGGCGAGGGCGAGGCGTGGGCGATCACCGACCACGTCCGGCTGCTGCTGGCCCTGCCGCGACCGTCCGCGATGCGCGGGTCGGCTCGCGTCGCGGCGGCCCGGCTGCTCGATGCCTGGCTGGCCAGGGAGACGACACGGATCGGCATCGGGGTGAACACCTGGCAAAGCGCCGAATTCATCGACCGCGACCGCTTCCAGGGGCTGCTCGCCTGGGCCGTCCGCCTCGACACCATCGAGGCGGCGGATGCCTCGGCCGTCGCCGCGATCGCCCGCGTCGCGGCCCGCCTGTCCGATGCTGCCGAAGCCGCCGGCTACCGCGTCGATGCGATGCGTGAGGCGCTTCGTGCGCCGGGGCCAACAGCGGCGCGCAAGCCCGCTGCGGGCACGGCCAAGGCCCCGCGCAAACCGCCGGGCAAGCCGGCGACCGGAGCGCGGCCGCGCAAACCGCCGGGCAAGGGACCGGCGACCGGATCGCGGCCACCCAAACCCAAGGGCTGAGGCTCGGGAGCCGATCCTTGTCAGATGACCAAGAGGCGACCGTTCGTCAGGAACGACGGGCCGGATCTGGCCAAATGTCCGCCTGGAGTCCATTCGGCAGTGATCAGCGCCCGATTCCCGCCAGATGTTCTCCAGGTGACCACCTAGTCGTTACCTGGGCGCTCGATGACCGTCCCGTGGACATCTGCCGGTTCCACCAGCGGTCGGGTGACCATCCACGCACGAATGGCGGAGCGTGGCACTCGGGCGTCTTCACGATCGTTGACGAACGGCCGCCTCACGAGCATCTGCCGAATCTGGGCGGTGGCCGGCCAGCCCAAGCCGCCGACCTATCCGAGCAGGATCCGCCGCAGCAGTGAGGTCGGCGGCGTGCCGTGGGCCAGCACCGACTCGAGGTGCGGCCGGTAGCTGAAGCCGGGCGTCTCGCCGAAGCCGCCCACGACGCGCGGCTCGGGGACGGCCGCCTCGCCGCGCGGATCATCGGCCGCGCGAGCCGCCCGGCGACGGACCTCGCGCTCGATCTCCCACATCTCGAGCGATCCGGCGAAGTAGGTCGACAGCTGGGTCGACGACAGTCGTGCCCGGTTGAACTTGGCGCGGGCCTCGGCCTCCTCCTGGAAGCCGCCGTCGACCATCAGGCGCACGGCCTCCTCCTCGGTCATCCCGGCCGTGTGGATCCCGGCGTCGATGATCGCGTTAGTGATCGACCGCAGGTAGAACTTCCAGTGGACCAGCAGGAGCGCCGGATCGTCGGCACCGTAGCCGGCGTCCATCATCACCTGGGTGACGTAGACGGCCCAGCCCTCGGCGAACAGCCCGCTGGCGAAAGTCGCCCGGACGATCGAGGGGCAGCGATTGGCATAGACGCCCTGGAGGTAGTGCCCCGGCACGGCCTCGTGGATGGTCAGCAACCGGAGCATCCGGTCGTTGTCCTCACGCAGGTTCGACTCGCGCTGCTCCTCGGTCCAGTCGTCTGGCATCGGGGTGATCGCGAAGAACGCCTTCTGACCCTTGTCGAGGGGACCTGGCGAGGTCAGCATCGCGCCGCCGAAGGCGCGCAGGAAGACCGGCGTCCACTGGATCTCGAGCGGCTCGTCGGCCAGCCCGATCAGGTCACGTTCGAGACAGAACGCCTCGATCCGAGCGTTCTCCGCGCGACAGAAATCGAGCAGGTCGTCGCCCGCCGGGTGCTCGAGCGCGATCGCGTCGAGGACGCCGCGCACGAGCGCATTCTCGTCGTCGGGCGCCGGCGTACCGGGACACCACGCGGGCCACAGGTCGCGCGCGAGACGGACCATCTCGGCCCTGACCGCGTCGTACTCGCGTTCCGCGCCCTTCATGATCCGCTCCGGGGTGAGCGTCTCGGAGCGCATCGTGTGGCGCATCTTGGCCGCGAACAGCTCGGGGCCGATGCGACCCTCGCCATCGCTCGCCGGCAGGACGACCTCGCGCAGGTGCGTCTCGAAGGCGGCCACCGCGGCACGGGCCGTCTCGGCGGCGGCCATCAGCCGGGGCACGACCTCGGCCACGGCCGGATCGGTCGGAGCGGCGGCGGTGGCGGCCGTCAGCGCGTCGGCGATGAGCTCGTCGATGCCGGGCAGCTGGGTGAGTGCGGTCTCGGTCTGGAAGCGGCCCACCGGCCGGTCCGCATCGCCGACAAGCGCCGCGCGCGCCGCGTCGAGGACCTCTGGCAGACCCTCGAGCCGGCCGGCCGTCGAGGCCAGCCGGTTCGCGAGCGGGGCGAACTCGCGGGCGTTCAGGGTGAACAGGCCGTCGCCGATGAGGTAGATCCAGTCGAGCGGATTCCAGGCATCCTCGCGCAGCTCCGTCTCGGCGAACCGACCGGCCTCGAGCTCGCCGATGAGCAGGTCGCGGTCGATCGTCTCGTCCGGCGCAAGGTCGGTCATGGATCGGAACTCGGCCAGCCAGCGGTCGTCGAAGGCCAGGCGCTCGGCACGACCGGCCGTTGTCAGGTCGGGCCAGCGGCTGTCGTGGGCGTGCTCGCCGATCGCGGTCGCGAACGTCGGGTTGAGCCCGAAGAACTCGGCCAGAAAGGTATCGACCCGGACCGGGAAGTCGGTCATCCGTGTGGCCACGCTCTACAGCACGCCCATCGCGTGCAGGTCGTCGCGGAAGTCCCAGGCGCGACTTTCGCCCGGCTGGATCCTGACGACCGTGCCGCCACGGTGGTCGTCGTAGAAGTCCGCCGCGGCGGCGCCGACGTAGCGCGTCGCGATTCGCCGGATCTCCGGGCCGTAGGGCACGTCGAGCCGTCGGGCCACGCCGCGCATCTCGAACCCCCTGTACGGAAACTCGTCCTCGGCGACCACGATCGTGACCCGCGGGTCCCGCTCGAGGTGCTTGAGCTTGCCATCGCCGGCGGCCATCCCGAGCGTGAACCCGCTGTCCTCCCAGATGTACCAGAGGGGCGACAGCAGGATCGAGCCGTCCTTGCGGACGGTCGCCAGGGTCGCCAGGCGGCGCTCGTCGAGAAGCCCGCCCAGCTGGTCGACCGAGAGGCCACGGTTCACCTCGGCATCCTAGCAGTCGCCCGGCTACCATCGGCCAATGGTGACGCAGACGTGGGTCGAACCGGTCGTCCTGGAGGGCTCGCGGGTCCGGTTGGAACCCCTCCGGCCCGACCACCTGGCCGACCTGACCCGCGTGGCCCTGGACCCCGCGCTGTGGCAATGGACGATCATGGGCCCGCAGGATGAGCCGGGGCTGCGTCGCTGGATCGAGACCGCGTTGGCCAATGCCGAGGCCGGCACGGAACGGCCGTTCGCGACGATCGATCGCGCCACGGGACGGGCGATCGGCAGCAGCCGCTACCTCTCGATCGTGCCCGAGCACCGCCGCCTCGAGATCGGCTGGACGTGGGTCGGCACGGCCTTTCAGCGGACCGGCGCCAACCGCGAGGCCAAGCTCCTGCAGCTGACCCATGCCTTCGAGACGCTCGAGGCCAACCGGGTCGAGTTCAAGACCCACGCCCGCAACGAGCGCTCGCGGAACGCGCTGGCGGGTATCGGCGCGACGTTCGAGGGCGTGTTTCGGAACCACATGATCATGCCCGACGGCTCGATCCGGCACTCGGCCTACTTCAGCATCACGGCCGAGGAGTGGCCCACCATCAAGGCCACGCTCGTGGCCGGTCTGGCCGATCGGGAGCGGTGACCGATTCGGCCCGAGCCGCGTCCTTGACCCGGCTATCCTCGATGGAGGACTTTCACCGATCATCGGCACCCACGGTCGCCCCATCGCTCGGAGGCACTGTCTTGAGAGGCTTCATCGTCGGCACGATCGTCACCGCGATCGCGTTCTTCGTCCTGACCAGGTTCCTGCCCCAGTTCGTCAACTACGACGGGGATCTGATCGGACTGGTCGTCATCGCCGTCATCTTCGGCGTCGTCAACGGCCTGATCGGCCCGATCGTCAGGCTGATGGCCCTCCCGTTGCGGATGGCGACGCTCGGCCTCGTCGGGTTCCTCATCAACGCCGGCCTGCTCCTCCTGACGGCCGCGATCGCCAGCGCCATGTCCTTCGAGTTCACCGTTGGCAAGTTCCCACCGACGCTGCTGAGCGCCGATACGCTCGTGTCGGCCATCATCGGCGCGGTCGTCCTGAGCCTCGTCAGCACCGCCGTGCGGCTTGTCATCCGCGACTGACCGGAGCGACCGGCCATCGGATCGGACCGGGCCTGACCCCCGGGGCGCGGCCGCCGACCGGATCGACGCCCTGCCGGCCATCGCAGAGAGCCTCCGATCGGCCGCGGCGGCGCACGGAACGCCGCTCTATGTGACCGATCTGGCGACCCTCGACCTCGCGGCGAGCGCGATCCGCGACGCGTTCCCCGACCCGTGGATCCGCCAGTACTCGGTCAAGGCCAACGACGTGCCGGAGATCGTGGCCGAGATCGCGGCACGGGGCTTTGGGGCGAATGTCGTCTCGCGCGGCGAGTGGGCCATCGCCCGACGGGCCGGCGTGCCCGATCACCGGATCACGCTCGAGGGCGTGGGCAAGACCGATGCCGACCTGCGGGCCGCGGTCCGGGCGACAGCCGGTGGCGCGGCGCCCTCCACTCCCCTCGCCTGGGTCGCCCTGGAGTCGGCCGACGAAGCCGAGGTCCTGACCCGGCTCGCCCGACGGGCCGGTCTGGGTCGCGGCGACCGGCCCCCGCTCGACGTCCTCGTCCGGCTCAACCCCGATGTCACGCCCGAGACGTTGTCCGTGCTCGCCGTCGGTGACGGGGCCTCCAAGTTCGGGTTGACCGAGACGGAGGCGACCGGCCTCGTCGAGTGGCTGACCTCGAACGCCGGCGGGGCGATCCGGCCGCGCGGGATCCATCTCCACGTGGGGTCGCAGTTGCGCGCGGTCGACGCGTGGCGCGATGCCGTCCGGCGCGGGCTGGCGGTGGTCGGCCTGTTGGGCGGACGCCTGACGGCGTTCGACACGCTCGACCTCGGGGGTGGCTTCCCGGTCATGCCGGTCGACGAAGCCGGTCCTTCCCCGGAACGCTTCGCCCGCGAGCTGCCCGAGCTCCTCGAGGCCATCCCCGAGGATCGCCGGCCGGCCCGTCTGGCGATCGAGCCCGGTCGGGCGCTGGTGGCCCGCGCCGGCTGGCTCGTGGCGCGCGTCCTGCACGTCCGGGACCGTGGCGGTCGCCAGGTCGTGATCGACGCCGGGATGACCGAGTTGATCCGGCCGGCCCTGTACGGCGCTCGTCATCCGATCGTCGCGCTCACCAGCGAGGGCCGTCCGATCGCCCGGGACGATGCACCGGCCCTCGAGCCGACCCGAGTCGAGGGTCCCATCTGCGAATCGACGGACGCGCTCGGCCTGCACGACCTGCCGGCCCTGCGGCGCGGTGACGTCGTGGCGATCGCCGATGCGGGCGCCTACGCGGCCTCGCTCGCCTCGACGTACAACGGCCGGCCGCGCGCGCCTCAGGTCTTCATCGAGATGGACGGGCGACTCCGCCTCGCTCGGCGGGCACGATCATGATCGGTGCCTCACGATGAGGACGATGCATCGAACCCGCTCGATCCTCGCCGCTATCGCCGCCACCGCATGGCTGGCCGCCGTCCTGGTCTCGCCCATCGCGGCCGCCTCGCCCTCACCGGTGCCGCCCTCGGCGGGAGCATCCCCGGGCGCGACGCCGCCGCCGCCCGGCCCGCCGTTCCCCGAACCGATCGACGGCCAGGCCGTCTACGACTACGCCAGCGTCCTGCGCCCCGAGACCGAGCTGCAGGCCGAACAGATCGTCGACGCCATCGAGGCGCAGACCAAGGTCGAGATCGCGGTCGTCACCCAGGCGATGGGTCGCGACGACATCACGAGCGCCGACGCTGAGCACGACGCCGCGGCCCTGATGGACGAATGGGGGGTCGGGCGGGCCGGCATCGATGACGGCCTGGTCATCCTGTTCGACCTCGATACGTCCCTCGCCCACGGCCAGATCCAGCTCTATCCGGGCGCCGGGTTCGCGGACCGGTACCTGTCGACGGACCAGCTCCAGGCGATCTACCAGACCGACATGCTGCCGCTGCTCTCAGGCGGCGATCTCGATTCGGCGCTCCTGGTCGGCCTCGCCCAGGTCATCAGCGGCACACTCGACGCGCCACCGCCGCCGGGCACCGCTGGCGGCGCCAGTGGCATCCCGCCTGGCCCGCCGTTCCCGCCGCCGGAGACCGACCGCGCCGTCTACGACTACGCCGGGCTCTTCGACGCGGACACGATCGTCAAGGCCGAGGCGACGATCGACGCCATCGAGGCCCGGACAGGCGCCGAGGTCGTCGTCTACAGCCAGGACAGCGGCGAGTCCCCGACGACGGACGAGACCGCAACGAAGGCGCGCGCGCTCATCGACGAATGGGGTGTGGGCCGGGCCGGCTTGGATGACGGGATGGTCGTCTTCTTCGACATGCAGCCCAACCTCGAACACGGCCAGGTGCAGCTCTACGCGGCGCCCGGCTTCGAGGCGGCCTATCTCTCGAACGGCGAACGCCAGGCGATCTACGAGAACGACATGCTGCCCGACCTCATCTCGGGCGACTTCGATGGCGCGCTCACGACCGCCCTCGCCAAGGTCGATGCGGCGGCGACACCCGAGCACGCGGCCTCGCTCCAGACGGCACGTCAGGTCAACGCGGTCGTCGGTCTGGTCGGGGCACCGATCGTGCTCCTCGGCCTGTCGGGTTGGGCGTTCCTCAACTGGCGCCGGTTCGGGAAGGACCCGGTCTACCTCGACGACCCGTCGGTCCTGATCCCGGCGCCGCCCCCAGACCTGACCGCGGCATCGGGCGCGATGATCATGGATGGGGGCACCTCGCGCCGTGCCCTGACCACGGCGATGCTCGACCTCGCGTCGCGCGGCCTCATCGCCTTCCGCGAGGACCCGGGTGGCCTGCTCGCGAGCCGCAAGGTCGGCATCGACGTCAGCCCGGCCCGCGGCGACGCGGAGATCGAGGCCCAGCGGGCGCGCAACACGCGCCGTCCGATCGGCCCGGCCGAGGAGCTCGCACTTGGCCGGCTCACCTCCCTCGGCACGGGCGACGGCGCGTTCATCAGCCCCGAGGACCTGCCGAAGTTCGGGTCGGAGGTGGCCGATTTCGACCGCGCGCTCGAGGACCATGTCGTGAGTCGTGGCTGGTTCGCCGAGAAACCGAGCAAGGTCGTCAGTCGCTGGACCGGCCGCGGCGTGCTGGCCATCGTCGCCGGGGTGATCGCGCTCATCGCCGGCCTCAACATCCCGTTCGCCGGGCTGACCCTGATCGGCGGGGCGGCGATCGCCGGCGGGATCGTCGTGGTCCTCTTTGCCCAGGCGATGCCCGCCGTGACGATGCCGGGCGCGATGACCCGGGCGATGCTGGCGGCCTACCGGCGCACGCTCCAGAAGACCATGGCGCAGTCGCGCTCGATGCAGCAGGTCGTCGACGAGGCCGGGCTCGACTGGCTCGACACGCCCGACCAGGCCGTGGTCTGGGGCACTGCCCTCGGGCTCCAGAGCGAGATCGAGGGCGTGCTCGCCCGCAGCCTCGAGGATGTCCAGACCGGCCAGACGAGCGGCATCGTCCCCTATTTCCCGATCTGGTACCAGACCTCGAGCGGGACGCCGTTCATGAGCGCGGCGTCGAGTGGCAGTGGTGGCGGCCTCTTCTCCGACTCGGGCATCCCCGATGTCGGCGGGATGATGTCGGCGCTCGGGACCATCGGCAACTCACCGTCGTCGTCGGGCGGCGGGAGCGGCGGGGGCGGGTTCTCCGGCGGTTCGTCGGGCGGCGGCGGAGGTGGCGCGGGCGGCGGGTTCTAGGAGGTCGCGGAGGGCTCGGTGTTCTCCCCTGGACCTCGTTGACATCGGCGAACTCGGCCCCCGACAGCAACCGTCGCCGGGCGCGGTGCCTTGGTGGTTGTCACGCACCACTGGGAGCTCCAACGTCACGAAATGGGGGATCTCCGGCCTCTTCGACGCGAGGCCGTGGGTGGCGCGCACGTGATCCGCTCGGGAGCCCGAGTCCGCGACGGTTCGCGCCCTCAGTGGTGGGTGCCAACCACCAGCTGACCCCACCACCAGCAGGAACGACGCTCGGGATGGAGACGAACTCGCCCACTGTCGTCAACAACGTGCGTGGGAACCCCCGGCCAGGGTGTCGCCATCGTGGGGCTGCGCCCGAGAATGCAGCTGCGGCATAGGATCCGAGCCGGGCACGCTCGGCCAACTCGCGATTTCGCCAAGACTCGGCGATGGCCGCGCTCGTTCGGGTCCTTCTCATGCACCAGCTGCATCAGGCGCGCGCCGGGCGGCGCCGCGGGGTCAGATGCCGAACATGTCCGCGCAGGCGTCGAGACCATCGATGGTGAGCGGCGGCCGCGGCCGCGAATGCCACATCTCGTCGGTCATCCGGAAGTGCTGGGTGACCCGGGCGACGCCCTCCGGCGCGAGGCTGCCCAGGCCGTTCTCCACGTAGCCGATCGCTCGGGAGACAGCGTTCGATGCCGCGTTGTCGAGGAAGGCCGAGGTTTCCGCCACCCGCGCCCCGAGGCCGTCGAAGGCGAAGCCGAGCACCGCCGCGCGCATCTCCTTGCCCAGTCCTTGACCCTGGAAGTCGCGACCGAGCCAGGATCCGGTATGGACCGTCCGAAAGACAGCGAACTTCTCAGCGTCGATCGACTGCGCGCCGATCGGGTCTCCATCCCACTCGACCATGAAGTTCAGAAACCAACCGTCCGGCTCGAACGCCCCCCGGGTGCGCCAGTAGTGCTGCATGAATCCGCGCTCGAAGGCCGGGCTCGGCAGCGTCGACCAGACCATTCCGAAGGGCATCGTCCCGGGCTCGTGGATGCCGGCCTTGGCTACCGCGAGGAGCCCGATCACGTCGTCGTCAGTCGGCATGCGCAGGACGAGCCGCTCCGTGCGGAGGCGGAGCCCGAAGAGCGGCCAGGCGTCGGTCAGCGTCGGGAGGGCACCCATGGGCGCCCGACGGTACACTCCGCGGATGGGTGCTGTCGAGACGATGGAAGACTTCTTCGAGAAGCTGAACGGCGGGGACCGCGAGGCGGCGGTCGCGCTGATGGACGAGAAGACCGAGATGCGCGTGCACGTCGGCGACAGCGTCCAGACCCTGCGCGGCGTCGAGCGCGTGGGCGGCTGGTTCCTGCGTGGCGATCAGGGGCTGCGGATGATCCCGGGCGACATCCGTGACACCGGCAACACCTGGGAGGCGGACCTCCTGGTCGTCCGACCCGGAGCCCAGAGCCAGCACATCGATGCCACCTTCCGCGTCGAAGCCGGCAAGATCACCGCGATCAACATCGCTCCGCGCTAGCGAGGGGTCGCCGCGCCGGACCGGGCGCGACAGTCGGTCAGGGCGCCGTCGATCCGGAGGGCTGTGGCTCGTCGACCGGGAGCGGGATCGTGATCTGTTGGCCGATCGAGATCTTGTCCGCGTTCTGGATCTGGGGGTTGGCCGCCAGCAGCTCCTCGAGCGTGAGCCCGAAGCGCTTGGCCACCTTTGAGAGTGTGTCCTTCTCCTTGATGACGTAGGTCTGCGCGGTCGGCGCAGGCTGCGGCGTGATGCTCGGCACCGGCGTCACTGCTGGCCGGCTGCTGCTCGGTGATGCCCCAGGCGACCCGCCGCCACCGATCCCGAGCAGGGCCGGCAGCATGAACAGCGCCAGCGCGGCGACGGCAAGGGCACCGGCCAGCACGCCGAGCTTGGGCAGGCCCGGCATGCCGCGCCTCGACCGGATCGTCGGATACGCCTCGTAGCGGCGCATCCCCTCCCAGGCAGGGCCGGCGACCACGTCGCCACTCGGACGGGTCGAGGAAACCGTCGGTCGGCGACCGGTCATGGTCGGCAGCGGGTATGCCTCCGAGCCGGTGCGAGGCGCTGCCTGCGCCGACCGCGGCGCGACGAGGCCGGCCAGGTCGTCATCCGGGGACGTGGACGCGGACCCGGCGGCCGATGCGGACCAGCCCGCGGCCGCGGCCGACCCGGCGACGGTACCCGCGGCATCCGCGTCCGCGGCCGCCCCACCCACGGCAGGGGCAGGAGGAGGAGGTGGCGCCCCCGCGAGACGGTCCGCGGCGCTCCCCGCGAGACCCTGGCCCTCGACCGAGCGTCCGGCCAGGTAGTCGGAGGCTCCGAGCTCGCTCGCGGAACCGGCCGCACCGCCCGCCCCGGCCGCCGCTCCGGCGGCTGCTCCGGCCGCTGCCGCACCGCCGGCGCCGGCCGCCCAGGGCGGCGGAGCAGCCCAGTCACGCGGCGGATTGCGGCGGATAGGCGGATCGGCCGGATCGCGCGGTGATGTCTCGGGCTCGCGCAGGGACGCCTCGGGCTCATGGTCTGAGTCGCGGGCGGGGTCGCGGTCCACGTCGGCGTCGTTGGCAGCCGCAGCCGAGACGGCGCTCGGCGCCGTCTCTGCCCGATCCCCCGCGCCGCGGGCGTGCGCCGCTTCGCGCCGAGCCCAGTCCTGGAAGGTCGGACAGACGGGGAACGCGCTCGAAAGGCAGTAGGCCTCCTGGTGCGCGAGGGCGCGCGGCGCGGGCGGCGACTCCGCGAAGCAGCGATGGCGATGGTCCGGGCTCGTCGAACGGCCATCGCGATCGTCACCGAACGCGACGAACGGACAGGCCGGGGCACCGTCCATGCCGGGCAGCCCTCGCTCAGTCATCCGCGCGATGATACCCGGCCGGACGGCCTGCCAATCGCCCGTTGCCTTTCCGATCGGCGTGTCGCATGCTCGCGGCTCGCGCTCTGACCCGGAGCGCCGGGAGGGGGAACGCCTGTGTGCTGTGCGATCGCGGTCCTGGGCCTGATCGGCCCGCGCACGCTCATCTTCTTCTGGTGGCTGGTCGACCCGGCGCGCTGGAGCCTGGTCTTCGATGGCCTGCTCGTCCCTCTGCTCGGGTTCCTCTTCCTGCCGTGGACGACGCTGGCGTATGTGGCGCTCTGGGCGGCTGGCGGTCTGAGCGCACTCGGCTGGCTGTTGGTCGTCCTCGCCTTCCTCATCGACATCGGGTCATTCGGGGGCGGCTATTTCGGTAATCGCGGCCGGATGTCGAGCTACCGGGAATGACGCCATCGCCAGCCGCCGCGTGTTTGACACGCGCGGTGGTGGCTCCGACACTTCGGTGCACTTCCCCATCCCGTAGCGTGTGCGCCCTAGGCCCAGTGCGAAGGAGTCCCATGAACCGATTGACGCGTTGGCTCGCCCCGACCACCACCGCCCGAGCGCACTGCTATCTGCCGTGCGGCGTCTATGACCCGGAGCAGGCCCGGATCGAGGCCGAATCGTGCTTCCGGATCATGGAGAAGTACCAGGCCAACACCGATGAGACGTTCCGCTCGCGCGCGATCGGCATCAAGGAGGAGCGCGCCGAGCTGGTCAAGCACCACCTCGACGTGCTGTGGCACGACTACTTCAAGCCCGAGCACCTCGAAAAGGTCCCGAACCTGCACGAGCTGTTCTGGAACGCCACGAAGGCCGCCTCGAAGGTGAAGGCCTCGGTCGACCCGGCCGATGGCCAGAAGCTCCTCGACTCGATCGATGAGATCGACGCCGCCTGGAAGGCGACCGGAGGCGAGGAGAAGACGCGCGTCGCCGGCCGGCCCGGCTGACGTCACGCCCAACCCGGGCTGACGTGCCCGGATCGAAGCCTGAGAAGCCCCGTCGATCGGCGGGGCTTCGACGCGTCCGAGGCCCGTGGCGGGTTGCCGTCGTCGAGGCGAGCATGGCGCCGGCGATCGAGTCCGGGGACTGGCTCCTCGTCGACCCGACGATCGTCCGCTGGCCGCGCCGCGACTCCGTCGTCGTCTTCCAGGAGCCCGACGGTGGGGGCCTGTCGGTGAAGCGGGTCGCGGCGGGTCCGGGCGATCGGGTGGCCTTCGCCCAGGGCTACCTCGAGCTGGCCGATGACGAGGCATGGCTCCTCAGCGACGCCACGACGGAGGCCGCCGCCGAACGCGGTTTCGGCGAACCGGTGGACTCGCGGGTCTACGGCCCGGTGCCCGTCGAGCTGCTGGTCGGTCGCGCGTGGTTCCGCTACGCGCCCCTGAAGCGTCTCGGTCGGATCGCGCGGCCCGATCCGCGCTAGGATGCCCGACGCCCCAGGCCCGCGTCGGCCCACCTCAACCAAGCGCCAACCCAGCCGCCCGGCAATCCTCCGAGAACGCGGCCTGGGCCTCGATCGTCGGCGACCAGCGCGTCGGGAAGCAGACGATCCGGTCGAGCCCGACCTCGGCGAACCCCGCCAGGGCATCGACCCGCGCCTGGCCGGCCGTACGCATGCCCTCGTCGCGCGTGTACAGCGAGAACCGCAGCGTCGCCGGATCGCGGCCCTCGGTCTCGCAGCGGGCTCGGACCGAGCCCATCCGCTCGCGGATCTCGTCCGCCGTCAGGAACACGTAGTTCAGCTCGTCCGCGTAGCGGATCGCGTAGCCGGCGGTCACGCGCTCGCCATTGCCGCCGACGATGATCGGGATCCGTGGCTGCTGGAGACCCTTCGGCACGTCGATCGCGCCGCGAACGTGCCCAAAGCGGCTCTCATAGGTCGCCCGGCCCGGCGCGAACATCGCGCGGATGATCTCGAGCGCGTCGCCCAGCGCGCCCATCCGCTCCGCGAGCGTCGGAAAGCCGTACCCGTACGCCCGCCACTCCTCCTCCTTCCAGCCGGCGCCGATGCCGAGCTCGAAGCGGCCGCCGGTGACGACATCGAGGGTCGACGCCATCTTCGCCGTGAGCGCGGGGTTCCGAAAGCCATTGCAGATGACCATGTGGCCGAGCCGCACCCGCCGGGTGACCATGGCCAGCGCGGCGAGGACGGTGAACGACTCGAACGTGATCTCGTCGGTCGGCTGGGGCACCGTGTGGAAGTGATCGAACACCCACAGGCCTTCGAAGCCGAGCGTCTCGGCCTGCTCCGCGAGCTCGATCGTGCGAGCCCAGGCATCCGCCGGGTTCCAGCCGTCGTACTCGCCCTTCCAGCCCTGCGGCGCCATCAATCCGACCCGCATGGATGCCTCCCGATCGCAGTAGGTCGCCATCGTCGCGATGGCGGGGATCCAATGGTGAGGCCTCGGCCGCCCGGCCGCGCCCGAGCGGCCGCCCGCCCGACCTGTCGCGCGGCACGGGCCGTTCGACGGGCACGGGCCGGCTGCCTCTATCCTCGCAGGACCGAGGGAGGAACCCGACCATGTCCCCTGAATCGACCTTCGATCCGACTGCCCCGCTCCCCGGGTCGCCCGACCCATGGCAGGCGGCGCCGACGCCCAGCGTCCGGCCGGGGCCGCCGTACCACATGACCGACATGATCGCGGCCGAACCCGCCGTGGCCCGACGTGTCCTCGGACGTCTCGGGCAGGCCGGCGGTTCGGCCGCCGAGCTGGCCGAGGCCGTGCGCGGGTCGCTGGATGCGGGCGAACCCGTCGTCGTCACCGGCTGCGGGACCTCAGAACACGGCGCGCTGGCCGTTGCCGAGGTGCTGCGTGAGGCCGCCGCGGTGGCCGGCCACGACGGGCGTTTGATCTCGAGCGAGCAGGCGTTCGAGCTGTCGCTGGCGCCACCCGCCCGCGGTCTCGTCATCGGTATCTCCCACGACGGCGGCACCGCGGCGACCAACGCCGCTCTCGAGGCTGCTCGTTTCGCCGGCCGGACCACCGCGTCCATCACGGTGACCCGCCGTTCACCGACCGGGCGCTGGACCGACATCGTGGTCGAGACCGATGAGCTCGACCAGGGTTGGTGCCACACGATCGGCTACCTCAGCCCGATCCTGGCGGCAGCCGCGGTCGGGGCGCACCTGTCGGGCCGCCCGCTGGACCCCGAAGCCGTGGCGGACCTCCTTGCCGCAGGGACGCGCGACGAAGCTGGCGCGGAGCGGATCGCGGCGGCCCTCTCGGATACGAGCCAGCTCCTGGTCATCGCATCCGGTGCGGATCGGCCCGCCGGGCGCGAGCTCGTGCTCAAGATCGAGGAGGCGTCGTGGTTGCCATCGGCCTATCGCGACCTCGAGACCTTTCTGCACGGCCATCTTCCCTCCACGGGCCCGGCGACCGGTCTGGTCCTGGTCCTCACCGATCCGCACCGCCGCGACGAGCGGATCGATCGCGCGCGACAGGCCCTGGCGGCCTCCCGCGCCACCGGTTCGAGAACCGCGGCGATCGTGTCGGCGGAAGTCGACCGGGCGCTCGATCACGCCCTGACCTCGGCCGGCCGCCTGGTCGTCCCGGAGGCGCCAGGGCTTCCGACAGCCGTCGCCGCGGTCATCGGCACGGTCACGCCGCTCCAACTCCTGACCGAGCGCCTCGCCCGCGCCCGCGGCACCAACCCAGACCTCATCCGCCGCGACGACCCCGTCTACCTGGAGGCGTCGGCGGCCGCCGAGGGCTGAGACATGGACCCGGCGGATCCGGCCGACTCGGCGAGCCCGCCGAGCCCGCCGAGCAGGACCGCTGCGATCTGCGTGCGGGCACGTTTGCGCGCCCACGCATGCCGTTTGCGAAGGTGGACGTAGCCCCAGCAGACCGTGTTGAACGTGACGTCGGCCATATCGTCGACGCGGCCATGGAACGCCAGCGTCCCATCGTCCGCACCGACTCGAAGAGCGCCGATGAACGGCCAGAGGAACCCATGCGCGCCGCTCGGGAAATCGCACCGTTCGGTGGCCCAGTGGAACACCTCGTCGGAGACGGCGAGCAGGTCGAGGTGCCGGTCGACGACCTCGAACAGGGCGGTCAGGCTGGCTCCAAGGCGATCACGTCCTGAACCTGGGGCATTGAGCACTGGCCAGAACTCCCTCTGGAAGTCGTCGGCCAGTAGCTGCAGCAACCCGGTGACCAGGACGTCCCTGGTGATCCCCTGCCGCCACAGCGTCACGCGGGATCGCCCGGCGCGGTCGGCGACCCGCTCCAGCGAGATGCCCTCGAACCCGCGCTCGATGAGGACCGCCTCCGCGGCGTCCAACAGCGCTGGGTCGATGCGCGACGCTTCCATTCCGCGAATCATACCAGTTGCAAAGATGCAACATACATGTTTCACTTAGGCCGTGACACAGGCCGCGGAACGCGAGTGCCGGAACAGAAGGGAGCATCCACGATGACGATCCGATCCGAGGGCCACGACGTGGTCCTTCACCTCACGACTGGTGAGATCGAAGCGCTCGACGCAGTGAAAGACGGCGTCGGCGTGTTGGCCGCGCGAGGATGCGACCGTGAATCGGCCTTGGTCGCGGCGCTCGAACTCGCCCTTGTGCGGCTGTCCGAGGACTTCGATCTGCCGGAGCCGGATGGCGGGACCGTTCGCCAAGGCCTGGCCGGCTTGCGGTCCGCCTGGTCGCGCGGCAACGCGTGCCTGACGTGAACCGCGGGCATCGCGAGCTCTGTGCCAGCGCTCGCTGGGGCCGCTACATCCGCGATGAGCTCGTGCCCTGGGTCATCGGCGATCGGCCACTCGGAGGGAGCGTCCTCGAGATCGGCCCGGGGCCGGGCTTGACTACGGACGTGCTTCGATCCCGGACGCGACGGCTGACGGCGGTCGAGGCCGACCAACGTGTCGCCGCGTCCCTGGCGCGGCGACTTGCAGGCACCAATGTGACCGTCGTCCACGCCGACGCCGCGGGGATGCCACTTCGATCTCGCCGCTTCACAGCCGCAGTGGCGATGACGATGCTGCACCACGTCCCGAGCGCCGAGGCCCAGGATGCCCTGCTGGCGGAGACGTGCCGGGTGCTCCGTCCGGGCAGCTGGCTGGTCGGCGTCGATTCGATCGATAGCCCCGGGTTCCGGGGCTTCCACCGGGGTGACATCTGCAACCCGGTCGACCCGGACACGCTTGGAATGCGCCTGAAAGAGGCGGGCTTCGTCGACGTTGAAGTCGAACGTGGCGACGGCGTCGTCCGCTTCGCAGGCCGGGCACAGACCAGCCATCCAGTACTGACGGAAGGAGTCTCGCTGTGAGTCTTCCATACGAGGAACCCCTCGTCCCCCGCGCACCCGGCGAACGGGTGATCCCGGAGCCACCGCGGCGCGGCGAGCCAGGCGGAGAACCGTGCGGGATCTGCTCCGGCGAGGCTGCGGCCCCGGTCTGGTCGGACGACCTCTGGAGCCTCCACCCGCCCGTGCAGGGAAGCCTGCCCGGGACGGTCTGGCTGGCCAGTCGCGAGCATGTCGATTCGTTCGCCGACCTGCCGGACGCCGCGGCCGCCGATTTCGGTCGGGTCGCCGGTCGCATCGAACGGGCGATCCTCTCGCTCGGCGGGATCGGCCGTGTGCATCTCTACCGCTGGGGCGACGGCGGCGCGCACTTCCACGTCTGGTTCCTGCCCCGGCCGCTGGGCATGATCGAGGCCAACGGGGCGATGCTGCCGCTCTGGGAGGACGTCCTGCCGGCGGTCCCCGACGAGGAGCTGGCCGACGCGGCCCGACGGGTGGCGTCGGCCATGGGCGACCCGGCGGCCCCGGCCTGACGCGAGCTAGATCTGGCCGACGAGGGCTTCGCCGATCACGTCGATCATGTCCAGATCCCAGGGCAGGAAGTCCTGGAGCATGATCCGCTCGACGCCGGCCTCCGCGAACCGCCGGACCTGTTGCCGAGCCTCGTCGGGCGTCCCCGTGATCCAGCGCTCGAGACGTTCCTCGAGCCAGGCGTCATCGTCATCCTCGGACCCGAAGGCTTGTGTCGCGGCTGCCAGCCTGGCCGCCATCTCGACCTCGTCGCGCCCGATCAACACGCCGGCCATCGTCGAATGGGCAACGGTCAGCGGGTCGCGCCCGATCGCCATGCACGCCGCATCGACGGCGGCGAAGGCCTCGCGGGCCTTGGCCGGCCCGGACGAGCTCAGATTGAACTCATCGGCGTAGCTCGCCGCGAGCCGATACGAGCGGGGCGAGCCCTGGCCACCGACGAGCAGCCGCGGCCGCGCGCCACCGATCGGCGTCCTGGGGCGGCCCGGGACGTCGACCGGCTTGGGATGGAACCGGGCGTCCTTGATCGAGACCTGGTGGCCGTCGAAGGACCAGCCGTCGGGCTCGCCCCACAGCCCGTGGAGGATGGCGAGCTGATCCTCCATCAGGTCGGCCCGCTCCTTGATCGGCGGGAACGGGAGGCCAAGCTGGGAATGCTCGAGTTCGTTCCAGCCGGCGCCGACGCCGACCTCGATCCGGCCGCCGCTCATCTCATCGACGGTCGTGACGACCTTGGCGAAGCTGCCGGGGTGGCGGAACGTGACCGGCGAGACAAGGACACCCAGGCCGATCCGCTCGGTCTCGCGGGCGAGCCCGGCGACGACGGTCCAGGCATCGGTGGTCGGGCGGCCACCTAGACCGGGGAAGCTCGTGTAGTGGTCCGAGCGGAACAGGGTCTCGAGTCCGTTGGCCTCGGCGCGCTTGGCGATCGCCACGTGGTCGCCGTAGCTCAGGCCCTGCTGCGACTCGAGCATGAGGGCGAAACGCATCCGATCCTCCTGTTCGGCTGAAAGGTCAAGGTTGACACGATTGTTCGCGTGCATATGATAGTTCACATGATACGAAGCATGTCCTCGACCGGACCCGCTGTGGCGCCCGCGCCCACCGAGGCGAAGGCGGCGATCATCGCCGATTTCCGGGCGTCGATGGGCGAGCTCAAGTGCATCACGAGCGAGCGCCTGGTCCGCCAGGGCATCAGCATGAGCCAACTGCATGTGATGCATCTGATCGAGGGGCATGGCGAGATGGCGATGAGCCGGCTCGCCGAAATGCTCGACGTGTCTGTCTCGAACGCGACCGGACTCATCGATCGCGTCGAGGAACGGGGGTTCGTGGAGCGGAGCCGGGTCGCCACCGATCGACGGATGGTGATGGTCCAACTCACACCGGCCGGTCGCCAGATGCTCGACGAGTTCGAAACCCTCCGCGAGGGGATCCTCCGTCGAGTCCTCGACCAGCTCGATCCGACGCAGCTCACCGGCGTGGCCAAGGCGATGCGCGACCTGCGCGATGCGGTCGCCGCGACCCTGACCGAGAGTGGGCCGGATTCCCACCACCACGCCCACGTATCACAAGGGAGGACCTAGGAACTCATGGAAGCATTCCCGGCTGACGTCGCCGATCGCACCCCCTCGCTCGAGGAGGATCCGGCCCTCGGCCTGAGCCAGCGCGCCAAGATGGAGATCCTCTTCGCGGTCATGCTCGGGCTTTTCCTGGGCGCCCTCGACCAGACCATCGTCGGGCCGGCGCTGCCGACCATCGTCACCCAGCTCAGTGGCAACGACTACTACGTCTGGGCCATCACGATCTACCTGCTCACCAGCACCATCAGCGTCCCGTTCTGGGGCAAGCTGTCTGACATCTACGGCCGCAAGCCGATCTTCATGATCGGCATCGTCCTCTTCCTGGTCGGCTCCGCCCTCTCCGGCCTGAGTCAGAACATGGGCATGCTCATCCTGTTCCGAGGCATCCAGGGCATCGGCGCCGGATCGCTGTTCCCAGTCGCGCTGGCGGTCATCGGTGACCTCTTCACGCCGCAGGAACGCGGCAAGTACCAGGGCCTGTTCGGTGCCGTCTTCGGCATCGCGTTCGTCGCCGGCCCGCTCATTGGCGGCTTCCTGACCGAGAACCTGAGCTGGCACTGGATCTTCTACGTCAACATCCCGATCGGGATCATCGCGCTGATCGTCATCCAGCGTCTGCTGCCAACGGTCAAGACCAGGAACGCGACTCGAAACTTCGACCTCATCGGAGGTGCGATCTTCACCGTCGCGATGGTCTTCCTCCTGGTCGGCCTGACGAACAAGCAGTTCGGCGACTGGGCAGATCCGACCGTCGGCGGGTTCATCATCGTGGGCGTCATCGGCACGCTGCTGTTCATCCTGGCCGAGTCGCGTTCCAGGGAGCCGATCGTCCCGCTGGACCTCTGGAAGGACCGAACCTACTCGGCCACCATGGTCTCGGTCTTCTTCGCCGCCTTCGCGTTCTTCGGGGCGGTGGTCTTCCTGCCGCGTTGGCTCCAGGTGGTGGCAGGCTTCTCGCCGACCAACTCCGGCCTTGGACTTCTGCCGTTGATGATCGGGCTCATCGCCAGCTCCGTCCTCTCTGGGCTTGTCGTGTCGCGTACCGGCCGCTACAAGTGGCTGATCGTCGGATCCGTCGCGCTCATGGGTTTTGGCGTGCTGCTGATGACGCAGTTGACCAAGGACACGCCGATCCCAGTGGTCTGGCTGTGGATGTTCATCGCCGGTCTGGGCGTCGGCACGACGTTCTCCGTTCCGACGATCGTCATCCAGAACGCGGTGCCGTTCCGACAGCTCGGTGTGGCGACATCCAACCTCACCTTCTTCCGCCAGATCGGTGGCACGGTCTCGCTCGCGTTCGTGGGCACCATCTTCGCGACTTCGTTCAAGGACAACCTCGTCCCGCAGATGACAGCTGCAGGCGTCCCGACGGAGGCGCTCCAAGCCTTCGGGCAGTCTGGCAAGCCCTTCGACCTTAGCCAGCTGACCGGTGTCGGGGACCTGGCGCAGATCCTGGCGGGCATCATCCCGCCCCAGTTCCAGTCCGTGATCCCGAACGTCATCGAAGGCGTCCACGGGGCGTTCAGCGTGGCGACCGCTCAGAGCTTCTGGCTCGGCGTCGTCGGCGCGGTCGTGGCCTTCGTCGCGGCGATCGCGATCAAGGAGATCCCGCTCCGGACGTCGAACGAGGCGCCGGTCCCGAGCCAGGCAGTCGCCGGGACCGCAGTGCCGGCCAGCAACGCCGAGGGTGTCTCGGCCGCTCGTATCGCCAACGACTGACCTTCGCTCCTCCTCGCACGCGACGGCCCCGGTGGACCCCACCGGGGCCGTCGCACGTCTTCGGCGGTAGGATGCGGACGATGGACGTCGAGCTCGCCGCCTTCCCTCCCGCGCTCCAGGCGCCGGGCACGGACGATCCCCGGTTCGAGGCCGTCCTGGACCTCGACGACCTGCCGCCGGGTGCGATGCGGCGCGTCAGTCGCGGTGACATCGACCTCCTGCTCGTCAACACGCCGGCAGGTCTCGTGGCCACCGACGATCGCTGTCCGCACATGAGCGCGCCGCTATCGATCGGGGAGCTCGACGGCTGCATCGTCGCCTGTCCGCTCCACTCCGGCCGTTTCGACCTGTCGACCGGCGAGACCGTCCAGATGCCGACGACCGGCGGTCTCGATGCCGACGGGCACTATCACCCGACGTGGTCGCCGGGCGGTCGGGATGCCAAGGTGGATCCCCCGGGCACGAAGGCCGAGGCCCGTCGCCTGACCCGCGTACGACGGCTCCGCTACTACCCGATCCGTGTCGTCGACGGTCGCATCGAGGTGGCCTTTCCGCGGCACTGAGACGGCCGGGAGCTCTCCGCCCGCGGCCTTAGGGCATGTCTCGATCGCCCTCGGCGCGGTGGCTCTGGATGATCTCGATGACCTCGTCGAGATCATCGGTCACCTGGAACAGGTTCAGGTCGTTCTCGCTGATCGTGCCCTGGGCGATCATCGTCCCGCGCATCCAGTCGATCAGGCCCGTCCAGTAGGCCCGGCCGACGAGCACGACCGGGAAATGCCGGACCTTGCCAGTCTGGATGAGAGTGAGCGATTCGAACAGCTCGTCGAGCGTCCCGAGCCCGCCGGGCAGGATGACGAACCCGTCCGCGTACTTGACGAACATCACCTTGCGCGCGAAGAAGTAGCGGAACTCGACGCCGAGATCGACATAGGCGTTCAGGCCCTGCTCGTGGGGCAGTTCGATGTTGCAGCCGACCGACAGGCCGCCGCCCTCGCGGCAGCCGCGATTGGCGGCCTCCATCGCCCCTGGGCCACCACCGGTGATGACCGCGTAGCCGGCCTGCGCCAGGCGGTAGCCGATGCCGCGGGCCAGCTCATATACGGGGTCGTCGGGCCGCGTCCGGGCTGAGCCGAAGACGGTGATGGCCGGTCCGACCTTGGCCATCGCGTCGAAGCCCTCGACGAACTCGCCGAGGATGCGCAGCGCGCGCCACGGGTCGGTCTGGAGGAAATCCGGGCTGGGGCGACTCTTGAGGAACTTCTCGTCCTCGGTCGTGGAGGCGTCGCCCTCGATGATCTGGGCGGCCTTTGGGGTGACCGATACCCGTCCCGCCCGACGGGTTCCCGGCGTCATCTCGTCCATCGGGCTAGGATGCCACCCAGGAGGTGCCGGTGCGTAGTCGTTGGATCATCGCCGCCGTCCTGGTCCTGATCGGCGCCGTCTGGATGGCCCAGGGCCTGGGCTTGTTCAAGGGTTCCGGGTTCATGGACGGCAACACCATCTGGGCGGTCATCGGGGCCGGCCTGGTCATCGCCGGGTTGGTCATCGGCTGGACCGCATTCAAGGCCCGCTCCCGCGTCTGAGCCAGGTCGTCCAGGTCGGCTCGTCGACGCCGACCGTGACCGCGTTGCCGTGACGCGCAAGGGGTAGCCGCAGCAGCCGCCGATCGGCCAACAACCGGGCGACGATACCGGCCTGGTCCATCGTCAGGTGCGCCAGACCGGCCTCCCGGTACGGCCGACTGGTCGGGTCGAGCAGCGCCGCGGCGCCGAGGCGCTCGGTGAACCGCCGCAGCTCGCCCGGCGCGATCCCCCGCTTCGTGACGTCGACGTAGTGAACGACGATCCGGCGCTCCCGGAAGAACAGCAGGGCGGCCCGCGTCGCCGCCGAATCGTCGCGCCCGAACACCTGGATGTCGGGCATCTTCCTGGTCGGCGTCTTGCCGAGCGGGGCGGGCATGCGCGGCAGCGTACCGCGACCGGCGGACCGGCCGCGGAGGGGATGGCCGGGGTACCATCCTCGGGCACACAGGAGGTCCTTCGCGTGACGGTCTGGTTCACGGTCAAGCTCGACGATCGGCCCGGGTCGCTGGCCAGGGTGGCGGCAGCGCTGGGCGATCGCGGCGTCAACATCACGGGCATCGTCGGTGTCGCCGAGGACACCGACGGCGCGCTCATGCTGACGACCTCCGACGCGGCATCGACCCGAGAGGCGTTCGCCGCGCTCGCCCTCGCCTTCGAGGAGCACGACCCGACGGGCGGGATGGAGCCCGACGCGATGTCGGTCAACGATCTCCGACCCGGTGCGGCCGGGCGCGGCACGCTCGGCTGATGCCGCGGCGCGAGGGAGCCGCCACGACCCCGGCCGCCGCGATCCGCTTCGACATCGTCGACGCGGCGGCATCGATCTCCGCGGTCACGGCCCGGATCGCCGAGACCGGCGGCCGGATCCGGGCGCTGGCCACGGTCCGGCGGCTGGATGGCGACCCACCGCTGGCAGAGATCGAGCTCGAGGTCGAGGGCGTCACCGAGGCGGCGCTGGTCGAGGCGCTCGAGAGCCTGGCCGACGTGCGGACCGTCCACCTGACGCGGGCCCTCGACAGCATCTTCGGCAAGCGGATCATCGTCGTCGGTGGCGGGGCGCAGGTCGCCCAGGTCGCGCTTGGCGCGGTGAGCGAGGCCGACCGCCACAATCTGCGGGGCGAGCGGATCAGCGTCGACACCATCCCGCTCGTTGGCGAGGAGCACATCGCGGCGGCCGTCCGGGCCGTGGCCGACCTGCCGCGCGCCCGGCTGCTGGTCCTGGCCGGCTCGATCATGGGTGGCGACATCAGCGTGGCCGCCGACGAGCTTCGGGCGGTCGGCATCCCGATCATCGCCCTCAACATGGTCGGCTCGATCACCGATCACGTGGACCTCGTCGTCTCCGACCCGGTCCAGGCCGGGACGATGGCGGTGATGGCGGTGGCCGACACGGCGACCTTCGACCTCGGGCGCCAGCGCGGCCGGCGCTACTAGGAGCGGCGACGGTGCGGATCGCGACCTGGAACGTCAACTCGCTGAAAGCCCGCCAGGAGGCGGTCGAGAAGTGGCTCAAGCGGGCCGCGCCCGACATCCTGCTCATGCAGGAGACCAAGCTGACCGATGCCGATGCCCCGGTCATGGCCTTCGGGATGGCCGGCTACCAGCTCATCCACCACGGAGAGGGGCGCTGGAACGGGGTCGCCATCGCAGCCCGGGACGCCCTCGCCATCTCGGATGTCGTCACGAACTTCGGGGACGGGCCGGTCCGCGACTCCGGGCCTGGCGGGGCGGGCGCCGCGGCGAGCGAGGAGGATTTCGACCCGTTCAACGAGGCGCGCATGCTCGCCGCGACCGTTGACGGGC
>JBBQVJ010000003.1:0-42111 GCA_038211705.1 Candidatus Limnocylindrales bacterium | reverse complement strand
CCATGATCTACGGCACCGCCACCTACTACAGCCATCTCCGCTTCGAGCCCGCGAGCGCGACCGCGCAGGCCGCCGCGGTGGATCGCGAACGCCCGTCCGAGACGACCTACCTGGCCGCTTTCGACGCCGCCCTGGCCGGCGCGCCCAGGCGCACCCGCAAGCCGACGGCCCAGGCGTGACCCCATGGTGACGCTGCTCAAGACGCCCAAGACCTGGCCCCGGATCCTGCTGGAACGAGCCGCGGCCGCCGATCCGACCGACCTGGATGCCGCTGTCAAGGCCGGCGCCTTCGACGGGCTCCGCAAGGTCATCCGCAACGCCGGCGCGACCGCGACGATCGCCACCATCTCGACCTCTGGCCTGCGCGGCCGGGGCGGTGCCGGCTTCCCGGCCGGCGACAAATGGCGGCGCGCGGCGCACACCCCGGCCACCCGTCGCTATGTCGTGGTCAACGGCTACGGCGCGGACCCGGCGACCGGCACGGACCGGTTCCTGCTCGAGACCGACACGTTCGCGGTCATCGAGGGCGCGGTCATCGCTGCCTTCGCGATCGGGGCCGGCGAGGTCATCGTCGCTGTCCGGGCCGATGCGACCCAGGCCATCGGTCGCCTCGAGGCAGCCATCGGCGCCGCGGCCGAGGCCGGTTTCATCGGCTTCGACATCCTGGGCTCCGGCATGGACATCACGGTCACCGTTCGACCGGTCCAGGGCGCCTACATGCTCGGCGAGGAGACCGTCCTGCTCAAGGCCCTCGAGGGCAAGCGCGGCCAGCCCGAGCAACGGCCACCCCATCCCGCCGAACGCGGCCTGTTCGACATGCCGACCCTCGTCCACAACGTCCAGACCCTGGCCGCCGTGCCCTGGATCGTGCGCCATGGCGCTGCGGCCTACGCCGAGATCGGGGCGAAGGACAGCCCGGGCACGATCCTCGTCCAGGTCCGGACCCCGGCCGGCGACGGCATCGCCGAGGTGCCGCTGGGGACACCGCTGCGCGAGATCGTCGCCCTCGGTGGACGGATCCCGGCCGCGCGATCGATCAAGGCGATCCTGGTCGGCGGGCCCTCCGGTGGGCTCCTGCCGCCGGATCTGCTCGACACGCCGTACGCCTTCGAGCCGCTCCGCGCGGCCGGCGCGCACATCGGCTCGGGCTCGGTGGTGGTCGCCGACGACCGGGCGTGCGTGGTCGATCTCGCCCGGATCCTGACCCGCTTCTGCGCCGGCGAGGCGTGCGGCAAGACGATCCCGTGCCGGATCGGCACGCGCCGCCTGGTCGAGATCGCCGACCGCGTGGTGGAGGGCCGGCCGCGCCCGACCGACCCGACCCTGCTCGAGGACCTGTCGGCCGATATCGTCGCCTCTGCACTGTGCGACCACGAGCGGCTGACGACCCTCCCGCTGGCCAGCGGGATGCGATACTTCCGGTCCGAGCTGGACGAGCACATCCTGCACAGTGCCTGCCCTGCCGGCGTCTGCCACCCGATCGCGGTGGCGGCCGGAGCGATCTGACAAGGCGACCATGGCTGACCTGATCACACGCCCCGAGAGCCGCCCCGCGATCGAGCCCGAATCGCTCGGGCGATCGCTGGCCGAGCGCCTGCTCGACACGCAGTCGCCGCAACGGCCGCAGTCGTCGACGCGCATCCGGATCGAGGTCGACGGCCGCGTCGTCGAGGGCTTTGAGGGCCAGACGATCCTCGAGGTCTGCCGCGATAACGGGATCGAGATCCCGACCCTGTGCTACGAGCCCAAGCTGCCGGGCTTTGGCGCCTGTCGGATGTGCGTGGTGGAGGTCGAGGGCGAGGAGCACCCGCCGATCTCCTGCTCGCGCGCCTGCGAGCCGGAGATGAAGGTCCAGACCCAGACCGAGGAGCTGCGCCGCCTGCGCCGGACCAACCTGGAGCTGATCTTCTCCGACCACAACGCCTACTGCCTGCCGCCCTGCCAGAACAAGTGCCCGAGCCATATCGACATCCCGGGCTTCCTCAAGGCCAACGCCGAGGCCGACTGGCGTGAGAGCACCCGCATCTTCAAGCGCACGATCCCGTTCCCCTCCGTGCTGGGTCGTGTCTGCCCGGCGCCGTGCGAGGAGCACTGCCGCCGCGACGAGGTCGACGAGGCCATCGCCATCCGCGACAGCCACCGCTACGCCGGCGACCAGGTCCTCAAGGCGATGCTCGACGACGGCCAGGACCCGCCGCTGCCCTACGAGCGCCAGGCGCCGTCGGGCCGTCGGGCCGCCGTGATCGGTTCGGGGCCGGCCGGGATGGCCGCCGCCTTCTACCTGCTGCTGGCCGGTCACGACGTGACCGTCTTCGAGCGCGACCCGTCGCCCGGCGGGATGCTCCGCTACGGCATCCCGCAGTACCGCCTGCCCAAGGTCGAGGTCCTCGAGGCCGAGTACGAATCGGTGACCCGGTTGGGCGGCAAGATCGTCTGCAACGCCGGGCTCGGCACGGACTTCACGCTCGACGACCTGACCTACCAGGGCTTCGACTCGGTGGTCGTGGCGATCGGCTGCTACGACACGAACAAGCTGGGCATCCCGGGCGAGGATGCCGAGGAAGTCCTCGACGGCCTCGAGTACCTGCGAACCGCGACCCTCGGTCTGCCCTACCCGAACCATGCCGGCAAGCGGGTCGTGGTCATCGGTGGCGGCTTCACCTCGATGGACTGCTCGCGGACCTCGATCCGCCAGGGCGCCAGGGAAGTGACCCTCGTCTACCGCCGGGACATGAAGGACATGCCGGCCGCGAACGAGGTCCACGAGGCGATCGAGGAAGGCGTCACGGCCATCTTCCAGGCCGGTCCGGTCCGGGTCATCACCGACAAGAATGGCAAGGTCACCGGCGTCGAGTTCATCCGGATGGCGCCCGGTGCGCCAGATGCCTCGGGTCGGCGCCGCCCGGAACCGGCGCCCGGCACGGAATTCACGATCCCCTGCGACCGCGTCCTGCTGGCCATCGGCCAGGGCCCGGACCTGACCTGGATCGGCCCGGGCTCGGATGGCGTCGAGGCGACCAAGCAGAACCGGCTCAAGGCCGACGCGGTCACCTTCGAGACCGGCCGACCCGGTGTCTTCGGGACGGGCGATGTGCGGGTCGGCGCCGCGACCGTGGTCCAGGCGATCGCCGAGGGCCGGCGGGCGGCCTACGCGGTCGATGCCTTCCTCAAGGGCATGGACCTGGCCGGCATCCGGACCCGCCAGACGCTGGCCGAGCCACAGCCCGAGTTCCTGTCCATCGTGCCCTTCACCAGTGAGGCCAAGACGCCGCGCTACCGGATGTCGGCGCTCGAGGCCGAGGAGCGCAACCACTCGTACATCGAGTACGAGCTGCCCTATACCCGCGAGGACGCGGTCGCCGAATCGACCCGCTGCCTCCAGTGCACCTGCGAGGCGATCGGCTTCTGCGACCTGCGTCGCCTGGGCATCGAATACGGGACGACGCTGCCGACCCTCGAGATGGGAAACCACCAGGGCGCGGGCTTCCGGAGCGTCACCGAGAACCGGTTCACCGGCGTCAACCACGACTACATCCGCGACGACTCGCATGCCTTCATCCTCCGCGAGCCGTCACGCTGCATCGACTGTGGGCGGTGCGCCCAGGTCTGCGCGGAGGTCGTCGGCGCCGCCTGCTACGACTTCATGCGGATCGGCTTCGATACGCTGGTCACGACGCCACTCGATATGATCCTCAACGACACGCCCTGCGTGTCCTGCGGTCGCTGCGCCGAGACCTGTCCGACCGGCGCGCTGATGCCCAAGCCGCGCGTCCTCCAGAAGTACGAGGTCGACGAGAGCCGCTGCATCCTGTGCGGCATCTGCGTCGATGCCTGCCCCTACGACGCGCTCCGCGACGGCGCCGACATCGAGCTCTCGCACACCAGCCGCGACGAGCCGATGATCGACCTGATGGCGATCGCCGCGATCGATCGCGAGACCGAGGTCACCTACATCCGGCGCGAGCGCGATTGGGCGTCCCGAGCCGCCGCCGAGGGCCGCCTCATCGACACGACACGGATGCTGCCGATGCTGCCGATGCTGCCGCCGACCGTGACCGGCGTGCCCGGCAACGGCCATGGCCACGGCAACGGGCATGGCCATGGCGGCGGAACGGCCGTCGTACAGACGCATCACGAGTAGATCGACGACGTGATGCGTCGCCTGATCCCGATCGTCCTGGGGCTCGCGGTCCTGGGCCTTGTCACCGGCATCGCCGCCATCATGATCATCTTCCTCGGTCAGGACTGGGGCGACGCCCTGTTCTGGATCTTCGCGTCGGTCATGATCGGGTCGGCCCTGCTCGTCGTCACGATGCGCGACATCATCCGCTGCGGCCTGGCGATGATCGTCTGTTTCGGGTCGCTGGCGGGGATCTACGTGATCATCGGTGCGCCGCTCCTGGCGGCCGCCCAGGTCATCGTCTACATCGGGGCGATCAGCGTCCTGATCCTGTTCGCGATCATGCTCACCCAGACCAAGGACGCACCGAACCGGCTCGTCTTCCAGACGCAGGCCGTGCCGGCGGCGATCGCCTCGGTCGTCATCGCGATCGTCCTTGCGCTGGCCATCGGCGCGACCGACTGGGGCGAGGCCGCCAAGCGGATCCGGATCACTGCGAGCGCCATGTCAGACGTGCTCTTCAACAGCTTCGTGCTGCCCTTCGAGATCATCAGCGTCCTGCTGCTGGCCGCCGTCGTCGGTGGCATCTACCTCGCCAAGCGAGAGCCGGGCGGACCGTCGTGAGCGACTCGCTCGACGCCTACCTGATCCTGGCCGGCCTGCTCTTCTCGATCGGGTCGTTCGGCTTCCTGGCTCGCCGCAACGCCATCAGCATGCTCATGTCGATCGAGCTGATGCTCAACGGCGTCAACCTCGCGATCGTCGCCTTCGGCGCATTCGGGGCGAGCGCCGCGATCGCCGCCCAGGGCTCGGTCATCGCGCTGATGGTCATGGCGGTCGCCGCCGGCGAAGCGACGGTCGGACTGGCCATCGTGATCGCCATCTACCGCAACAAGAAGACGCCGCTGGTCGATGAATACGATTCGATGAAGCAATGAGCCTCGAGAATCTGATCCCGTGGCTGGTCGTGCTGCCGATGGCGGGGTTCCTGATCACGGCGTTGATCGGGCGGCGGCTCGGTAAGCAGGCGCACTGGATCCCGGTCCTGGCGATCTTCGTGGTGTGGGTCATCGCCATGGGGCTGGTCTACCAGGTCCTGTCGGGCGCGGCTCCGCTGCTGCCAGGCTCGGAGGACTCGCACGGCTATGTCGTGAGCTGGTTCACCTGGATCCCGGCGGACCGGTTCGTGGTCGATGTCGGCTTCGTCGTCGATTCGCTGACCGCCTGCCTGCTCATCGTGGTGACCACGATCGGCCTGCTGGTCCACGTCTACTCGGTCGGTTACATGAGCCACGACGCAGGCTACTGGCGGTTCTTCGCCTATCTCAACCTGTTCATGTTCTCTATGCTGCTGCTGGTCCTGGCCAGCGACTTCCTGGTCGTCTTCGTGGCCTGGGAGCTGGTCGGCCTGTCGAGCTACCTGCTGATCGGGTTCTGGTATCGCAAGCGCTCGGCGGCCCTGGCGGCCAAGAAGGCGTTCATCGTCAACCGGGTCGGCGACGTCGGCTTCGCGCTCGGGATCATGCTCATCTTCGTCAGCCTGGGCACGCTCGACATCCGGTCGGTCATCGAGCGGATCGGTGAGCTCGACTCGACGGTGATCATGGCCATCTCGCTGCTGCTCTTTGCCGGGGCGATGGGCAAGAGCGCCCAGTTCCCGCTTCACGTCTGGCTGCCCGACGCGATGGAAGGCCCGACGCCGGTGTCCGCCCTGATCCATGCCGCAACGATGGTCAACGCCGGTGTCTACCTCATCGCCCGGACCAACCCGATCTTCGCCCACGCCCAGAGCGCGCTCGTGATCGTGGCCGCAATCGGCATCTTCACCGCTATCCTGGCCGCCTCGATCGCGATGACCCAGACCGACATCAAGCGGGTCCTGGCCTATTCGACGCTGAGCCAGCTCGGCTACATGTTCGCGGCCCTGGGCGTGGGTGCCTGGACAGCGGCGATCTTCCACCTGATGACCCACGGCTTCTTCAAGGGCCTGCTCTTTCTGAGCTCGGGCTCCGTCATCCACGCGGTCCACGAGGAGCAGGACATGCGTCGGATGGGCGGCCTGGCCGAGAAGATCCCGATCACCTACGTGACGATGCTCATCGGCTCGCTGGCGATCGCCGGCATCCCGCCGCTGGCCGGCTTCTTCTCCAAGGACGAGATCCTGGGCGAATCGCTCAAGCTCGGCTTCGCCTGGGTCTGGCTGATCGGCTTCATCGTGGCCGGGCTGACCGCGTTCTACATGTTCCGGCTGATGGGCATGACCTTCTGGGGCGTGTTCCGCGGTCCCAAGGAGATCTGGGACAAGATCCACGAATCGCCGCCGGTCATGACGATCCCGCTCATCCTGCTGGCGATCCCGTCCGTCTTCCTGGGGCTGTATCTCGGGTTGCCGCTCGGCGCGAGCCGGATCACCGAGTGGCTCGCGCCGGTCTTCGAGGAGGGCGAGCGCATCCTCCACGGCGGCGCCGGCGAGCCGGCCTACAACCTGTTCGGCATCGACGGCGTACTGATCCTCGCCAGCGTCACCATCGTGACGGTCGGCCTGATCCTCGTCTGGCGGCTGTTCGGCGTCCAGATCGGGCCGATCCGGATGCCGTCGCGTCCGGAGCAGGTTCGCGAGCTGACTGCCAGGGCGCCATTCCTGTACCGCGCCTCGCTCAACAAGTGGTGGTTCGACGACCTCTATCACCTCCTGTTCATGGTCATCGGCGGCCGCATCGCCGCAGCGATCTGGTGGTTCGACCGCGAGGTCATCGATGGCACCGTCAACGCCATCGGCGCCGGCACCATCGATGCCGGACGCGGCCTCCGCCAGGTCCAGACGGGCCGGGTCCAGAACTACGCCCTCGGCATCGCGCTCGGGCTGATCGTCATGGCCGGTTCGTACCTGCTCCTGGCGGCCCGCTGACCGTGGACGTCAGCGCCATCCCGATCCTGACCATCGTCACGTTCCTGCCGCTGCTCGGCGCCCTGGCAGTGGCCGTCGCGCCGACGTCGGCGGCGCGACCGATCGCGCTCGGCTTCGCGCTGGCCACCTGGGTCGTCTCGCTGCTGCTGCTGGTCGGCTACCTGCCCGGCCGGATCGGCTTCCAGTTCGTCGAGACACAGGACTGGATCTCGGTCTTCGGGATCCAGTACAAGCTCGGCGCTGATGGGTTGTCGGTCGCGCTGGTGGTGCTCACCACGACCATGTCGTGGATCTCCATCCTGGCCAGCTTCAAGCCGATCCAGACGCGGATCAAGGAATACATGATCTCGTTCCTGATCCTCGAGGTCGGGCTGATCGGCGTCTTCCGCGCGCTCGACACGTTCCTGTTCTACATCTTCTGGGAGATCGTCCTGGTCCCGATGTACCTGATCATCGGGATCTGGGGCGGCGCCAACCGGATCTACGCCACGATCAAGTTCGTGCTCTACACGCTGGTCGGCTCCCTGCTGATGCTGGTGGCGATCCTGGCCACGGCCTACGCCTATGCGGCCGGTCACGGCAACGTCTGGACGGGCGCCTTCGACTTCGAGGCGCTCCGCGCGTACGCGGGAACCGGTGGCTTCGCCGACGGGTTGCAACTGCTCGCCTTCGTGGCCTTCTTCCTGGCCTTCGCCATCAAGGTCCCGATGTTCCCGTTCCACACCTGGCTGCCCGACGCCCATACGGAGGCGCCGACGGCGGGCTCGGTGATGCTGGCCGCGATCATGCTCAAGCTGGGTGCCTACGGTTTCATCCGGTTCGCGGTCCCGCTTTACCCATCGGCCGCCGAGACGTTCGCGCCCGCGATCATCGTCCTGTCGCTCATCGCCATCATCTACGGCGCGATCGTAGCCCTCGTGCAGCCCGACCTGACACGGCTGGTGGCCTACTCATCGGTCAGCCACATGGGCTTCGTGACCCTCGGCATCTTCGTCTTCACCGAGCAGGGCGTCCAGGGCGCCATCCTCCAGATGATCAACCACGGCCTGATCACCGGCGCCCTGTTCCTCCTGGTCGGGGTCATCTACGAGCGGACCCACGACCGGACGATCGCCAAGATGGGCGGTCTCGCGGCACGGACCCCGGTCTGGGCCGCGGTCTTCGGGTTCTTCGTCTTCGCCTCGGCGGGGCTGCCCGGGCTGTCCGGGTTCGTCGGCGAGTTCCTGGTGCTGGTGGGGACCTTCGTGGCCAACCCGTATGCGGCCGCGGTGGCCGCCTTCGTGATGATCCTGGCGGCGGGGTATCTGCTGTACATGTACGGCCGGATCGTCCTTGGCGAGGTGTCCGACTTCCTCGCCGCCCTCGGTGACCATCTGACCGACATGAACCCGGTCGAGATCCTGACCCTCGTGCCGCTCGGGACGCTGGTCGTCATCTTCGGGCTCCAGCCTGGATTGATCCTGAACCTCATCTCCGGGACCGTGACCGAGACGCTGACCGTCGTCGGGCCGTCGGCCCCGATCGCCATCCCGACCACGGTCGTGGTCGGCCTGCTGCTCATCGTCCTGGTGCTGGTCCTCGCCCGCATCGGCTGGGTCCTCCTTCGACCGCGGCCGGCCGCGCTCGAGCCCGAAGGCGGGGCGGCCCATTGAGCTGGCAGGACTTCGTCACCATCAGCCCGCTCGTGGCCGGCATCCTGGCCGCGGCCGCGATCCTGATCGTCGACCTGATCCGACCGGGGCGGACGGCCGTGGCCGTCGCGGTGGCGCTCATCGGCCTTGGCATCACGGCCGTCCTGACGATCGCGGTGGGTAGTGGCCCGACCCCGACGACGGCGTTCGGCGGCGCCTACAAGGTCGATGCCCTGACGACGTTCCTCGACGTGCTGTTCATCGCGGTCATCGCCATGACCATCGTCTTCGGGCCCGACTACCTCGTGCCGCGCGGCCTGCCGGTCGCCGAGTTCGCGGCGATCCTCGTCTTCGCGATGTCCGGGGCCATGCTCATCTCCGCCTCGGGCGACCTGCTGATGCTCTTCCTCGGCCTCGAGCTGATGGTCCTGCCCGGCTACCTGCTGGCCGCCTTCCACAAGTCGGACGCCTATTCGACCGAGGGCGCGATCAAGTACTTCCTGCTCGGATCGTTCAGCTCGGCGATCTTCCTGTTCGGGCTGGCGTTCGTGTGGGGCATCACCGGCTCGATCCAGCTCGGGGTGATCGCCAGCGACCTCGCCGCGATCGTGGCCGGGACCGCGCCGCTGTCGCCCGGCCTGGCCATGGGGCTCGCCTTCCTGACGACCGGCGTCGCGTTCAAGATCGCGGCCGTGCCGTTCCACTACTGGACGCCGGACGCGTACCAGGGCTCGCCGACGCCGATCACCGGCTATCTGTCGGTCCTGCCCAAGGTTGGTGCCTTCGCCCTGATCCTGCGCCTGTTCGTCGAAGGTCTCGGGCCGCTGGCCGACTGGTGGATGCCAGTCGTCATCGTGCTCGCCACCCTGACGATGACGCTGGGCAACCTCGTCGCCCTGACCCAGGACAACGTCAAGCGGATGCTGGGCTACAGCTCGATCGCGCACACCGGCTACATGCTGGTCGGGCTCGCGGCCTGGGCCAGCAACCCGGCCGGGGACGGGATTGCGGCACTGCTCTTCTACGGCGTCGCCTACGCGTTCATGAACCTCGGCGCCTTCGCCGTCATCGCCGCGCTCCAGAAGCGGGCCGGCGTCACCTCGAGCCTGGCGACGTTCGCCGGTCTCGGCCGGCGCGAACCGCTGATGGGCATCCTGATGACGCTGTTCCTGCTGTCGCTCATCGGGATCCCGCCGACGGCGGGATTCTTCGCCAAGGCCAACATCATCCTGGCGGCGGTGCAGGCCGGCGGACCATTGACGATCCTGGCGGTCATCGTCGTGCTCAACGCTGCGATCGCCGCGTTCTACTACCTGCGGGTCATCGTCTACATGTTCATGCGCGACTCGCCGTCCGACACGCCCGCGCTGCGCCACGGAGCGCTGCTGTGGAGCGGGCTGGCCGCAGCGTCGGTGCTGACGATCCTGCTCGGGCTGTTCCCGACCGGGCTGCTCGATGCGGCCAGCGTCGCGGCGCACGCGCTCGATGCCGCCGGCACCGCCGCGCAGACGATCATCCCCGCACTGCCGAACTGATCCGGCGGCCTGACTGACCCCGCGCCCTACTTGCAGTTGAGCGGCTTCGGCGTGGGGTTGGCCTCGTCGTGCGGCGCCGCCTCCTGCGAGAGCGGGTCGGCCACGATCTGGAGCTTGGGTTGCGTGCCCACGCCCTCCGAGGTCTGGAGCCAGAGCTGCTCGTGGGTCACGGCGATCGCCGGCCCGACGGCGCCATCGAACGCCACGTGACGCTTGACCTTGGTGATGACATAAAGGAAGCGCTGATCGTCGTTGGTCCAGATCTCCACGACCATGCCCTTCATCCTGGCCCCATTCGAGATCTTCGACGCGGTCAGCAGCGGCAGGAACATGCCGGTCCGCGCGTGGGCGTAGATGTAGGAGGCGTGGCCCTCACCCGGCTGGCCGAGCCGCGGGTCGTCGAGGTACATCGCGACGTTGCAGGCCGGATAGCTCGGATCGGGCTGGCGGATGATCGGCAGATCGATCTTGAGCGCGGCGATCCGGATCCGGGTCGCGACCCGGTTCGGCGGGATGGATGGCGCCACCGATGGCGGGCCGCCAGAGCCGAGCGGCGGCAGGGTGATCCGCGGGATCGGGGTCGCGCTGACGCCCGCAACGGGGGTGGCGATCGGATCGCCTGGATCGATGGGGTCGGCGGCGACCGGCGTCGTGAACGATAGCAGACCCGCGGCCAGGAACGTCACGCCGAGGGCGGTCACGAAGGCCGGGATGATTCGCGTTCGGATCCGATCCGCGAGGTCGTTCATGGGACCGGCATGGTAGCAGCGGTCCTTTTGAAACGCCGCAGCCCGCTCGTACTGGTACCCTTCCGCGCGATATGAAGGCGCGCCTATCGATCGTCGCTGGCCTGGTGGTCGGCATCGCCGTCGCGGGGCTGCTGCTCGGAGGGATCCTCGCGTTCGCCCCCGACCGGCCGCGGCCGTCCAGTCCTGCCCCGAGCCTGGCCATCGCCACCGCGGGCCCGTCGCCGAGCCCGTCGGTCGCGCCGAGCGTCACGCCAAGCGCGTCCGTGACTGCCTCGGCCGGCGCGTTCCACGTCGGCGAGCCCGCGCCGGCGCTCGTCGTCCCGCAGGTCGGCGGCGGGACGATCGACCTGGCGAACCTCAAGGGCAAACCGGTGTGGATCAACTTCATGGCGACCTGGTGCCCGCCCTGCCAGGACGAGTTCCCGCTGATGAACGGGTTCGCGGCGCGCTACGCGGACACCGGTCTGGTCGTCATGGCGATCGATGTCAAGGAGGACGAATCCGCGGTCGCCGCCTTCGGTGAGAGCCTGAACGCGAGCTTCCCGCTGGGTCTCGACACCACCGGCGCCGCCGCCGAGTCCTGGGACGCGATCGCCCTGCCGGTCCATTTCTGGATCGACGCCGACGGCATCGTCCGCGACGGGGCGTTGGGCGGGATCGGCCCTGACGTCATGGTGGCCGGCCTCAAGACCATCCTGCCGGGCGTCGACGTCACGCCTTGATCAGCGGCGCGATCGATGCGATCGCGGCCCTCGCCGCCGGGCCCGGGCGCCTGCTCGTCGTCGCCGATTTCGATGGCACCCTGGCCGAGGGTTCGCGCGATCCCGGGGCCGCGGTCATCGTGCCCCTGGCGCGACGGGCGCTCCGGCGGCTTGCCCGCATCGGCGCCGACGACCCGGCGCGGGTCACCATCGTCATCCTGACCGGCCGGACGGCGGCCGATGTCGCGGCCCGGGTGCGCGTGGGCGGGCTGACCTACCTCGGCGACCATGGGCTCCAGTCGGGGTCCTTTCCGCGCGGGGGTGACCCGGCCCGTGTCTCGACGACGTTCCGTGCCGGCCACGACGCGTCGCTCGAACCCGCCGAGATCCTCGCCACGCGTGTCCCGGAGGTCCTCGATCGGCCACCCTGGCTGTTCGTCGAGCGCAAGGGCCCGTCAGTGGCCTTCCATGTCCGTCAGGCCGAGGACCGGGCGGCGGCCCGCGCAGCGGTCGTGGCCGCCATCGAACGCGTCGACCGCGAGCTGCCGCCACACGACCTCGGGCACTACCGCGGACGGCTGGTCGTCGACCTGCGGCCACGCACGGCCGGCGGCAAACGGGAGGCCTTCGAACGACTGCTCGACGAGCTCCGGCCGGCGACCGTTGTGGCCTTCGGCGATGACGTGAGCGACGCCGACGGCTTCGCGGTCCTGCGGGCAGCGCGCGAGGCGGGCGTCATCCGCGGGCTCGCGGTCGCCGTCGTCGGCCCGCACGGGATGCCCGACGAGGTCGGGGCAGTGGCGGACGTGACGCTCCCTACACCGTACGAGGCCGCGCGGGCCCTGGCGGCGCTCGCGCGGGCGATGGAACGCTAGTCGGTCGTCCGCGGCCCACGGTGCGCGGCCGTGTGCGGCCCCGGTGCGCGGCCCCGTGAGCCGCTGCGCTCCTCAGATCCAGTCGATCTTGCGCAGGAAGACCGCGGCAACGGCCGCCACCAGGAACACGATCATGGTGATGAACCAGAACCCGCCGGCCTCCTGGCCACCGAGCGCGGCCCCGGCCTCGCTCATCCCGAAGATGCCGGCGATCGCCCCGATCCCGGCCAGGATGACCGTCACCCCGGTCAGCCGCTTCATGATCACCGACAGGTTGTTGTTGACCTGGGTCAGATAGACGTCGAGCGTCGCTGACGCGAGTTCGCGGTAGTTGTCGAGCTCGTCGGTCAGCCGGATGACGTGGTCGTAGATGTCGCGGAAATAGACGATCTCGTCGGCGTCGATGAGCGGGTCGTCACGATTGGTCAGCTGGTTGAAGACCTCACGGACCGGGCTGATCGCGCGGCGGACCTGGATGAGCTCGCGCTTCAGCTTGAACAGCTGCTCGACGGTGTCGGGGGTCGCCTTGCGGATGACCTGGTCCTGGACGTCGTCGATGGCGTCGCCGATCCGATCGGCGAACGGGAAGTAGCCATCGATCAGGTCGTCGGCGATGGCCCACAGCAGGTGGTCTGGGCCTTGCTTCAGGACCGGCGCCAGCCCGCCTGCCAGGTGGTGTCCGACACGCGGGTCCCAGTCGACGTTGTGGACCGTCAGCAGGAAGCCCCGTCCGAGCACGACATCGAGCTCGGAGGCGACGACCGTCTCGCCGTAGTTGAGGTGGAACAGCACGAGATGCACGACCCCGTTGGTCGTCTCGATCTTGGCCCGCTGGTTGCCCTCGAGGACGTCCTCGACGATGAGCGGGTGGAGACCGAGCGCCTCGCCGACCTCCTGCGTCTGGGTGGCGGTCGGTGCGACCAGATCGACCCAGACCGAGGTGTTCGGGTGCCCGAGCAGCTCGGGCAGTCCTTTGAGCGCGGCCGCGCCCTCGAGTTCGCGCACCGTCTCGCCATCGAGGGCGACCACCCAAATCGTCCCCGGCCGGCCGGCCGGTCCCGTCGCGCCCTGGTGCTGGACGCGAACCTCGAGCGGGATGGTCGGATCCTCGAGCGGCTCGTCCGAATCCGGGGCCGCCACCTTGCTAGAGCGCGAGGCCGCGTTCGGTCGTTTCGTGGCCATCGGCGTCGGGTCCTTCGGCGGAGCTCCCCTCGGTCGCGTCACTCGCGCC
The DNA here is from genome assembly GCA_038211705.1 of Candidatus Limnocylindrales bacterium. Taxonomy (GTDB): domain Bacteria; phylum Chloroflexota; class Limnocylindria; order Limnocylindrales; family CSP1-4; genus SPCO01. The sequence goes on along the minus strand of JBBQVJ010000003.1, from coordinate 28,361 downwards.
CGATGCGCGGTCCAGCATACGCGCCCGACCTCCCCATCGACCGCCCAGCGCGAGTGCCGGCGGGATGGCCAGCGCGGTCACGCCGGCCGCCACGATGAACAGCCCGACCATGATCGACGCCGCCTCGCGCGACGCCCACTCCTCCAGGGCCGCGACGACGAACGGATCCTTGAACGGTCGATCGCGGAGCGCTTCCGGGATGAGCTGGAGGTACCCGTCCGGGGTGGCATTGACCTCGTCGTAGAGCCGGTCGATGGTGGTCGAGCCGTAGGCCGTGAGGATGGCGAGCCCGACCGCCATGCCGAGCATCCGTGCGACCGTCACCACCGCCGAGGCCGTGCCAAAGGCGCCCCGGCCGGCCGCCTCGACGGCCGCCGTGGAACGGGGCGTCACCGTCAGACCGAAGCCGAAGCCGTAGACACCGAGACCCAGCGCGACGGTCTCGAGGGCCGTCGTCGGCGACCATGACGACATCGCGATGAGGCCAAGGATGCTCAGGCCGATCCCGATGACCGCGACCACGCTGAGCGGCACCGCCCGGGCGAGGAACCCGGAGGCGAGTGCACCGAGCGCGGTCGCACCGGCCAGCGCGCCGAGCGCCAGCCCCTGCTCGTCGGGGCCACCATAGAGCACGCGGTCGACGAACACCGCGCCACCGATGATGGCCGTCGCGAAGGCGTACCCGGTCAGCAGCGAGACCAGCGCGGCCGAGCTGAACGACACGCTCCGAAACAGCCGCGGGTCGAGGAATGGGTCGCGTACCCGCAGGCCGCGCACGACCGCCGTCGCCGACGCGATCGCGGCCACCGCGAGCAGGGCGGCCGTCACCGCGGCGGGTGGGATCCCACTCCCGGCGATCTCGGTCGAACCGAGGAGTGTCAGCCCGATCAGCCCGGTCACCAGGGCCAGCCCGAACCAGGCCGCCCCGATGAGATCCACCCGACCCGGTCGGCGCGGCGTCTCCCAGTCAACCGAGGCGGCCCAGGCGAGGGCGATGCCGATGATCCCGATGGGGATGTTCAGGTAGAAGACCCAGCGCCAGGCGGGCGCGAGGATCGCCGCCATCGTGCCGGTCATGCCGGCCCTCGCCAGCGCGCTCGCCGGGTGGACCGAGGCGAGGATCGCCGCCCCGACGAATGGACCCGCGGCCATCCCGAGGAACGTCAGGGCGCCAACGACGCCGAGCGCGCGCGGGCGGGTCGCGCCACTGAAGAGATACGCCGCGGCCGCCGTCCCGACCGGGACAAGCACGCCCCCGCCGACCGCCTGGACCAGCCGCGCGGCGATGAGCTGGTCGAGCGTCTGGGCCGCCCCGGCCAGCGCGGATCCAACGGTGAAGATGGCGAGGGCTCCGATGAACAGCCGCCTCGCGCCCCACAGGTCGGCCAGCCGGCCGGCCATCGGCATGGTCAGGATGTACACCAGCAGATAGCCGTTGATGATCCAACTCGCCTTGCGCAGCTCGACCCAGGCCGATCCGCGCGACGAATCGGCGAGGTCATCGAGGATCGAAGACAGCGCGATCGCGGTGACCATCAGCTCGAGCCCGGCCAGGAATACGCCGATCCCGATGACGGCGAGCAGGACCAGCCGCGAGCCTCGGGTCATGCGGGCGAGTGTAGTGGCGAAGGCCGCGCGGGTGCCTAGGGCTGGTAGAGCACGGCCGAGGACACCCCGACCCCGCCGTTGTTCCCGATGTCCTCACCATCAGCGACGAGCACGCGGCCGTCGTTCAGGAGGGTGGCAGTGTGACTCTCGCGGGGCGCGCCCATCGAGCCGACCGCGCTGAACTTGCCGGTGGCAGTGTCATAGATCTCCGTCGACGACAGGACCCGCCATTTCTGGCCGTCCCTCCAGTAGCCACCGGCGATGAACACGCGGCCATCGGCGAGCAGTGTCGCCGTCTGCTGTTGTCGGCCCTCGCCCATCGAACCGGCCGAGCTGAACTTGCCCGACCGTGGGTCGTACGTCTCCGCACTCGCGTAGACCGAATCCCGCGGCGATCTGCCACCGAGGATCAACACACGGCCGTCCCGGAGCAGCGTCGCGGTATGGAGCCAGCGGCCGGTCTTCATGGAACCCGTCTGGCTGAACTCGCCGGTCGCCGGGTCATACAGGTCCGCTGAAGCGCCGCTCGGGCTGCTCTCACCGCCGTTGCCCACGACGAGCACGCGGCCGTCCTGGAGCAGTGTCGCCGTATGGCCTCGATGAGGTGTCCTCATCGAGCCTGTCTTGCTGAACGTTCCCGTGGTCGGGTCATAGACCTCGGCGGTCGCGAGGAAGGCGTCGGTCTCGGCGGTCCGATACGAGGCGAGGATGGCCCCATCAGCCGTCGCCGGGCTTGACCCAGACAGGCCTCCGACGACAAGCACCCGACCATCGGCGAGTCGTGTCGCCGTGTGCTGTTCGCGCGGGGCGGCCATGGAGCCGGTCGAGCTGAAGGTGCCTGTCGCCGGGTCGTACAGCTCCGCCGATGCCCAGATGCCATCCTGCCCCGCCGGCGCACAGTTGTACCCTCCGGTGAACAGCACGTGACCATCGGAGAGCAATGTGGCTGCCGAAGCTGCCCGCACGGCCGCCATGGAGCCAGTCGGCGTGAACGCGCCGGTCGCCGGGTCGTACACCTCGGCGGCCGTGTCGCAGCCTCCAGCAAAGAGCACGCGCCCGTCGGCCAGCAGGGTCGCCGACCGACCGAGCGGACCGCCCTCGCGGCTGATCATCGAGCCGGTCCAGGCGAAGCCCGGCGCCAGCGACGGTGTCGGTGTCGGCACTGGTGTCGGCGCGGGCGGTCCGATCGCGATCCCCGATGCCGCCGTCCACGGCGGAGGCACGATCGCGGCGCCTCCGATCGGCTGCCAGGTGGGAGCGGTGGTTCGAGAGTCACCTGGCGCGACGCCGATGGCGGCATCCGAGACGATGACACTGGCGTTGGCGCCATCGGCGTCCATCGTCCACCAGCCCGGTGAGCCTCCGCTGCCACGAGCGAAGAGGATCCGCCCATCCGGAGTCCAGGTCGCCGACGTTGACGCGCCGTCCGTGGTCAGTCGACGGACCTCGGTCCCGTCCGGCCGGATCGTGTAGATATCCTGCTGTTCCCCGTCGGGTGACTCGAACAGGATCAGCCTGCCATCAGGGGACCATCTGGGGTATGCGGCAGACAGTGTCGCGGGGCTCAGCTGGCTGAGGTTCCCGCCGTCGGCATCGACGAGCCAGACGGCGGTCAGCCTTGGTGGCGTCGGACCGCCGCTGTCCTTCTCACCGAACTGGAAGAAGGCGATCCGCTTCCCATCCGGGGACCACGCGGGCCCCGCGGTCGCCTCGGATCCGGTGGATCGCAGTTCCACGACCCGCCCGGTCGTGAGGTCCATCGTGGCGACGACCGCCGGCCCGGCGTAGCCGGACGCATCGGTCGAGTACCGGATGAACACCACACGACTACCGTCGCTGGAAAAGGTGATCTGCGAATCGCTCGCACAAGGAGCGGAGCAACCGGTATCGACTGGCTGGGGGTCGCTGCCGCTCGCATCGCTCAGGTAGAACCTGCCGTCGTCCGAGTAGAGGAGGCGAGTGCCGTCGGGCGACCAGACCGGGTCTCCCTGGCTGGCAACGCCAGCGGGGAAGAGCTCGTGCGCGCCGCCGCCGTCGGTCCCCACGATCCACAGCCGAGAGCTCTCGCACGTCCTGCCGCCCAAACAGGTACGCCCCTTGTCGACACTCCTGATGTAGGCGATCGAGGTGCCGGGCCGGATGTTCGGCGTCGGCACCGGCGACTCGGAGGCCGGAGGCGCGCTGGGGACGACGACCGCCACATTCGGGGCCGGCGTCGCGTCCGGCATCCGGCGCATGACACCGGATCCAGCGGCCACAACGCCACCGACGATCAGGACCGCCGCGACCGCCAGCAGCGTGAAGCCCCGTCGTCGGTCGCGCAGACGAAGAGGGCTCGGCGCCGTCGACGGGATCGTGCCGAGAGCCTGGCGCAGATCGTCGGGCGCCGTTTCGGTCTCGCCGATCTCCACGACGTACCACGCGCGCAGGCGCTGTTCCAGCTCGCGGTCGGTCATCGGATCGTCCCCTTGTCGGCCGCATCGATCGCGTCGTGCAGGCGCTTGAGTGCGTAATGGAGGCGCGACTGGACCGTGCCAGCCGGGATCCCGAGTCGTGTCGCGATATCGTCGATGGTCAAGTCGCGGTAATAGCGGAGGGCGACCACGACCTGGTGATCCGGAGAGAGCGCCGCGAGCGCCGCGCCGATGACATCACGGTCCTCGACGTGGCCGGTGTGATCGCCGCTGGCGAGCGCGACCTCGGCGGAGATGTCGGTCGCAAGCCGGCTGGGCGATCGAAATCGGTTCCGGCAGGTGTTGACAAGGATCCGGTCGAACCAGGGTTCGAATCGGGACGGATCGCGCAGGGTCTCCCACTTTCGCCATGCCTGGACGAAGGCGTCGTGGGTCGCGTCCTGCGCTTCAGCAGGATCTCGCAGGATCGCCCGAGCCAGGCGGTAGGCCTTGTCGAGGTGTTCGTCGGCAAGCCGGACGAACGCCGCGTCGCGTAGACGGGTGTCGGGGACGCGTGTCGGTGCGCGTTCTGCCAACTCGACTGCCTCTGACGATCGGTTCACGATGACATGACACGCGACCAGGGCCAAACCTTCACCCGCGGGTGTTGACACCCCGTCGCGGGACCGCGTAGCATCAACGAAGATTGATATAAATCGCGGTTGATGTGCCACGACGCACCACCCAGACAGCGGAGTCACCATCCTGTCCCCTTCGCCCGCCCGAGTCCGCGGCACGATCGCCGCGGCCGTCGCGCAACCTGAAGAACTGCGCCAGCTGCGTGCCTTCCATAAGGTCATGGCCGACGTGAACCGCCTGCGGATCGTCCGCCGACTGGCCGAGAGCGACGCGACGGTCGCCCAGCTCATCGCTCATGTCGGGCTCTCGCAGCCGCTCGTTTCGTGGCATCTGACCCGTCTCCGGGCGGCCGGAGTGGTCGAGACCCGACGCCAGGGCCGAGAGACGATCTGTCGCTTGCGCGAGGAAGCCTTCACCGAGTTCGCCGCGCGCGAGCGTGCCGTTCTGGGCTTTGCGAGCTAGCCGATGTCGATCTCGAACGAATCCCGTGGCCGGATCAAGAAGATCTTCGAGCCGGTCGCGCTCGGGATGGGCCGGCTTGGGCTGACGCCAGATGGGCTGACGCTCATCGGCTTCGCCATCACGGTCGTCGGCGCGGCTCTCCTCGGCCTCCAGCTCTGGCTCGCCGGCGGCATCGTCGTCTTCATCGGCGGCGCCTTCGACATGTTCGATGGGACGCTTGCTCGTGCGACCGGCAAGGTCAGCAAGATTGGCGCCTTCATGGACTCGGTCTTCGACCGCTGGGGCGAGGCGCTCGTCTACCTCGGGATCGTCGCCGGGTGCGTCCTCGCGGGCTTCCGTGAGGGCGCGATCCTCGCGGCCGCCGCGATGGGCGCCGCGTTTATGGTCAGCTACACGCGCGCCAAGTCCGAAGGGCTCGGGTTCACCGAGGGCTCCGGGATGGCGGCGGTCGGGGTCATGCCCCGCGAGGTCCGGCTGGTCATCCTGTCGCTGGGCCTAGTCCTGGCCCCCAACCCCATCCATGAGGCGCTGCCGGCGAACGCCGCCTGTGCCGGCGTCTGCGATGTCTTCCAGGGCGGGTCGCTGACCGTGGCCCTCGCGATCATCACCATCGGTTCCACCATGACCGTCACCCAGCGCATCCTCCACGTCCGCAGCCAGGCCAAGTCGGCCGCCCAGATCTCGACCCACTAGAAGCGCAGCACGGAGAACGACCACGTGAGCACTAACGGCAAGAACGGCACGACGCCGACCAACACCTGGGCGGGCGCCGGCCGGCGCAGGGACGGCAAGATCCGGGTCGCCATCGTGGGCGTCGGGAACTGCGCGAGCAGCCTCGTCCAGGGGCGCTACTACTACGAGAACGCCAAGAAGGACGACTTCGTCCCGGGCCTGATGCACGTCGACCTCGGCGGCTATCACGTCAAGGACATCGAGTTCGTGGCCGCCTTCGACATCGACAAGAACAAGGTCGGCAAGGACCTGTCCGAGGCGATCTACACCAAGCCGAACAACACCTACGTCTTCCAGAAGGTCGAGCACACCGGCGTCACCGTCGAGCGCGGGATGACCCATGACGGTCTGGGCAAGTACCTCAGTCAGATCATCGAGAAAGCGCCCGGTCCGACCGCCGACATCGTGGGCATCCTTCAGGAGCGTGAGGTCGACGTCATGGTCTCGTACCTCCCGGTCGGCAGCGAGGAGGCGACCAAGTGGTACGTCGAGCAGGCGCTGCGGGCCGGCGTCGCGTTCGTCAACGCCATCCCGGTGTTCATCGGTCGCGAGCCGTACTGGCAGCGCCGTTTCGCCGACGCCGGCCTGCCGGTCATCGGTGACGACATCAAGAGCCAGGTCGGCGCCACGATCAGCCACCGCGTGCTGACCCGCCTGTTCATGGACCGCGGCGTTCGGCTCGATCGCACCTACCAGCTCAACTTCGGTGGCAACACGGACTTCCTCAACATGCTCGAGCGCGAGCGCCTTGAGTCCAAGAAGATCAGCAAGACCAACGCCGTGACGTCCATGCTCGACTACGAGATGGACCCCGATGACGTCCACGTCGGTCCCAGCGACCACGTGCCGTGGCTGCTCGATCGCAAGTGGTGCTACATCCGGATGGAGGGCACGACCTTCGGCGACGTCCCGCTCAATGCCGAGCTCAAGCTCGAGGTTTGGGACAGCCCCAACAGCGCGGGCGTCATCACCGACGCGATCCGCTGCCTCAAGCTCGGCCTGGATCGCGGGCTCAAGGGCACCCTCGTGGCGCCCTCGAGCTACTTCATGAAGAGCCCGCCCCACCAGATCCACGACGACATCGCGTTCAACCGCGTCGAGGCATTCATCCGCGGCGAGGACAACGAGACGCTGGTCGGGACGGAGGCGCCGGTCAAGAAGACGGTCAAGCGGATGGCCGGCACCAAGGCCAAGGTCACCACCGGAGCCAAGTGACCGATCGCCAGCGAGGCCTCGAGGCGCCACACCGGCGCGGCGGCGCCAGCCCCAGGATCGTCGAGCGATCGGCGGTGGTGGGCTATCGCGCCGCGTCGTGGCTGCTGCGGACCCTGCCCGCCGGGCCGACCGGCGCGTTTCTGGGCCTCGCCTCGCAGGCCTCGTACCTGCTCCGGCCGCAGCGCCGTGACTGGTCGAACCGGAACTTCGGGCACGTCCTGGGGCTGCCGCCCGACGACCCGCGGGTCCGCCGGCTGGCCCTGCGCGCCTACCGCGAGTACGGCCGCTACCTGGTTGAGCTCATGCGCGTGCCGTTCCTGCCGGCAACCGAGCTCGCCGAGCTCGTCGAGCCGATGGACCCCGACGAGATCCAGCGGGTCCGCGACGCGTCGCCGATCGGCGGCATCATCGTGACCGCGGCCCACGTCGGTAACAACGACCTGGTCGGAGCGTCGATCGCCGGTCTCGGGCTGCCGCTCAACGTGGTCGCCGACGACTCGGCCTTCCCGGAGCTGTTCGACCACCTTCGCCGGCAACGCGAGCAATGGCACGCCACACTCATCCCGTGGCGCAACCTGCGCGGCATCTTCGGTGTGCTGCGGCGCCGCGAGCTGCTGGGGCTGCTGGTTGACTGGGGCTACCGCAGCGACGGCATCCCGGTCACGCTGTTCGGCGCGTGGACGGCGCTGCCGGCCGGACCGGCCACCCTCGCCGCCAAGACATCGTCGCGGATCATGCCGGCCATCACCCACCGGCTGCCGAACGGCAAGCTCCGGGTGACCCTGGCCGAGCCGATCGTCGTCGCCCCGAATGACCCGGCCGACCTGCAGCGCGCGACCCAGGCGATCGCCGATGCCGTGGCGCTCACGATCCGGCCCGCCCCGGAGCAGTGGTACAGCTTCAAGCCGATCTGGCCCACCACCGCCGCCGAGGCGGCCGACCTCGAGCGTCGCGCCCTCGAGATGCAGGCAGGCCGGCCGGACCCGGGTCCCGCCCGTGGCCTGCCCCGCGACGAGGCCGACCAGGCGGAGGCGATCCGGCCGGAGGCGGTGGCGTGACGTTCCGCGGGCGGCTGCTGATCGCCGCCTCGTGGCTCGCTTGCCGGCTCCCGGAGGGACCCCTCTTCCGTCTCGCTGAGCTCGGTGGCGACCTCTGGTACCGCCTCACTCCCGCCCGCGCCGCCCAGGCCCGACGCAACCTCCGGCGTGTTTGTCGCTCGCTCGCCGAGTCGGGGCGCGGCAGCGCCGCGGTCCGGGCGGCCGCCATAGACCCGAAGGCGCTCGAACGGCTGGTCCGGTCGGCCTACCGCCATGCGGCGCGCTATTACGTCGAGGTCGCCCGCAATCCCTCGGTCACGCCCGCCTTCGTCGACGAGCGTCTGGTCCTCGACACGCCCGAGCTGATCGCCGAGGCCGTCGTGCCGGGCAAGGCGGTCCTCTTCGTGGGGCTCCATTTCGGCTCGGTCGAGATGGCCGTGATCTTCCTCGCGTTCGAGGTCGGCGAGACCGTCACGCCGATGGAGACGATCGAGGACGCCGGGCTGCAGGCCTATTTCGAGCGGACCCGCGGCGTGGCGGGGATCCGATTGGTCGGCCTGCGCGAGGCGCGCCGCGAGCTGCTGTCGGCGCTTCGCAACGGCATCCCGGTCGGGCTCGTGGGCGACCGCGACCTGACCGGCGGCGGCACGACGATCCCACTCTTCGGGGCGCCGGCGACGATGCCGATGGGCCCGGCGATGCTGGCGGTCGAGAGTGGCGTCCCGACCTACGCGATGACCGTCCGGCGAGCCGGCGCCGGCCGGTTCCGGGGCAGGATCGTGCCCATCGACGTGCCGGCCGAGGGGTCCCGGCGCGAACGGGTGACGGCGACGATGACCCGGCTCGCGGCCGCCTTCGAGGACCTGATCGCCGATGCGCCGGAGCAATGGTGGGCGGTCTTCTTCCCGATCTGGCCCGACCTCGAGGAAGCGGCGACGGTTTCGAAGACCGGCCACGCGGTCGGGGAGGCGCCCGCCACCGGCCCGGGCGACGACCGTCGGGGAGCGGCCGCATGACCGGCCCCGGGGCGCGGCTCGGGCGCGCCGACCTGCACATCCACACCCTGGCGAGCGACGGCACGGCCGGCATCGAGGCCATCCTCGACCACGTCGAGCACTCGACCGATCTCGACGTCATCGCCATCACCGACCACGAGCGGATCGATGCGGCGGTCGTCGGCCGGGCGATGGCGCAGGACCGCGGGCTGCGAGCCGACGTCGTGGTCGGCGAGGAGGTCACGACCCTCGGCGGCCACCTCCTTGCGCTCTACGTCGATCGCCCGATCCGGCAGTACCGCTCGCTGCGGACGACGATCCTTGCCGTGCACGAGGCAGGCGGGCTGGCCATCCCGGCTCATCCACTCGTCCCGTTCCCACTGTGCGCCCAGGGCTGGGTGCTCCGCAGGCTCCTCGCCGATCCCGACCCGGCCGCCCACCCGGACGCGCTCGAGACGTTCAATCCGACCAGCCTGGGCAAGCCCTGGCACCGCCGGGTCGTCCGCTTCGCCGACGAGAACGGGCTGGCCCACATCGGCAACAGCGATGCTCACGCGCTCGAGGCCATCGGGATGGGCTGGACGACCTTCACGGGCCGCGACGGGGCCGACCTGCGCCGGGCGATCGAGACCGGCGCGACCGAGCACGGGGGATCCTTCCACGCGACGGCCGGTCAGCTCGGGACCTTCAGCGGCCAGCTTCGCAAACGTGGCCGCGACGTCCGGGACGAGCTGGGCGGTCGCGTCCGACGCGACGGGACGGGACGCGATCACGGCTATCCCGGTGGCCGGCAGCGTCCACCGCGGTTCGAAGCGGGGCAGGGCGGCGCTGAGCCTGGCAGCGGGGAACGGCCATGAAGATCGGCCTCGTTTGCCCCTACATCTACCCGGATTCGGGTGGCGTCGCACAGCATGTCCGGCACCTCTACGAGAACCTCCGGCTGCGCGGCCATGACGTGCGGATCATCACCGCGAGCCACGGTCCGCAGCGGGCTTCGGAGGGCGACATCCTGCGCATCGGGGTCGGCTTCAGCGTGCCGCTCAACGGTTCGATGGGAACGCTGACCTTCTCGCCCCGCTACATCGGCCAGGTCCGGGACCTGCTGGCCCGCGAGCGCTTCGACGTGCTCCATCTGCACGAGCCATTCGTGCCCTTCCTGTCGCTCTTCCTGCTGCGCGAATCGCGGAGCGTCAACGTGGCCACGTTCCACGCGTATGCCGGCTTCTCGCCGTCGTACGAGGTCGGCAGTCGGGTCATGACCGGCCACGCCGCCCGGCTCCATGGCCGGATCGCGGTCAGCGCCGCGGCCCGTCACTTCATCGACCGCTTCTTCCCGGGCGACTACAAGGTCATCCCCAACGGCGTCGACATCCCGCGCTTCGCCGGGGCGGTCCCGGTCGCGCGCTGGCAGGACGGGACGCCCAACGTCCTCTTCGTCGGTCGCCACGAGTCGCGCAAGGGTCTGCTCGACCTGCTCAAGGCCCACCGCATCCTGCGCCGGACCGGCTACGAGAACCGGCTGCTCGTGGTGGGTTCGGGGCCGCAGGAGCGCGAGGCGCGCCGCTACGTGGCGACCCGCGGGCTTCAGGCGGTCGAGTTCCTGGGTCGCGTCTCGGATGCCGAGAAGGCGCAGCTCTTCCGAACGGCCGACGTGTTCACCTCGCCGGCGACCGGTGGCGAATCGTTCGGGATCGTCCTGCTCGAGGCGATGGCGGCCAGCGCACCGATCGTGGCCTCGGACATCCACGGCTACAAGGGCGTCCTCCGCCGCGGCCGGGAGGGCCTGCTCGTCCCGCCGCACGACCCCAAGGAGCTGGCGACCGCGATCGCCCGGCTGCTCGACGACCCCGAGCTGCGCGCCTCGATGGGCGCCGCCGGCCTGGTCCGCGCCGAGGAATTCAGCTGGCCGCGGGTGACGGCCAAGGTCGACGACTACTACGGGTTCGTCATCCGCCGGCTCGCGTTGACCGAGGGGCTGCCCGAGGACTTCCGGTCGCCGATCCCTCAGGCGCCGCCGGTCCGGGCCAGGCCGTCCGCTTCCTCGGGCGATCCGGCGGCCGCCGCCTTGTCGGCCAGCGCCAGCCGCCAGACCCAGGCCGAGTAGGCGACCACCAGGCAGGTGACGGCCAGGGCCAGCACGAGGATCGCCAGCATCGGCGTGAAGATCGGTGTGTCGGTGTTGCGCGTGACGGTGCTGACCGGGAACTGGAACGCGTACAGGTAGGTCGGCAGGATGCCCTGGTAGGCGGCCACCACGGCCGCCGGAAGCGGCAAGGCGCTGATGTTCGGGTACAGGATGACAAACCAGCCGACGACCGCGACCAGGAGACCGACCACGAACCGCCGCGCGTCGCGCGAGCTGAGCACCTGGATCGCGAGATAGCCCAGCGGGATACCGACGACCAGGGCGATCGGCTCGACCGGGATGCTGGTCAGGGTCAGGATCGACGTGTCGGGGATGAGCGAGACGACGAGCAGCGCGGCGACGACCCCAAGCCCCGTCCAGAAGAGCGAGCGATAGGCCGCGGTGAGCTGGCCCCGACCGGGCTCAACGCTGTCGTGCGACTCGAAGGCGAGGAACCGCCGGACGATGAAGAACAGGCCGACCCCGACAACGACCACCAGCGCCGCGGTCCGGGCGGTCAGCACGAAGTCGGGGATGACCGCCGGGCAGGCCTGCGAGCCCGGGTTGATTCGCTCGACACCGACCACCGCGCACAGCGGCCGCGACAGCAGCCACATGCCGGCCGGCGCGACGATCGCCACCGCGGCCGCCACCCGGGCGAGCATCCACGTGTAGCGCGACGCGCCGTGCCAAAGCTCGGCGACGAAGTAGGCGAGCGAGATGACCACGAACGGCAGGGCCGTGTAGTAGTGGTACTGGAACGCGGCCCGGTCGATGCGGGCCCACGGGATCCATTGGGCAGCGAAGGCGATCGCGACAAGCGCCAGGGCGAGGCTCCGGCGCTTGAACGCCATCCACGACACGAAGGCGATGGCCGGGATGCCGAGCCACCAGATCACCAGGCTGCCCGCGTCGTACAGGGCGGCCGACGTGCCCCCGGCGAGGCCTTCCTGGTAGAACCAGACCGGCTTCAGGTTCATCGGCCAGGCCCACCACGGCGAGGATGCCGGATGCGCGGCCGAGAGGCTGTTGTGATAGCCGTACATCTGGCCGGTCAGGTCGAGCAGTGTCTGGCCGGTGTGGCCCGGCGGCCAGCCCGGGACGAGCTGGTGGTTCTCGATCAACGCCCACGGGATGTAGGAGGCCACGTACACGGCGACGGGCAGCGCGATGAGGCAGGCGAGCCCCCAGACGACGGGGATACCCAGCAGCCAGCCCGGCCGGAGCCAGCCATCGGGTGGCTCGCCCGGCGGCTCCAGGTAGCGGATCGGATCGTCGGGCGCCGGCGGTGCGGCCAGCGGGCCGAAGCCGTACCGCCCGCCCAGCCAGAAGAGGCCGTACACGATGAGCGAGCCGGCGGCGAGCGCGATCGCCAGCAGCAACGGGGTGAGCGACATCGGCCCCAGGGCGATCGCCACCTCCAGCCGGCCGGTGGCCAGCGCCCCGAAGAACACGATGCCGCCGAGGGCCGCCGGCGCCACCACCCCGAAGCGCATCTCCTCGTCGGTCCAGGCGATCGGGTGGACGACGGCGACGACCACGGCGAGCAGGGTCAGTGCGACCATGATGAACAGGAAGGTCAGGTTGCCGAACCCGGCATCGGCGCCGGGTGCCGCCGCGGGCACACTGACGGCCATGTAGCCGAGGACAGCGGTGATCCCGATCAGCCCCAGGATCCCCAGGACGCGACCGAGGGCGCTGCGCAACAGGATCAGCAGCAGCAGGGCGCCGATGGCATAGGCCGCCACCCACTTGCTGGCGAGCGCGAGGCCCAGCAGCAGGCCGATGACCGGCATCCCGATCCAGAACGCGGCGCGGCCCTTCCACGAGCCCGTCCAGATGGCGGCGAAGACGGTGTAGGCGGCGATGATGAACAGCCCGACGTAGACGTCGTTCATGCCGATCCGCGACTGCACGAAGAACATCCCGTCGGCCAGCACGAACAGCCCGACCAGCCCGGCGATGAGCCGGCGGCGGAACAGGATGCGGGTCAGGAGGTAGAGCAGGGCCGCGGTCAGCGCCCCGGCGATCACGCCCGGCAGCCGCCAGGCGAAGGCGTGCGAGCCGGCATCGATCGCCGCCGACTGACCCGCTCCGTCGAAGACGAGGATCTGCTGGCGATCGTCCGACGGATAGTCGGGGTTGAAGTCGGCGCCCCAGGCCGCCGGGACGAAGCCCTGGGGCAGTCGTGCGTCGGCGAAGACCGCGGTGCCGCGGGGTTCCGCGTTGCCGTGGGGTTCCACGACGTAGACGGTCGCCTGATCCTGGGCGTAACCCTGCACGCCGTCCACCACCAGGTCCGGATTCGGCGCCGACCCGAGGATGTGGACCATCTGGCTGGCGGCGTCATAGAGGACCGCCGTGCCCGGCCCGGGCAGCGGATGAACCCCCAGGTCGGCGGGGCCATCCTTGGCCGCGTCGCCCCCGATGGCGATGACGTGATAGCCGGGGTCCGTCGTTCCACCACCGGACGTGGCAAACAGCTTCGGGTCGTCGAGACCGGTCACCTGTGCCAGGCCGTGCGCGCCGCCATCGAGCGCGATCGTGGAGATCACCGACGCGTGTTCTGGATCGAGGAAGACGACGCCGGCATCGTCGGCCACGGCGATCCGCGGGATGCTATCGACCGAGACGCCCGGCAGCGTGCCGGCGGCGATCGCCTTGTCGAGCGCCGTGCGTTCCGCGCCTGTCCCCGGCTGGCCGAGGGTGACCGTCGTGCCCGGTGAGGCCGAGGCAAGCAACGATTCATAGTCCGCGGCATCCGTCTTGAGGATCCCCGCCAGGTCCGAGGCGAGTGCGCCGGGAACGGTGTCGGCATCGACGGCGGCGACGAGCGCCGAACCGCTGCCGCCCGGCGCCAGGTCCACGATGCCGGCCAGGTCAACCGAGCCGAGGACCGTCCCCGAATCGAGGCCGACCATGGTCAGGCGGTCCGACGACGCCGCCGCGATCTCGGTCCCGTCGTCCGTCACCAAGAGGTGCCCGACGGGGTGATCCACCGTCACGAGCTCGACCGGCACGAGCCCGGCGGCTGCGCTGTCCTTGTCGATCAAACCGAGCTCGAGGGTGGCGATCCCCCCGTCGTCATGGCCGATGACCAGGTGGCTCCCGGTCGCATCGATGGCCAGCGCTCCTGCGCCGGGCGCCGGCAGGACCGAGATGAGATCGCGCGTCTTGAGGTCGTACGTCCGGATCTCGGTCCCGGTGGCGACGTGCAGCCGCTCGCCGGCTCGGCCCCCTGGCGCTCCCTCGTCGATCCGGCGCGGTTCGACGGCCACTGCGCGCACGGGGACCCCGAGATCGCTCGTGGCGCTCACGCCGTCGTTCCCGAACGCGACGATTCCGGCGGCCATGAGGTACTTGGCGAGATGCGGGTGGGTCCATTCGTAGATGTCGTGCGACAGCCCGTAGCGCCACGACTGGAGGAACTCGGTCGCGGTGCGAGCGTGGTAGACCTCGTCGAAATGCATCTGGTACGGCTCGGCCAGCCGGAACGTGCGCAGCAGAAGCGTGCCGAGGATCAGCAGCACGACGAGGTAGAGGTCGAGACGGTCGAGGCGCCCGCCGCCCTCCGAGCGGAGGCTCGCGCTCCGATCCGGGCGGATCGGCGGGTCGTTGAGGCGGGCCTTGAACCAGCCCCGGATGCCGACCTCCTCGAAGGTGGCGCGTGGCGACCAGCTCGGCAGCGCGACCGCGGCCGAGGCGGCCGGCGCGGCGCGGGAGTGGCCAGCGTCTGGGGTCATCGCGGAGCCGCTCGCGGCGGCGGCTGTAGTGAACGCGGTCGCCGCCGTGGGGCGCTCGCCATCAAGAGTCGGGCGGCCGCCCTCGGTGATGGGTGCCGGAGCCGGGAGCGAACCATCGGGAGTCGGCGCGGCCTCGTCGAGCGCGCGTTCGCGCTCGAGCACGAGCTCGTCCGCCAGGCGGGACCGCGCGGCGGTGCGGACCTGGACGATGGCCCATAGAAGGACCAGCCCGTTGAGCAGCGCGATGATCGTCACCCCCGGCTCGGACCGGAGAGCAGGCCCGATCCCAAACCAGTCGCTGACCCCCGGGTTCTCGTAGAACGGATTGGTCAGCGCTGCGTACATGTTCAGGAAGACCGTCACCGAGAACACGAGGTACGCGGCACGCCAACGCCAGGCGATCGCAGCCAGCATGATCGCCAGGGCGAATGCCGGATACGCGTACCGCTCGTGGACGCGGGTCGGGACCACGTAGAAGGCGATAGCCAGGATGGTCAGGCTCAGCAGGATCGTCAGCCGTTCCGGTCGCCACGCCGCGACCAGCGAGACGGCCGCGACGACGGTCAGCATCAGGAGGCTGCCGATCAGGACCGCCGCGACCGAGCCGAAGGTGGCGACCCCCGACCCGCACGCGTCGGCGCCCCACGGGCCATCGCACACCCACAGGCCCGCGTTGGCCAGGCTGTACCCGGTGTCGCCCGGGATCAGGGCCCATGGATTGAAGGCGTTGACCGTCAGGTACGGGTAGCCCGCGGCTGTCGCGAAGACCTGCGACAGGAGCCCGGAGCTGACGTAGGGTGCCTGTGAGCTGAACTCGATCACCGACAGCCCGAAGGGCAGGCACAGCACGACGGTGGTCGCCAGGGCGACCAGGCCGGTCGAGACGACCCGGATCGGGTGATCGGTCCGCCGCTCCCAGGCGAGGAGGCGTTGCCACGGGCCGACGTCCGGCGAGGGGTCCGGGGCCGCCTCCATCGACGAGTCCGTGACCGGCCAGAACGCGCGCCGGATGGTGACCAGCGCGAGGATCGGGATGAGGATCGCGAGCTGGGGTTTGATCAGGGCGGCGATCACCGCGAAGATCGCGGCCCGTTCGGGCTGGTCCCGCCACATCGAGCGCAGCCCGAGCAGCAGGAAGACGACACCGACCGAGTCGACCTGGCCCCAGACGACGCTGTCGAACCAGCCGATCGGATTGACGACGGCCACGAACGCCGCGGCCAGCGCGACACGTCGGCGGCCACCGAGCTCCAGGATCATCGACCAGACCAGCCAGCCGATGGCGAGATCGGCCAGGATCGCCGGGATCTTGATCAGGCCGACACTGACGCCGCCGAGCGCACCCCCGACGTTGCCGAGCAACCACAGCACGTACAGGTAGCCCGGCGTGTAGTCGTGGAAGAAGTCGCGCTCGTAGAATCCGTGCAGCCCGTCAGCCGCGAGGTTGCTCGCCCAGGCGCGGAAGGCATTCAGGTCCACCCCGAAACCGGATTCGGGGAGGAGGTATGCGATGATGAGGCGGAGGGCAAGACCGAGCGCGAGGACCACGAGCACCGCGCCGACGGCTCCCTGCGTCCCGGTCACCCGCGACGGCGCTCGTGTGCCTCGCTCGGTCCTGCGGGCCGCGGGGCCAGTCACCGGGAACGGCTCCTAGACACGAGCGTGGAAGGTGCATCGGAGCGTAGCACAGGGTCGCCCGGCGGACGCCGGGGCGACTCCCGACACGGCTGGATCGTCCGGCGCGCGGATCGCCCCCTGGCTGGCGGTCGCGGTCGGACTGACGCTCGTCCTGACGGCCCTGGCGGTCTACGGGGCGACCTTCGTCGATCGTTACTACGACCATTTCGCCTGGCAGGCCGCCGCGTTCCTCGAGGGCCATGCCGCGATCCGCTATCCCGTTGCGGCGGCCGCCGGCCTGCCGGGCAACGCCTATTTCCAGGACGTCCTTTCGGTGCCGACGGCCGACGGTGTGACCCGTGGGCTGCTGCCGTTCCCGCCACTTCCCGCTCTCGTGCTCCTGCCGTTCGTCGCGCTGTGGGGCGTGGCCGTCAACGATCAGGCCATCTTCACGATCCTGGCGGCGCTCGACGTCGGTCTGTGCTGGTGGGCGCTGGGGCGGCTGCCGATCCGGCCCACGGTCCGGCTCGGCTCGACCGCCTTCTTCGCCTTCGGGACGGTCTTCTGGTACACGGCCCAGATCTCGACGACCTGGTACCAGGCGCACATCGTCGCGGTCGGGCTGACCTTCCTCGCCATCGGGGTCGCGCTCGGTGCCGACCGGGCGGCTGGGGCGGAGGCGCTGGGCCTGTCGCCTGAGCCGGCAGGCCCGTCCGTCCCGCCCGACGACGCCACGACGTCCGTGCGGACCCGGCGAGGCACCCTCGCCCTCGACCCCCGTCAGCTCCTGGCCGGTTTCCTGGTGGGGCTCGCCACGGCGGCCCGGCTGACGGCCGTGTTCGGTGCCCCGTTCTTTGCCTTCGTAGGCGGCGGCGGTCCCCGGCGACGCGTCTGGTCGGCTGCACTCGGCACCGCGATCCCGATCGCCGTCCTGGTGCTCTACAACGTCGTCACGACCGGACAGGTCTTCCACCCGGCCTACGACTTCCTGTACCGGATCGAGACCGCCGGCTACCCGACGCTCGGCTACCGCCCCGACTGGGCCGCCGAGGATCCCCGCTATCTCCCCCACAACCTCGGGATCGCCCTGTTCGGGGCGCCAGACCTCCTCCCTTCGGCACTGCCCCAGAGCCTCGCCATCCAGCCGACCCCGGTGTGCGTCTCCCCAGGCGCCGCTCGCGGCCTGTTCGACGTCGACTGCCCGCTGGCGGTCCCCCGTGACACGGGGATGAGCGTGCTCCTCACGAGCCCGGCATACCTGCTGGCCCTGCCCATCCTCGGGCGGTTCGGTCGAAGCCGGCTGGTCACCGGAGCGGCCCTCGCGGTTGGCTTCATCGCCATCGTCAACCTGATGCATTTCTCGCAGGGCTGGGTCCAGTTCGGCTACCGGTTCAGCAACGACGCGGCGCCGTTCGCCGTCCTGCTCGTCGCGTTAGGGTTCGAGCGGCTGGTATCGGGCCGTCGTTGGGGCATGCTGTCGGCCGTCGCGCTCATCGCGCTGTCGTTGGCCATCAACCTGTGGGGAGTGCTGTGGAGCCGGTTGCTCGGATGGTGACGCGGACCCGCCTGGCCGCTTCGCTGCTCGTCGCGCTCGTCGCGTTCGGGACGGCCTGGATGGCGCTGCGCCCGGGGGTCGCATTCTGGGACACCGGCGAGCTCCAGGCCGTCGGGCCGCTCATGGGCACGGCCCACCCGACTGGGTTCCCGACCTACGTACTGCTCGGCTGGCTCGCCTCGGTGGTCCTTCAGCCATTCGGCGACGCCGCGTTCCGGATGAACCTGCTGTCAGCCATCTGCCTGGCAGTCGCGGCGGGCGTCACCGTCGACCTCGTCCGGGCCATGACCGGCTGGCTGGTCCTCGGCATCGCGGCCGGGATCGGGCTGGCCCTCACCCCGATCGCCTGGGCGATCGCCACCCATGCCGAGGCCCACTCGCTCCACCTCGCGCTCGTCGCGGTCCTGCTCTGGCTGCTGGTGGCGTGGGACGACCGGGTGCGCCGGGTCGACCGAGCCGGAGCCGCCGACCGGGACGACCGAACCGACCGCGCCGACCGCGCCGACCGGTACCTCGTCGCCGCGGCCGTAGTCTTCGGGCTTGCGGTCGGGAACCACTCGCTCACGCTGCTGCTGGCGATCCCGGTCGGGCTGTACGTCCTCGCGGTCGATCCGGGGATCTGGCGGCGCGGTCGCCTCGTCGTCGGCTGCGTCGCGGCCCTCGCGATCACGGTCGTCCTCGTCTATCTCGAGTTGCCGCTCCGGGCCGGACCGTTCCGGGCCGCTCTCGTCTACGGGACGCCGAACACCTGGGAGGGCTTCAAGTACATCGTCCTCGCCGAGCAGTTCCAGGGCAGCCTGACGGACCCGTTCGGGGAGTTGCCGCGCAAGGTCGGCGAGCTGGTGACGCGGACGGTCACCCAGTTCGGGATCCTCGCTCCGCTGATCCCGGTCGGGTTCGTGGCGACGGTCGTACGCCGGCCGCGGTACGCGCTGCTGACGGGCAGCGCGGTGGCGATCACCTGCTTCTTCAACGCCTCATATGTCAACGCCGATATCAACCGCTATTACCTCGGACCAGCCCTGATGGCCTGGTCGTGGCTGGCCATCCTGGCCGCGGTGGCCGTCGAGCTGCTGGCCGGCCTTGGCGGCGAGGAGCCGATCGAGCATGGCGCCGGGAGCGATCTCGCGGCCGCACCGGTGGCTTCGACCCAGGCGGGGTTGATCGCGCTCATCCTGGCCGCGGCATTCGTCGTTCCGACGCTGTTCGACGTCCCGACCCGGTATGCGGCGGTCGACGCGCGACATCAGGACGACGCAGGGCGGTGGCTGGACCACGTGCTGGCCGTCATGGAGCCCGACGCGGTCATCGTCAGCTGGTGGAGCTATTCGACGCCGTTGTGGTACGCCCAGCGAGTCGAGGGCGAACGCCCGGACATCACCATCATCGACGACCGGACACGCCTCGACGAGAACCACGGCGGACTGACCAACGTCATCGACGCCAACCTGGGAACGAGACCGGTCTACGTCATCCGGCTCGATCGCAACGAGGTCACGCAGCTGGCCGCCCGCTACGAGCTCGAGTACATCGACGGTCACGACGCATCGGCGCTGACCCGCGTCATCCGGCCGCGGGCGACCGGCGGTTGACCCGTCAGCTCGAGCGGCCCTCGCCCTCCTGATCGACGTCGAGCGAGTTCACGAAGTCGCGGAAGACGTCGAGCCGCGGGTCGACGAGGTTCTCGCCGGTCGCCTCGAGCGTCGAACCCTCGCCGACCTCGTCGTCGACGATCCCGCCGTCGCCACCCAGCGCCGCCTGCTCGAGGACGGCCTCGGCCGCGAAGATCCGGACGGCGGCTCGCACGGCCAGCGCCAGCGCATCAGACGGGCGGGCGTCCACCTCCACGATGCGGCCGTCGCGCTCGAGCAGGATCCGGGCGTGGAACGTCTCGTCGGCGAGCTCGCTGATGACGACCCGGTCGATCCTCGCCCCGAGCTCCTCGAGGGTGGTCGCGAAGAGGTCGTGGGTGAGGGGTCGCTCCGGGGTCAGGCCCTGGAGCTTCATGGCGATCGCGCTGGCCTCCCACGGGCCGATCCAGATCGGGAGATAGCGGTCCCGGTCGGCCTCCTTGAGGATGACCACATGGCGGCTGGAGAGCATGTGGACCCGGACGCTCTCGACGACCATCTCGACCAGCCCGTCGTCCATCGATCGATTATCCCACGGCACGCGGGGTCGACGGCCGGCGCAACCGCCCGCCCAGGCCGATCGCGACCTTGGCCATCAATGCGCCCACCACGAACCCGCCGATGTGGGCATAAAAGGCAACCCCGCCGCCGGTCTGGATGAGCCCCAGCGCGGTCAGGCCATCGATCAGCTGGAGGACGAACCAGAAACCCAGGACGATCACGGCCGGGACGTCGATGAGCTGGTAGAAGAAGCCGAGGAAGACGAGCGACGTCACACGCGCCCGCGGGAAGAGCACGAAGTACGCCCCGAGCGTCGCCGCGATCGCGCCAGAGGCCCCGATGGTGGGCACCGTCGAGGTCGGATCGATGGCGACCTGGGAGATGCCGGCGAGCGCCCCGCCAAGGAGATAGAAGCCGAGGAACCCGAGCCGCCCGAACCGATCCTCGACATTGTTCCCGAAGATCCACAGGTACAGCATGTTGCCCAGCAGGTGGAGCCAGCTGGCGTGCAGGAACTGGCTGGTCAGCAGGGTCGCGGTCTCATGCGAGAGGTAGTCGCCCCGAGTCCAGGCCGCGGTCAGGTCGGCGGGCACGACCCCCCAGTTCGTGATGAACGCGTCGAGCGCGGCCTCGCCGCCACTGGCCATCAGCCCGAGCTCCCAGGCGAAGGCGACGAAGCAGGCGATGACCAGGGTCAGCGTGATCAGCGGTGTCCGCCGGGTCGGATTGGCGTCCCTGAGCGGGATCATGGCTGGGCCCGGGTCAGGGCTTCGTGGTCGGCTTCGGCGTCTTGGTCGGGGCGGTCGAGGCGGACGGTGCCGCCGAAGCGCCGGGGCTGGCCGACGGTCCAGCGTCGGGGACGGCCACTAGGATCGCCTGGTGGACGCCGTCGCGCGACAGCCAGACGAGCGTCGATGGCGACTGATCGGCGCCGGCGATGACGTACATCGCCCGAAGGTCGGTCCAGTCCTCCCGGCCGCCGGCCAGGCGGTACTGCGCGACGTACTTGCCGTCGACCTTGGCCAGTGCGATCAGCCTGGCATTGGGCAGATCGAAGCCATAGATCGAGCCCTCGCGCCGGGCCGAGCCGGCGGCCACGATCGAGTATCGGGGCGCCGGCCGGAGCAGCGAGTCCTTGGGGTCCTTGGCGCCCCAGCCCTCGTTCTTGCCACCCACGAAGCGCACCAGAGACCCGCCATCCGCCGCAAAGAGGTCGCCATCGACGTAGGTCGAGGTCATCGTCGAGACGTCTCGAGCGGTCGCCAGCCAGGGGGTCGCCTTGACGGGGAAGCCGCTGCCGTCGGCGGCCGGCGAGTAGGCCCGGATCTGCTGCTCGGACGGATCGACGATGTACAGGTTATACAGACCGCGCGTCCCGGGCCGCAGGAACGTGTTGATGCCCATGATGTCGTCGCCGAGCGACGCCGCGCCATCGAGGGTGACCTTGGTCAGCGTGCCCTTGCCCGAATCGTTGGCCGGACGCCAGCGCCACAGGACGTTCTTCGAATCGAGGATGAGCAGGTCCTGGCCACCGACGCCCAGGTAGCGCGGGGTCCCCACCGTCCCGCCCTTGGCCTTCGTGCCGGCCTTGACGACGACCGTCGCCTCGGCCGTCTTGAGCCCGATCCGGTAGACCGTCTTGGTCGAGCGATCGATGACGTACGGGTTGCCGTCGGGGCCGCGGACCATCTGTGCGAGGTCGATCGGCGGGGCGCCCTCCGCCGGCTTGAACGTGTACAGGTTGGTCGAGGCGACCGGGACGACGCCGTACAGCCGGTCGAGGCCGGCCTCGGTCTGCTTGCGCAGCGGCGCGATGACAGTGGCGCTGACGCTGGCGGCGGCCGCGATGTCGAGCTGCTTGTGCGCGTCGGTCAACAGGCCAAGCGCCTGGTCCGGGTCGTCGGTGATGAGATCGATGCCCGAGCCGGTCACCTTGGCCAGGTCCGCCCTGGCCTGCTCGAGCGCCTTCTGGCCCGCCGTGACCGAGCTGATGGCCCCGGTCGGGGTGCTGCCACCGAAAGCGTAGACGCCGAGCCCGAGGCCACCGACCACGACGACGAGGGCGAGGATCGCGACGGCGGCTCGGCGTTGCGTCTCGCGCCGCGAAGCCAGCGGCGTGACGCGTCGGTAGGCCGGTTTGCGCTGGGGCATCAGGTCCTGGACGCGGGCGAACGTGCGCTCGATCGCGCCGCCGGCCGCGGTTCGGGCGCTGCCGGCCGCCGCGCTGACCGCGATCCCGGCCGCCTGGACGTTGTCGGCCAGCGGGATCGGTGAACGATCCGGCGCCCCGGCCAGCGGCTCGGCCGGTCGGACCGGGACCAGGGTCCGCGCTCGGCTGGTCGACGAGACCTCGGTTGCCTCGAAGGCGATGGCGCCGTCGCTGCCCGAGCCGTCAGCCGCCACGAAGCGCTGGTGGAGATGCTCCATGGCCGATTGCGGATGGAGCGTCAGCATCGCGTCCTTGAGCTCGTCGGCGCCCAGCTTGGCGATCACGTTGGGCGACACTAGGACGAGCGAATCACCGACCGAGATCTCACCGCGCCAGACGTCGGGCTCCAGCGCGCCGGACGGCAGCCCGCGCTCGCGGTGCGGGTCAGGCAGCGTCGACAGCCGCGCCTGGCGGATCAGGTAGGCCTCCGCCGGCCCCACCGTCGCCACGTACATCTCGCTGCCGCGGACGACCGCCACGCCGATCCCGAGCGGCCCGTTCCCGTCCGGCGACTTCAGCCCCAGGCGGTCGGCCTGGTGGGCGAGCCGCTTGTTGGCCGTCGCGATGGCCTTCTGGAGGCAGACCCGGATGCCCGCCGATTCGTCGTAGTAGTACTCGTTTCGGATCGTCTCGGCCGCCAGCCGGGTGGCCTCGAGGGCGTGGCGCGACGAGATCCGGGAGGTCACCAGGAGGTACAGGTGACCCTTCGAGCGCGCGACGGACCCGACGCTCGGTTCGACCACCACGAGCGTGTCGGGAGAGTCGGCGAGTCGGTCGTGTTCGGCGACGACGCCGAGTTTCATCTGGAGCCGTACGGCCATCCGGGCCTCTCGTGATCGGGCGGATCCCCTCGCCGGAAGGGACGCGGTGACGGGCGGGGCGAGGTCGGATCGGGCTTGGCGTCGCTTCAGCCGCGGTCGGTCGCCTCGGAGGTGGCTGGCAGGTGACCGGGATTATACGCGGGGACCCCCCCGACGGACGTGGACCCGGAGTTCCCTCGCGCCGACCCCACCCGGCGCGGCGGCAAAGGCGGCCAGCAGCTCGGGGCTGCGGAGTCGCAACTCCTGCGCGACGATCGGGGCATCGGCCTCAACATCGAGCGTGAACCCCTCGAGTCGGATCACCCGGCAGGCACCGGCCGCGGCCGGGACCCGCTCCGCGACGAGCGCCTCGAAGGTGGCGATCGCCCGCGACAGCCGCAGCTCGTCTTCGAGGCCAAGCGCGCGCGCCGCGTCCGGGATGAGGTCGCCGAGCCGAACCATCGGCCGGCGGCGCGGGGCGCTCATCGCGGCGCACCGGCGTCGAGTGGCTCCCCGTCGTTGGCCTCGGGGGTCGGGGATCCGCCCCGGACGAGGGTCGCACCGGCCGGTCCGGTCCGCACCTCCCAGGCGGTGGCGATCGCTCGCAGCTCGGGATCGAGGTCGTCGAGGGTCGTGGTCGTCACGAAGGCCTGCGGCAGCGCGGCGATGCGCCGGACGAGGTGCGACCGGCGGTCCGGGTCGAGCTCGGAGAAGACGTCGTCGAGCAGGAGGAGTGGAGGCCGGCCATCGATCGCCGTGACGACATCGAGCTCGGCCAGCTTGAGTGCGAGGATCGCAGTCCGCTGCTGGCCGCGCGAAGCGAACGACGCCAGATCGCGGCCGTCGAGCCCGAACACAAGGTCGTCGCGATGGGGGCCGATGAGCGTCGACCCGTTCCAGACTTCCTTCTCGGCGGTCTCGGCCAGCCGGCGCACCAGCGCGTCGCGTGGCGACTCACCGGGGAGTGGCGGTGCGTTGGTCTCGTAGCGCAGCGTCAGTCGCGCCATGGCCGCTTCGTCCGGCGCGATCTCGGCATGGGCCGCGGCGAGCGGTCCCGCCAGCACCTCGAGCAAGCGCCGTCGCTCGCCGACGATCGCGGCCCCGGCATCGAGGAAGGTGCCGTCCCAGAACCGCAGCTCGTCGCGCGAGGCGCCCTCCTCGCGGATGGCCCGGAGCAGGCTGTTGCGTTGTTGGAGCGTTCGGCCATACGTCGCGAACGCGTCGGCATAGGCCGGCGAGCTCGAGATGGCCAGCTGGTCGATGACCGCCCGCCGGAGCGACGGCGACCCGGCGATGAGGAGCATCTCCTCTGGCGCGAACAGGACGATCCGCAACAACCCGGCCAGGCCGTTCGCGCGGCGGCCCAGGCCGTTGACCCGGATGCGCTTCCGGCCGGCCGTGCCGTTGGCGCCGGCCCGCACGATCGCCACCTCGACCGTGTCACGCCCGATCGAGCCCTCGACCCGGGCCAGATCGGTCCCCCACCGGATCAGCTCGCCGTCGGTCGTCGTCCGGTGGGAACGGCCCCAGGCGAGCAGGACCATCCCCTCGAGCAGGCTCGTCTTGCCGGCCGCGTTGGGACCCCAGACGAGATGCGGGCCGGGACCGAACGCCGCGTCGAGCGACGCGTAGCCCCGGAGATCGAGCAGGCGGATCGTCTCGAGCAGGGTCGTCCGATCCCGGGCGGACCCGGGCCGGCCTCCGGATACTGGGCTAGGACGTGGTCCGGACGGGCATGACCACGTGGATGTAGTGGTCGTCGCCGACCGGCTTGAAGACACCGGGCGAAAGCGGCCCGTTGAGTTCGAGGGCGAACTGCTCGGCGTCGACGTTGGTCAGCACGTCAGCCAGATACCGGGCGTTGAACGCGATGGTCGTGCCGTCGCCCTCGACCGCGGCCTCGACCTGGCCGACCAGGTCGCCGACCTCGGCGTTGGCACTGACGGTGATGCCGGGTTCGCCGTCGGAGCTGACCTGGAGCTTGACGATGTTGGCCGACTCGTGGGCGATCAGGGCCGCCGGCCGGACAGCCCGCAGGAGCTCCTCGCGATCGAGGATCGCCCGGGTCGTGTGGCTCTGGGGCACGACCTGCTGGTAGTTCGGGAACTGGCCATCGATGAGCCGGCTCACGAGATCGATACCATCGAGGTGGAACAGGATCTGGTTGCGCTGACCGGCAAGGACCACCTCGACCGGCTCGTCGACGTCGGCCAGGATCCGGGCCAGCTCATTGAGGGCGCGGGCCGGGATGACGACGCTCGTCTCAGGCACCGCGTCGAGGATCGGGATGGTCTTGACCGCGATCCGGTAGTTGTCCGCCGCGGCGAGCGTCAGCTGGTCGCCCTCGAACCTGGCCAGGACACCGGTCAGGATGGGCCGGGCCTCGTCGCTGGCGGCCGCGAAGGCGGTCTCGGCCAGGGCCCGGCGCAGGACGTTCTGAGCGATCCGGGTCGTCGGTCGTTCGCCTGCCGCCCCGATGGCCGGGAACTCGTCGGCATCGATGCCCTTGATGTGGGTCTCGAACCGGCCGCAGCGCAGGTCGAGCGTGTCGCCCGCGCCAAGCGCGAGATCGACCCGATCGCTGGCCGGCAGCGAGTTGACGAGGTCGGTCAGGAGCTTGGCCGGGACGGTCGTTGCGCCATCGGTCTCGATCTTGCCGGGCACCCAGTAGACGATCCCGATCTCGAGGTTCGTGGCCGTCAGCTTGAGCCCGGCGTCCTCCGTCTTGAGCAGGACGTTCGCCAGGACCGGGAGCGTGCTCCGGTTCGACACCGCACGACTGACGACTGACAGGCCGCGCGCCAGGTTCTCCTGCATGACCGAGAGTTTCACGTCGGGCTCACTCCACGCTTGTCGATTCGAGGCCACGGGTCCGCGGTAGGGGTTCGGGCCGGTGGTCGGGCTTGCCAGGGTCGGTTCGGGATCCGCGGATCGGGCAGGGTCGGTAGTGGTGGGTATCTTCTCTCTATCTTCTCATCCCGTCATCACCGTAGTCATGGTGTGGACTCGGTGGAACGTCGCGCTCCGTCCCGTTCGGACGGGCGGTGGACGAGTGCGCCACGACGGTGGACGGTTCAGGTCCGATCCGGGACCATGCGGCGGACGGGCGGTGGACGGATCCGGGAAGGCGCCGGGACATCGGTCGGGGACCCTTTGGATCTCCACGCCGACCGACGGGTTCGGGCCGGTCACAGACCCCGGATGTCCACAACCGGGCGCCCTTTTCCACCGAATTCGTGGCGTTATCCACAGCAGGTGGTCCTGGAACCCTGTCGCGTGGCGTCTGACGAGCCCGGCGCGCGACCCCGCGGCGCGGGTCAGTCGGCGTAGATCAGCTCCCGGACCGCGGCGATCTCGCGGCGCAGCTCGTCGTTGACGGCGACCTCGCGGTTGATCTTGTCGCAGGCATGGAGGACCGTCGAGTGGTCGCGCCCGCCGAGCTCGGCCCCGATCCGCAGCAGCGAGACATCGGTCTCCTCGCGCATCAGGAACATCGCGATCTGGCGCGGGACGACGATCGCCTTGTCGCGCTTCTGGCCGGCCAGCACGTCCATCGGGACGCTGTAGTACTCCGACACCACCCGGGCGATGCGCTCCGGGGTGACCTGGCGCTTCTTGGGGTTGTAGAGGACGTTGGAGAGGACCGCCTGGGCGAGCTCGATGCCGATCGGCATGGCGCCCATGCTCGCGTAGGCCACGATCCGGTTGAGGGCGCCCTCGAGCTCGCGGATGTTGCTGACGACCTTGCGAGCGATGAACTCGATGACGTCCGACGTGACCGGGACCGCGCCCTCTTCCGCTTTCGCCCGAAGGATCGCGATGCGCGTCTCGAGGTCCGGCGCCGTCAGGTCCGCGAGGAGGCCCCATTCGAAGCGGCTGCGAAGCCGCTCCTCGAGGGTCACGATCGCCTTCGGCGGCCGGTCCGACGACAGCACGATCTGCTTGCTGTCCTCGTGGATCGCGTTGAACGTATGGAAGAACTCTTCCTGCGTCCGTTCCTTGTCGGCGATGAACTGGATGTCGTCGATGAGCAGCAGGTCGATCCGCCGATAGCGGGCCCGGAACTCGTCGATCTTGCCCTGCTGGATCGAGGCGATGAACTCGTTGGTGAATTTCTCGCTCGTCGCATAGACGACGCGCTTGCGCGGGAACTTGGCGATGACCTGGTTGCCGATGGCGTGCATCAGGTGGGTCTTGCCGAGACCGACCCCGCCGTACAGGAAGAGCGGGTTGTAGGCGTGGCCCGGTCGTTCCGCGACCGACAGGCTGGCCGCGTGGGCGAGCCGGTTGGCCGAACCGACGATGAAGTTGGCGAAGGTGTAGCGCGGGTTGAGGTAGGTCGTGCCACCCTCACCGCCGACCCGGGTGGGTTCGACCCGGACCTGCTGCCGCCCGACCGGCCCGCTCGTCGCCGCCGTGGGAGCCGACGCCGTCGGCGCCGGATCCCCCTCAGCCTCGGCGGCCGGGTTCTCGGGGGTGGCGCCGATGACGAATTCGACTTGGACGCTGTAGCCCACGATGCGGGCCAGGGTCTGGCTGATCAGCGAGCGGTAGCGCGACTCGAGCCAGTCCTTCGCGAACCCGTTCGGGACTGCGATCCGGAACCGTTGCTCATCGACATCCACCAGCTGGGTGTCGCGCAGCCACGTCTCGAAATTGGCCGGGGAGAGCGAGACCTGGAGCTCTCCGAGAGCCGCCCGCCAGACTTGTCGTGCGTCCATTCGTCGATGGGATCCTGCGGTGTAGGGCTGGATGATGGGTAGCGTCGGGTACGGTCGTGCTCGTGGCCAAGGGTCGCTCGCGCTCGGACAGGCTGTTCTCTAGGCACCGGTCGATCACGTTCCCGAGGATCCTGGTCGGGCTTCGGGGGACTTCCCACGTACGTCTCCGGCGCCGAGGGCCCGGAGAGGATAGCACCGCCCGAAGGCGAGCCGCAAGACGATTCTGCGATACCCCCAGGGGGTATCGGTGCGTGGCCCGACCGAAGCGGACTGCGGGCCCATCGGCCGACGCCTCACCACGTTTGACACCTTTCTCGAAGCGGGCCTATCATCCACCGGACGACGACGCGCCGTGCGCTTTGTGGCGCCAGGCGCGTT
>JBBQVJ010000002.1:0-44005 GCA_038211705.1 Candidatus Limnocylindrales bacterium | reverse complement strand
GCGACCGGCGTCGCCTACAGCCTGCTCGGGGTGCCGGGCGCCCTGCTCCTCGGCCTGATCGCCGCGCTCACCGAGGCGATCCCGATCGTCGGGCCGCTGCTCGGCGCGATCCCGGCGATCCTGGTCGCGGCGACCGTCTCGCCGGAGCTCGCCATGATCGTGGCCGGGGTCTACATCGTGATCCAGCTGCTCGAGGGCAGCGTCCTCGTTCCGCTCGTGATGCGCAACACGATCGGCATCTCGCCGCTGCTCGTGCTGCTGAGTCTGCTCGTGGGAGCGGCGGCCGGGGGGCTGCTGGGGGCCTTCCTGGCTGTGCCGATCGCCGCCTCGATCGAGATCGTCCTCAGCCGCTTGCAGGCACGTGAGATGCCCGTCGCCCAGGTTCCCGCGGCGATCGAGACCCCCGACGAGGACGTCAAGGAGGCGTACGAGCGATCGCTGCCGGACTCCGGCGATGTCTTCGGCGCCGCCGACCCGACCCTGCCCGGCTGAGCGCTAGCCGAGGGCGGCGACGGCGATCCCGCGCGAACGGCCGCGCGATGTGAGGTCCGCGTCGCGGCGCCAGTCTGCCATCCGCCCACCGGCGCGCATGGCGGCGATCGGGGTGAGGTCCACGAAAGTCGCTGGGTCGGCCGCCTCGAGCCGGTGGCCGGGTGGGCCCGCCGGGCAATGGAAGATGTCGCCGGTCGAGAGGATCTCGACGTCAGCCTCCCATTCGATGGCGAGGCGTCCGGCGGTCACCATCCCCCAGTGCGGGATGTCGCACCAGCCGGTGGTGTAGCCGCTCCGCTCGCCCATCCGAACGCGCGTCATGAGATAGGCCGACATCGGCCACGATTCGGTCCGGACCTCGCCGGCGGGGACCTCGCGGGCCGGCACGGCCGGCACGATGGTCGGGGCCGTGGGAGCGGACGGCAGCAGCTCGAAGCCCTGCGCCTCGAGCCGTGCATCGCTGACATCCAATTCGGGCTCGATCGGTTGGAAGCCCGCGATCAGCGCCGCGCCAGACACCTCGAAATGATGCTCGGCGCCGCCGGCCGGGACGTGGAACGCGCGCCCGCTGGGGATCGTCTGCCGGCTGCCGACGGTCACGAACTCGAGTTCGCCCTCGATGACGAAGCCCCAGTGCGCCTCGATACAGGGCTGCTCGAGCGAGGTCCCGGCCGAGCCGCTGGCTGGGACCTCGGCCAGGACGTAGGCCATCTGGCCGAGCATCGCGAAACGGATGACGATCCCGTTCTGGCGGAGTGCACGGAGTTCGACCGGCGCGACATGCAATGCGACATTTCCCTCTGCACGATGTGCCGTCGTTGGCCTGGGTCACGCAGTATAGCCACCTCCTTCCGTCGGGGCCGGGATCCGTCACGACGTTGCAACGCCGGCAATGCCGACGCGCCAGCGTGCGTAACGGCATCCTTGCTGCCATGTCGTGACCGCGGTTTCTCGTCATGAACGGGCCGGGATCGCATCTAGCTGTCGAGGAGCCGTGCCAGAATCCATCACGCCCGAGCGCACGGTCGATCTGCCGGTGGACCTGGCGGACGCGGCGATCGGGCGCGGTGATCGCCGCTACCAGGAGCTCGCCGAGAACCAGCGCTTCCTTGCCGAGGCGGGCCAGGTGCTGGCCGGATCGATCCAATTCGACCAGACGATCCGCCGCGTCGCAGACTTGGCCGTCCCCCGGATCGCCGACTGGTGCGCGGTCGACCTGCTCGACGAGCGCGGCGAGCTTCGGCCGCTGGCGATCGCCCACGTCGATCCGGCCAAGGTCTCCCTTGTCCGCCGCCTGCTCGAGGCCTATCCGCCCGATCCCGGACAGCCCAGCGGCTCGCTCCAGGTCGTCCAGACCGGCGAACCGATCCTGGCCTCCGATATCCCGCCCGAAGCGCTCGATTCGTATGCCCGCGATGCGGCACACGCCGAGCTGCTGCGCGGTCTCGAGCTTCGCTCGTACATGTGCGTGCCGCTCCAAACCGGCGACCGGATCCTGGGTGCCCTCTCCCTCGCCTTATCGACCCCGGAGCGCCGGTTCGGACCCGAGGATCTCGTGTTCGCCGAGGCGCTGGCCAGCAGTGCGGCGGCGGCGATCGAGAATGCCCGCCTCTTTCGCGAGGCCGATCGGTTCCGGCTCATCCTGGACTCGGTGGTCGAGGCGGTCATCGTCTTCGACCCTGCGGGCCGCCGGATCGACGAGGTCAATCGGGGTGCCTGCGACCTACTGGGCCGATCCCGCGACGAGCTCATCGGCGCTCCGTTCGACGGGCTGCTGAAAACGGGCGACGCCGACCGGCTGCCGGGGCTGATCGATCCACTGCTGGCGGCCGACCGAACGGTCTCCACGGCGATGATCGAGTTCGCGCTGCCCGAGGGCAACACGCCGCCTGTCGAGGTCACCCTCCAATCGGTCGAGCTGCCGGGCGGGCAACGCCGGATCATCGCCATCGCGCGCGACATCCGCGAGCGGATCGAGGCGCAGATCCGGCTCCAGCGCCTCGCCCAGGAGGAGCACGCCCGTGCCGCCGAGCTCAACGCGATCATCCGGGCGATGGGCGAAGCCGTCGTCGTGTGCGCCGCTGACGGCACCATCACGCTCACCAACCCGGCCGGCGAGCGACTCTTTCCGGAGGTCGAGGAGCGCAGCTACGCGGACATCCTCGACCAGCTCCACGACCCCGACGGCATCGCGCCGGAGCTCGGCGCGATGGGCGGCCCGGTCGAGCTGCCCACCCGGGCCGACGCCGATCGGTGGGTCGAGCTGGCCACCTACCCGGTCAACGTCGGCATCGGCCAGTCGACCGGCGAGGAGACGATCGTGGTCATGCGCGACGTGACCGAGGCGCGCCATCGCGAGGCCGTGCGCGAGACGTTCATCGGTGTCCTGTCGCACGAGCTGCGCACGCCGGTCACCACGATCTTCGGCGGCGCCAAGCTCCTGTCGCGTGAGGTCTCGTCGCTCGACGAGGAAACCAAGCGTGGGATCTTCAAGGACATCCACGACGAGGCAGAACGACTCCAGCGGTTGGTCGAGGACGTCGTCGCGCTCAACCGCTTTGGCGACGCATCTGGCGAGGTGGGCTGGGAGCCGGTCCTGCTCCAGCGCCTGGTCCCCCGCGTCGTCGAGTCCGAGGAGGGGCGCTGGCCCGGTGTCACCTTCGATCTCAAGGTCGGGGCGACCTTGCCGACCGTCACGGCCGACCCGACCTATGTCGAGCAGGTGATTCGGAATCTGCTCTCCAACGCGGCGAAGTACGGCGGCAGCGGATCGACCGTCACGATCACGGCCGACGCCGGCGACGGGGAGGTCCTCGTCCGTGTCCTCGACAACGGGCCGGGCTTCGCGGCCGACGAGACCGGCCGGCTATTCGAGTTGTTCTACCGGTCGCCCGGCACGGCTGGATCCGCCAGCGGCGCCGGGATCGGGCTGTTCGTGTGCGCTCGGCTGATCGCGGCCATGGGTGGCCGGATCTGGGCTGCCCCGCGCGAGGGCGGCGGCGCCGAGTTCGGGTTCGCGCTGGCCGAGCTGAACGAGTAGGCCGAGCAGGCCTAGATCCAGTGCCGCCAGCGGGCGGCGATGACCATCGACACGCCAAAGGCGACCATCGCCGCGACGACGATCCAGAAGTTGCCGCCCTCGTCGAAGAACGGCAGCTTGAAGTTCATGCCCATCACGCCGGCCAGGACCACCGACGGCAGCAGCACGGCCGACAGGAGGGTGAGGACCTTCATGACCTCGTTGGCGTCCTGGGCGGCCCGGCCCATGTGGATGTCGAATGTGCCCAGGAGCAGGTCGCGCAGATTCTCCACGGCGTCGATGGCCCGCTCCAGGCGATCGATCAGACCGGGCCAGGGCCGTCCCACCTCGTCGTGGAGCTCCAACTCGGGCCGGCCGAGGGGGGCGAAGGCGAGGCGATGAGGCGCCAGCGTGCGGCGGATCAGGCCGATCCGCCGGCGAAGGTCAACGACTTGGGTGAGGACGTCGTTGCGCGGGCTCTTGAGCGCCCGCTCGTCGAGGTGGTCGATCTCGCGCTCGATCGCCTCGGCCAGATCGAAGTAGTCGGCCAGGACTTCGTCGGCGATCCCCGCTACGAACCCGGCGGCATCGAGCGCGCCCAGGCGCGTCTCGCCCTCGGTGAGGGCATCGCGGCGTTCGAGCGCCTTGAGCGGGCCGTCATGGACCGTCACGACCCAATTGCGACCGGCCACGAGATCGAGCGCTCGCCGGACCGGATCGGAGCCCTCCGCATCGCCCTCGTCGGGTGGCTCCATCGCCTGGATGACGAGATGGATGTGGTCCTCGTACTGGGTCAGGTCGGCTCGTTTTGCCTCTGTCGCGAGACGCTCCGCCAACCGGCGATCGATCCCGACCGCCTCGGCGACGTTGTCCAGGTCG
Source organism: Candidatus Limnocylindrales bacterium (assembly GCA_038211705.1). Classification (GTDB taxonomy): domain Bacteria; phylum Chloroflexota; class Limnocylindria; order Limnocylindrales; family CSP1-4; genus SPCO01. Next base: position 39,615 of record JBBQVJ010000002.1, on the reverse strand, counting down.
GACGTTCGTCCGTCTACGTCGATCCAGAGCAATTGGCGATCGGCCAGCTTCGTGGCCATGCCCGGCTGCAGCTCGACCTCGCGATCGCGGCCATCGGCGTCGTACAGCCGGACGCGCAGACCGCCGTCGGTCGGGCCGGTAGTGGGGATCAGTGGATGACCGCGAGCAGGGCCGCGACCAGGATCGCGAAGAACGCCGTGGCGTATTGGAGCACGTCCATGGAGCGATCGTGGTCGGCCGCCGGGGTTTCGAGTCCCCCCGGCTGGGGTATCGACGAAATCTCGTGGAGCATCGATGTCTGGCCTCCGCAGGTCCCCGATGGGTTTGTCGGAGAGCAGCATCGAGCGCTCCGCATCCCGCGCGTGCGCACACGACCGACGTGCGCATCGCATCTGGATATCAGCGCACCGACGCCGTCCAGCACCGTGCGTCGCCGCCACGCGCTGACATTCCGTTGTTACGTCTGGCCACGCCGACGTAGTCCTTCCGAGCCATCGGCCCGACGACATTGGGGGCGGATCCCGGGCTTCGGGATGCATGAAGGAACCCCAGCAGGCGGGTGAGATGCCCGCATTGGGGATGGAGGAACTAGATGAGCATCATCGCGTGGCTGATCCTCGGTGCGATCGCCGGGTACCTCGCCGGTTTCCTCGTGAAGGGTGACGAGGGTCTCGGCATCATCGGACACATCGTGCTCGGCATCGTCGGCGCGCTCGTCGGCGGCTTCCTGGCCAGTGTCCTGCTCAACACCAAGCCGATCGACGGCCCATTCGACATCAGCTCGATCGTCGCAGCGGTGATCGGTGCGGTCATCGTGGTCCTCGTCGTCGGCGCCGTGACCGGCCGCCGGGGCATGGGACGCTCCGTCTGACCCAACGCCGGGCGGCCCAGAAGCCCGGTCCCGCCCCTCGGGACCGACGAATCACCAGGACGCCCACCCAGTGCGGTGGGCGTCCTTCATTTCAGGCAAGGAGGCAATACATGTCGCAGATCATCGAAACGATCGATGTCGACGTCCCGGTCCGGACGGCCTATGACCAGTGGACCCAGTTCGAGGAATTCCCGCTGTTCATGGAGAGCGTCGAGCAGGTCGAGCAGATCGACGACACCCATCTCCGCTGGAAGGCGAAGGTCCGTGGGATCCAGAAGGAATGGGTCGCCGAGATCGCCGAGCAGGACCCCGACCAGCGGATCGCCTGGCGGGCCGTCGAGGGGGCCCAGAATGCCGGCGTCGTGACCTTCCACCGCCTCTCGGATGACAAGACCCGGGTCGCCCTCCAGCTCGATGTCGAGCCCGAGGGGCCCGTCGAGAAGGTCGGCGATGCGCTCGGCTTCGTCGCGCGGCAGGCGAAGGGCGACATGGAACGGTTCAAGACGTTCATCGAGGCGCGGGGCAGCGAGACCGGCGCATGGCGCGGCACGGTGGCGTCGAAGACCGACGGCTAAGTGATGTTCACTAAGTCGCCACGCCCCTGCAACACATCGCCCGGAAGCGTCCGGTCTTCCCGGCACTCGACCCCGGGCATGCTAGGCCTAGTCGGCTCTCGTGCCACTGGGGGTCCGGGGGCCGACGCTCCCACTTCGTCAGACCGATATGCGATTGCAATGCGGGCGACCGTCGTCGGAGTGGAGGTTGTACGGAGGGCGGCAATACGCTACGACCGAACGGAATTTGCTGATATCGACCCTGGAATCGCCAGTGACGGGGCGTCATCCAGGACTCGCACGGACGACCCGGGCCCCCTCCCTGGGTCGTCCGTTGCCATTTCTGGCAGCGCGATCTGACCGCCACGGAACGCACCGAAGGAGATACCACGATGGCCACCCGAACGGACGACGGAACTCCGAACACGACCAGCCCGACCGATGACACCAGCCGTAGCGCGGCGATCGGTGGCGCCGTCTCCGACGCGGCCGGCACCGTCCGGGTCGCCGCCGGTGACGCGGTCTCGAAGCTCCCCGAGGTCGCCGCGACGACGCGCTCCGCGATCGAGGACGCCAACCGCCAGATGCGGGCCGGCAGCGATGAGATGCTGACGATGGGCACCGTCCTGTCGTTCGGGTTCGCGCTCGGCCTTCTCGTCGGCGGCGGCGGTCGCCTCTTCGTGGCGGGCGCCCTCGTGCCGGCGGCGGCGATGGGCATCACCCTGCTCGACCGTTCCAGCCGAACCCGCCGCCCCGGCACGCGGACCCTGCAAGGCGGTTGATACTGACAGGCGGGTCGGCGCGCGATTCACTGCGACGCCAGGCCATCCACGATGGGGTCACCGTCGCTCGATCGAGCGATCGCTGAACGGAGGTTCCAGAACCATGGACGACGCGAAGAAGACCTATCGCGAAGGCGAGCAGAACACCAAGGAGACCTGGCGTAAGGCCGACGGCGACGAGAGCCTGGCCGACAAGGTCGGCAATGTCGGTGATGAGGTCCGCAAGGATCTCGGCAACGCGGGTGACGATCTCAAGACGGGCGCCGACAACGCGACCGACACGAGCAAGGATGCCTCGCGCAAGGCCGACGGCGACGAGAGCTTGGCCGACAAGGTCGGCAATGCCGGCGACGAGCTGCGCCGCTAGTCGCTCCCTCTTCCAATGCAAGAAAGCCCTCGGGAGACCGGGGGCTTATTGCATCCCGGGGTATCCTCGCCCCGACATGCAGCAAACGGACCACGCCCATGACGCGCCGCTCTCGGGCGACGACCGTGCCTCGGCCGATATCGACAGTCGCGTCGATGTCATCGTCCGGAACGCCGACCTGGGGCCCGTCGCCGATGCCCTGGCTGCCCAGCGCACCGGCATCCTCGAACGCTGGGTCGGCGTGGCCAGCCGCCAGCCATTCCATCGCGAGCGACCCGATCATTCCGTGTCGGACCACATCCCCGAGTTGTTCGATGCCGTGGTGGCGGTCCTGCGCCGGCCCGACCTTCGCGACGAGGCGCCGACGGCCCCACTCGATGACGACGCTGTCGCGGCGGCGGCCACCGCGCATGCCCAGGTCCGATTCGAGCAGGGGCTCGGTCCGGTGGCGGTGGTCACGGAGTTCCGCATCCTGCGCCAGGAGATCGGCAGGGCCATGGCCACCGAACTCGCCGCCGAGATGGACACAGGTGACGCGGTCGCCGGCATCACACTCATCGGCGACGCCCTCGACGGCGCCGCGGCCGTCGGTCTGACGGCGCTGTCCGACCGTATCGAGACGCTCCGCGAGTCGTTCCTGGCGACCACCCTCCACGACGTTCGGCAACCGATGACGTTGGTCGAGGGATCGCTCCACCTCGCCGATCGCTGGCTGACGGAGACGCCGCCCGACGCAGAGCGCGTCGCCGAGGTCGTCCACGATGCCCTGCTGGCCACCACCGAGCTGGTGATCATGATCGACACGCTCAGCGATGCCTCGCGGGTGGCCATGGGCGCGCTCACCGCCGACCCCGAGCCGGTCAGCCTCGAGCATGTCGTCCGCGAGGCGATCGGCGCCCTTGGACCGGACGGCCGGCAGCGGGTCCGGCTGGAGGTCGACGGGGCTGGGGGCGCCCATCTGATCGGGCTCTGGGATCCGAGCCTGCTACGCCGGCTGGTGGCGAACCTGGTCGGTAATTCCCTCAAGTACTCCCCCGTGGACTCGCCCGTCGAGGTGATGGTCGGCGCCGGTGATGGTCCCACCGCCCGGCTGGCGGTCCGGGATCGCGGCATCGGCATGGCTGCCGACGAGCTCGACCGCGTTTTCGAGCGGTTTGCTCGCACGGATCGAGCGCGCCAGAGCGGCGCCGCCGGGCTGGGGCTCGGCCTCTACGCCTGTCGCGGCATCGTCGACGCTCACGGCGGGACGATCGTGGTGACCTCGGATGGTCCCGACCGCGGTACGACGGTCATCGTGACTCTGCCGACGATGGACGAGCCGGTGGACGACTGACGGCCCGATCGCCCGCCCACATGAAAAGAAGGCACCCCCGGCGGGTGCCACCCACGCTCGACGCGACGTGACCGTAATGCGCTACCCGTGGTCGCTGACGGCCCGGGACCCCCGGGTGCGCCAGCATTGGCACATCATGCCGAGCGAATCGATGGCCAACAAGCGACACGAACGCCCTGCCGCCGCGGAAGTGGCCGAGGTCGATCCTGCCCTGGTAGCCGCCGCCGACCGCGAGGCCTTCCTGGAGGTCCTGTCCCACGAGCTGCGGACGCCGGTGACGACGATCTACGGCGGCGCCCGGGTGCTGGCCGCCAACGACCTCACCCCCGACCACCGGCGCTCGCTTGCGGCCGATGTCAGCGCCGAGGCGGAGCGGCTCTATCGGCTGGTCGAGGACCTGGTCATCCTGGTCCACTCGGAGCGCGACGGGATCCGGCCGCTGGGCGAGCCGGTCGCGGTCGGACGGCTGGTCGCGGCCGCGGTCGGGCGCGAGGCCATGCGCCATCCCGAGGCCCGCATCCTCCTGTCGGGCGACCGCGACGCAGCCGCCGATCGTGCCGACGAGGTCATGGTCAGCCACGTCATCCGTAACCTGCTCGACAACGCCATCCGCTATGGCGGGGACGGCCCGATCGAGGTCGTCCTGGGGTCCGCCGGCGACGACGTCACCGTCCGGGTCATCGACCGCGGCGAGCCGCCGGCGCCAGACGATCAGCCGTTCACGCTCTTGTCCGGCACCCGGTCGACGGCCGCCGCCCGAGCCGGCGCGGGGATCGGGCTCTACGTCGCCGATCGCCTGGTCAAGGCGATGGGCGGCCGGATGTGGGCCCGACCGGCCGAGCGGTCGGGCGCGGAATACGGCTTCTCACTGGCACAGGCGGGCCGGTAGCCTACCGGCGTTTCGTCGTCTTCAGCCGTTTGCGCAGGAGTGCCACGACCTCGGCCTCCTCGCGGCGGTCGGGCGCCGACGGCGGCTCCTCCTGCTCCTCGGCGGCCTCGAGCAGCGCGCCACCGATCGATCCCTCGAGGTACGCCTCAAGGATGGCCGGATGGACGTAGCTCCGCCGCGCGACGGCGGGCGTATTGCCCAGTCGGTCGGAGGTGAAGCGGACCGCTTCGACGACGTTCTTGCGTGCGCTCCGCTCGTCGGTCCCGGGCGCCAGCGCCCGGAGCGCGCGGTAGGCGAGGACGGTCCCCGCCCAGGTCCGGAAGTCCTTGGCCGTGACGTCGGCTCGTGAGATCTCGCGCAGATAGGCGTTGACATCGTCGGAGGCGACGTCGCGTGCCTCACCGTCATCGCCGACCCATTGGAAGAGCTCCTGGCCGGGCAGGTCCTGACAACGGCGGACGACCATCGCCAACCGGCGGTCGCGGATCCCGACCTCATGCTGGCGTCCGGACTTGCCGCGGAACCGGAAGCGGACACGCGTGCCGCTCACCTTGGCGTGCCGGGTCTTGAGCGTCGTCAGCCCGAACGACCGGTTGAGCCGCGCGTATTCGTCGTTGCCGACCCGGATGAGCGTCGTCTCGAGGAGCCGGACGACCGCGGCCAGGACCTTCTCGCGCGACAGACCGGGTCTGGACAGATCGCGGTCACAGCGGCGGCGGATACGCGGCAGGACCCGGGCGAAGTCGATCAGTCGCTCGAACTTCGCGTCGTCCCGGCCGGTCCGCCAGCGCTCGTGGTAGCGGTACTGCTTGCGGCCCCGCGCATCGTGACCGGTCGCCTGGAGGTGGCCGGCCGGATCGAGGCAGATCCACACATCGGTCCAGGCCGGCGGGATGGCCAGCGCCCGGATCCGGGTCAGCGTGGCGGGATCCGTGACGCGCTCGCCGTTCGGCCGGAGGTAGCTGAAGCCTCGGCCGGCTCGACGCCGGGGCAGGCCCGGGCGGGCGTCACTCGAGTAGCGCAGACCGGCGGCCTGGGCCGAGGCACGACCCTCCGAATCGGCCGGTTCGATCGGCGCCGCAACCGTGGTGGACATGGGGCCAACGGTACGCGTCGTGGGGAGCTCATGCGCTGCACGGCGACGGCGATCCGAATGCAGGGGCATTGCAGACTGGGCCCAGACTGCGATACGGCTGCGATAGCGGGCCGGGGACGGTGTGACCGGTCGCAAGCGCGCCCGGTGCACGCTCCGAGAGTTGAGCCGCCGTGGGCGGCCGACCCCCAGGAGTGGCCCCGTGCTGACCGAGACACCCACCCGTTGGCGCCCCGCTCCCTCAGCGGCACCGGGCCCCGGCGAAGCCCGCGACGATGCCGTCGTCATCGATGACGTCACGATGCGCTTCTCCGACCAGCTCGCCGTCGATGGCATCTCGCTGGCCGTTCCGACCGGCACGATCCTCGGCCTGATCGGGCCGTCGGGCGCGGGCAAGACGACCACGATCCGGCTCCTGACGGGTGCCCTGACGCCGAACTCGGGGACGGTGACCGTCCTGGGCGAGGAACCGCGCAAGTTTCGGCGCCAGACCCGCGAGCGGATCGGCTACATGCCCCAGTCGTTCACGCTCTATCCGGATCTCACCGTCCGCGAGAACGTCGACTTCGTCGGCTCGCTCTTCGGGATGATCTTCCGGCGCGGCCGTCGCACGCGCCAGGTCCTCGAGCTCGTCGACCTGTGGGAGGTTCGCAGCCGGCGAGCGGGGCGGCTGTCGGGCGGGATGCAGCGACGCCTCGAGCTCGCCTGCGCACTCGTCCACGACCCGGCCCTCCTCTTCCTCGACGAGCCGACGGCCGGCGTCGACCCGATCCTGCGAGGCCGGATCTGGGAGGAGCTCCACCGCCTGCGCGATGCGGGCCGGACGCTCATCGTCACGACCCAGTACGTCAATGAGGCCGAGTCGTGCGACTGGGTCGCCCTGATCGCGAACGGCCGGCTCCTTTCCCTGGCCACGCCGGACGACCTCCGCCGCGAGGCGGTCGGCGGCGACGTCGTGGCGGTCGAGACGGCGACCTTCTTCGATGGCGAGCAGCTCGCCGGCCTGCCCTTCGTCCGCCATGTCCAGCAGGACGGCGCACGGAGGCTCACGGTCATCGTCGACGACGCCGGGACGGCGATTCCCGATGTCGTCGAGGCGGTCAAGGCGCGTGGGGGCGAGGTCGTCAGCGCCCGGGAGGAACGGCCGTCCTTCGACGACGTTTTTGCGTCGCTCGTCCGGCGCGATGCCCGAGATCAGGCTGCCGAACGCGACGGCGACGGCACGACGAACGACGACGGGGTCCGCGATCAGGATGGGACGCAAGGTTCGTCGTGGGACGCACCGCTCGAGGCTCGAACCGATGACACGCCGCCGATCGAATCGGGGTCGACGGAGCCAACGATCATCGCGGCGGAAGACGCCGAGGCTGCGGCGCCCAATGAGGTCGTCGTGCCAGCCGAGCGCGCCGCGCCCGCCCTCGCCGGCGAGCCCGACGAGACGGCGCCCGCGGGGCCGGTCGCATGAGGGCGCTCGCGACGACGATCCTTCGTCTGCTGGCGCTGGTCGGCAAGGAGCTCGTCGAGGTCGTCCGGCGACCCGGCGCCTTGCTCTCGCTCGTGCTCGGCCCGTTCCTGATCATGGCCGTCTTCGGGCTTGGCTACAACGGCCAGCGGCGACCGCTCGAGACCGTGGTGGTGATCCCGGCCAGCAGCGGGCTCCCGACCGACGTGAAGACCTACCAGGACCTGGCCGGTGGCGGCTTGCACATCCAGGCCGTCACCGGGGACGTCAATGAGGCCACGGCCGGGCTGGACAACGGCACGACCGATGTCGTGGTCGTTGCCCCGCCCGATGCCCAGGCCCAATTCAAGGCCGGCAAGCAGTCGGTCATCGGCGTCGTCATCAACACCGTCGACCCGATCCGGGCCAACTACGCCGGCTTCCTCGCCGCGAACCTGTCCAACGCGGTCAACCAGACGATCATCCGTCGAGCCGTCGAGGAATCCGAGGGCTACGTGGCAGCCAAGCAGCCCGATGCCGCGGTCATCCCACCCGAGGTCGTGGCCGCGCCGACGCGGGCCGAGCTCCAGAACATCTCGCCGTCCGAGCCCCAGGTGCTGGCCTACTTCGGGCCGGCGGTGCTGGCGCTCATCCTCCAGCACCTCGCAGTCACCCTGGTCGCCCTGGCCCTCGTCCGCGAACGGACGAGCGGCGTCATCGAGCTCTTCCGGGTCGCCCCGGTCAACGCCTGGGAGGTGATCGCCGGCAAGGTGCTGGCGTACCTGCTCATCGGCGGGCTGATCTCGGCTGCGACGGTCGGGCTGCTGGTCGGGGTCTTCAACATCCCGATGCTGGGCGATACGGTCGCCCTGGCCGTGGCGATCGGGCTCGTCCTGCTCGCGTCACTGGGGATCGGACTGTTGATCGCGGTCATCTCCGACTCGGAGCGTCAGGCGGTCCAGCTGTCGCTGCTGCTGCTCCTGGCGTCGGTCTTCTTCAGCGGCTTCGTGCTGGCCATCTCGGAATTCACCGAACCCGTCCGGGCATTGGCCTTCATGTTGCCGGTGACCCACGGGATCCGGCTGATGCAGGACATCATGCTTCGCGGTGGGACGACCCAGACCTGGGAGTACGCGGCCCTGATGGCCATCGCCGTGGTGACGCTCGCCTTCAGCTGGTTCGGCCTCCGCCGTGGGATGACCCGGGCCTGATCGGGGCCGTGACCGGCGCCGCGACCCAGTTGTCGCCGCCGCGACCCAGTTGTCGCCGCCGCGACCCAGTTGTCGCCGGGTCAAGTCCCGCGACCCTGGTCCGTGGCCATCCCGGTCCTCCTAGACAGATATGCACCGGGAGACTGGTGGGCACACTTCCGGGCCGATTCGGCGGGTCTGCTCCGCGTCGAGCCACAGCGCTGAGCGTGGATCCCAGGACTCCCCGCGCCCGCCAGCATCGATGTCCTGACTACCAGTCCTGGGGCGCATCCCTGACAACCGCAGGGCCTGGTTTCTGACAGAACCGCGTGTGGAGGGTACGTGGCAGGGAGACCGGGCCCCCGGCCAACCAGGCGCGCGGCCAACCGGGGCCTCCGCCCCGTCAGGAGGCGCGAACCTCCGCCGTCCGGCCGGGACCCATCGGCTTGAGTCGCCGAGGCGCGTCGGCATCGTCGTCGCCGACCTGGCCGTCCCCTGCCGGTGCGTCGGTACCCTCGACCATCGCCCGGTAGATGGCCTCGTAGCCGTCGGTCATCCGGCCGGCCGAGAAGCGGTCGATCACCGACGCCCGGATCTCGGCACGGTCGAGCCCTTCGATCTTGGCCACGTGGTACGCGAGCTGGGCCGTGTCGTCGCCGAAGAACCCGTCGACCCCTTCGCGGATGATCTCGGGCAGGGCACCGACCCGGCGAGCGATGACCGGGGTCCCGCAAGCAAGCGCCTAGATCGCGACGAGCCCGAATGGCTCGGGCCAGGAACCGGGCATGAGCGCCCCATACGAATCCGCGAACAGCAGATCCCGGTCGGCCTGCTCGAGCTCACCGAGGAACTCGACCACCGAGCCGGCCTCCTCGAGCGCCGGCTTGAAGACGTTCTCGAAATAGTCCCGCTCGAGGGCCGTCGGGCCCGCCTTGGCCGCGATGCGCAAGGTCCGACCGGTCGACTTGGCGATCTCGATCGCGTCGACGATGCCCTTCTCGGGCGCCACCCGGCCGACGAAGCACAGCCCGTCGCCGCGCCGCCGCTCGAACGGCGAGTCATCGAGGGTCAGGCCGTTATGGACGATGCCGGCCCAGTCGACCTCCGGGTGCGTGGCGGCCTGGTTGGCGCTGATCGCGACGAGACCGGGCGTAGGGCGGGCGAAGGTCGCCTCGGCCCAGCCCAGGTCGAGCCGGCCGTGGAACGTCGAGACGACGGGGATGGGCGAGACGCGAGCGAGCAGGAAGCTGGCCCATTCGAGGTGGCTGTGGATGATGTCGAACTCGCCAGCCATGTCCAGCACCCCCTGGATCGTGAGGTAGAACCAGGGCGAGGCATCGCCGTTGTAGCCGGACGGCCGGAGCGCCTCCTCGACGGTCGGGATCAGCCGGCCGGGGACGTCTGAGTCGGCGCTGGCGAAGGTCGTGACCTCGTGGCCACGCCGGTCGAGCTCCTTGACCAGCTCGTACACGATGCGTTCTGTGCCGCCGTACGCTCGCGGCGGGACGCGTTCCATCGGGGGCGCCACCTGGGCGATGCGAAGCGGACGGGCCATCAAGGTTCTCCTTGGACAGCACGACCGTGAGCCCGCCGAAGCAGACCCACGGTCGTCGTGATCGCGATGCGCCGGCCGGTCAGCCTGCGCGAGGTGTCAGCGGTCGTGCGTGGTCGTGCTCGACTCCTCGATCTCTTCCTCGGTCTGGTCTCCGGCTCCCGCGCCGGCACCGGCGCCGACCGCGGCGCCGACGACGGCACCCGGAGGTCCGGCGAGGACGCCACCGATGACCGCACCGGCGGCACCGCCACCGAGCGCACCGGTCCCGGCACCAGCTTCGTCGTCGCCTTCGGACGACTCACCGACCACAGCGCCGCCGACGGCGCCGATCGCGCCACCGACCACGGCCCCGACCGGGCCACCGACGGCCATACCGACGGCCGCGCCGCCGAGGGCTCCGGCGCCGGCGCCGATCGCCTCCTTGCCGTGCTCCTGGTTCTCGGGCGCGGTGCCCGAGCCGTCCGGAGCGACGTAGGTCCCGTCGTCGACGGGGGTGTAGCCGGCATCATCCCGGTACTGACCACGAGTCTGGTCGTACATCGGGTCCTTGGTCTTGTCATACATCGGGTCGTTGCGGTCCACTGGGGCCTCCTGATCCTTGGGCGACCGGCGTGACCGCCGGGCCGATGACGTCGAGCGACGTCGATGCTGCCACCGTAGGGAGGAGACACCATCGGGGACAACACAGTGGGGCGCCCGGGACGTATCAGATGCATGACGAGGGTCCGGCCCATGGGCCGCTCAGAGCGCCAGCGGGTCCGTCTTCTCGGGATCGATGCCGAGCTCGCGGATCGCCTTTGCGGCCGGCCCGGCCGGCATCGCCCCGCAGCGGACGAGCGCCACGAGGGTGGCCGCCGCGATATGCGGCGGATCGATCTCGAAGAGGGCCCGCAGGTCCTCGCGCGTGTCGCTCCGGCCGAAGCCGTCCGTGCCCAGCGCGATGTAGTGCGGCGGCAGCCAGCGCGAGACCATGTCTGGCAGCGCCTTCATCCAGTCGGTGTCGGCGATGATCGGACCGCCGTCGGGCGGCAGGATCCTGCTGACGTGCGGCACCCGCGGCGTCTTGGCATCGGGGTGCAGCCGGTTCCAGCGCTCGACCTCGAGCGCGTCGCGACGCAGCAGCGGGAACGACGGGGCGCTGTAGACCTCGGCGGCGACCCCGAACCTCTCGGCCAGCAGGTCGCGCGCGGCCAACACCTGCTGGAGGATCGAGCCCGAGCCGACCAGCCGGGCCGGATGCGCATCGGGCCCGATGTCGGGCGCCTCGGCGAAGCGATAGACCCCGCGCAGGATGGCCTCGTCGGTCAGGCCCTCGGGCCGCGGCGGCTGGGCGTAGTTCTCGTTGTAGAGCGTCACGTAGTAGAAGACGTCCTCGGGCTTTGGACCGTGCATCCGCTCGATGCCGTCGCGGACCACGGCGGCCAACTCATACGCGAAGGCCGGGTCGTAGGAGCGGACATTGGGCACCGTCGAGGACAGGATCTGGCTGTGGCCGTCGTCGTGCTGGAGGCCCTCGCCGGTCAAGGTCGTCCGGCCGGCCGTGGCGCCCATCAGGAAGCCGCGGCCACGCGCATCACCGAACGCCCACATCTGGTCGCCCGTCCGCTGGAAGCCGAACATCGAGTAGAAGATGTAGAACGGGATGGTCGCCAGGCCATGGGTCGCGTATGACGTGCCGGCAGCCTGCAGGCTGGCCATCGAGCCGGCCTCGGTGATGCCCTCCTCGAGGACCTGACCGTCGGTCGCCTCGCGGTAGGAGAGGACCAGGTCCGAGTCGACCGAGACGTAGCGCTGGCCCAGCGCCGAGTAGATCCCGACCTCCTTGAACAGCGGGTCCATGCCGAAGGTCCGCGCCTCGTCCGGGATGATCGGCACGATCCGCGGCCCGAGCTCCGGGTCGCGGATGAGGTTGCGCAGGATCCGGGCGAAGACCATCGTGGTCGACACGGGGGTCGTGCTGCCGGCCGCGAACTCGGCGTCGACGACGGCCGCCGGGGCCGGCAGTGGGGCGGCCCGGACGACTCGGCGCGGCAACGGGCCGCCCAGCGCGCGACGCCGCTCGACGAGATAGCGGACCTCCTCCGAATCGGGACCCGGGTGGTAGTACGGCGCGTCTTTGAGCGTCTCGTCGGGGATCGGCAGCTCGAGCCGGTCGCGGAAGATGCGCAGCTCGGCCTCGTTGAGCTTCTTGGCCTGGTGGGTGATGTTGCGCGCCTCGACGCCGGGCCCCAGGGTCCAGCCCTTGACGGTGTGGGCGAGGATGACCGTGGGCGCACCCGTGTGCTCGGTGGCGGCCTTGTAGGCGGCGTAGACCTTGCGATAGTCGTGGCCGCCGCGGCGGAGTTTCGCCAGGTCGTCGTCGGTCAGGTGCTCGACCAGCTTGCCGAGCCGCGGGTCCGGGCCGAAGAAGTGCTCGCGGATGTAGGCGCCGCCGGCGACCGAGAACTTCTGGAACTCGCCGTCGAGCGTCTCGTTCATCTTCTGGACCAGCAGGCCGTCGACGTCGCGGGCCAGCAGGTCGTCCCATTCGCGGCCCCAGATGACCTTGATGACGTTCCAGCCCGCGCCCCGGAAGGCCGACTCCAGCTCCTGGATGATCTTGCCGTTGCCACGGACCGGGCCGTCGAGCCGCTGCAGGTTGCAGTTCACCACGAAAGTCAGGTTGTCGAGCCCTTCGCGCGACGCCACGTGGAGCGCCCCCAGCGTCTCGGGCTCATCGGTCTCGCCATCGCCAAGGAAGGCCCAGACGCGCGAGCCGGACGTGTCCAGCAGCCCGCGGTTCAGGAGATACCGGTTGAAGCGGGCCTGGTAGACGGCGCTGATCGGGCCGAGCCCCATCGAGACCGTCGGGAACTCCCAGAAGTCGGGCATCAGCCGCGGGTGCGGGTAGGAGCTCAGGCCCTTGCCACCGGTCTCCCGCCGGAAGTGGTCGAGCTGGTCGACGGAGAGGCGGCCTTCGAGGAACGCCCGGGCGTAGATGCCCGGGGCCGCGTGGCCCTGGTAGAAGATCTGGTCGCCGCTGCCACCGGTCTCCTTGCCCCGGAAGAAGTGGTTGAAGCCGACCTCGTAGAGCGTCGCCGCCGAGGCATACGTGGCGAGGTGACCGCCGATCCCCGAGACCTGGTTGTTGGCCCGCAGCACCATCGCAACCGCGTTCCAGCGGATGAGCCGGCGGATCCGCCGCTCCATCGTCTCGTCGCCCGGGAAGGATGGCTCCTGCTCGGGGCTGATGGTGTTGATGTAGCGGGTCTGGGTGAGGGGAGGCAGGCCGACCTGGAGCTGGCGGGCGCGCTTGAGCAGCTTGTAGATGATGAACCGGGCGCGGGCCTCACCCTCGTCGGCGACGACTTGGTCGAGGGAGGTCAGCCAATCCTCGGTCTCATCGGGATCGATGTCAGGCAGCTGGTGCTTGAACTCATCGAAATACATCAGGGGCTCTCCGCGAGCAGGGCACGCTCGCCGGATTCGAAGCGCATGGCGTCAGCGTAGCCCAAATCGGCCCGATCCGATGGTGACGAGACGGTGTCGATGCAATGCGGCTGCAATGCGGCGGCGACCTTCCATGCGCCGAACGGCAGACGTCAGCCCCGATGCTGGCTGAACAACCAAGAAAGGAAACCAGACCAATGACAGATCACGACACTGTCGTCGTCAAGGACGGCGGCTCAGGCATGGGGATGATCCTCGGCATCATCGCGATCATCGCCATCGTGGCGGCGATCTGGTTCTTCGCCCTCGGGCCAGGCGCCGGATCGAAGTCGAACAACGGTGGGGACACGAACATCAACGTGACGCTCCCGTCCCTGCCCGCCGCCAACCCATCGTGACCGCCTAGCAACAAAGACGGGGCTCGCGTTCCGCGCGAGCCCCGTCTTCGTACCCGGACGGATGACGGACCGGGCAGCAACCGTCACCATGTCATCACAGGATCGGAGGCGAACGTGAGCACCCAACCGCTCGTACTCGTCGCGGATTACGAGCCCCGGATCACCAAGCTCGTGTCTATCGCCCTCGGCGAGGAGGGGTTCCGCGTCGTGACCGCGGGCGGCGGTGAGGAAGCCCTGGCCAAGGCCGAGGAAGTCCGCCCCGACATCGTCCTCCTCGACATCGTGATGCCCGATCTCGATGGCATCGAGGTCATGCGCCAGCTCCGAGAGCGGCGGCCCGTCGCGGTCATCCTCCTGACGGCCAAGGGCTCGACCGCCGACAAGGCGAAGGGTCTCGACCTCGGCGCCGACGACTACATCGCCAAGCCCTTCCACCCCGACGAGCTGGCTGCCCGCGTTCGTGCGGTGCTGCGCCGCTCATCCGGCGCCCAACCCGGCTCGGGCGTGCTCAAGTTCGACGATGTCGAGATCGACCTCGAGCGTCGGATGGTCACCCGCAACGGCGAGCTGGTCCAGCTGTCGCGGACCGAATGGCTGCTCCTCCAGCACCTGGCCGCCAACGCCGGCAAGGTCGTCCTGCACACCGAACTTCTGACCAAGGTCTGGTGCCCCGAGTACCGCGACGACCTTCAGTACCTGCGGGTCTGGGTCTCGCGCGTCCGCCGCAAGCTCGGCGCGGCGCCGGGCGAGCCCGGCCGGATCAAGACCTTCCAGGGGATCGGCTACCTGCTCGACGTGGAGCCGCCGGTCCCGTCCGAAACGGTCGCGGCCGCCCCCGACGAGCAGTCCGCGCTGATCGGGTAGGCGCCGACCGACACGTGTCGGGCGCACGCCCGCCACGGCGTCACTGCGTTACGCTCAGGCCATGCAGCGCTACGGGCCAGGCACGGCCCTCATCGTGGTCGATGTGCAGAACGACTTCGCCGATCCGGCGGGCAACCTGCACGTGGCCGGCGGCGAGGCCATCGTGCCGGCCGTCGATCGCGAGATCGCGGCAGCCGTCGAGGGTGGCTCGCTGGTCGTGGCGACCCAGGACTGGCACCCTGAGTCCACGCCCCATTTCGCCAAGGACGGGGGGCCGTGGCCGGTCCATTGCGTGGCTGGCTCATGGGGCGCCGAGCTCCACCCCGCGTTGACCCTGCCACCCGGTGCTCGACGCATCCGCAAGGGCGTTAACGGCGAGGACGGCTATTCCGGGTTCACGATGCGCGACCCGATCAGCGGCGAGACGAAGCCGACCGAGCTCGAGGCGCTGCTGCGCGGCCGGGAGGTCGACCGGGTCGTCATCGCCGGGCTCGCCACCGATTACTGCGTCACGGCGACGGCGCTCGACGCCGCGCGGCTCGGCTTCCGGACCGAGGTGCTGACCGACGCGATCGCCGCGGTCGACGTGACACCCGGCGACGGCGACCTGGCGCTCGATGCGATGCGTGAGGCCGGGGTCGGCCTGGTCGGGGCGGTGTCGGCGTGATCCGCGGCGCGTTCCGGCTCGCGCTGGCCGGGGCTGGCATCGGCTACGCGATCGATCGAATCCTGTCCGACCAGTCGGCCGGCGCCGACCCGGCGGCGATCAGCTCGATGATCGTCATCGACGCGCCGATCGAGCGGGTCTGGGACGTCCTTGCCGACATCGAGGGCCAGCCGCGCTGGATGCACGAGATGAAGGCCGTCCGGCTGCTGACCCCAGGGCCTGTCGGGGTCGGGACGGTCGGCGAGGCCGAAGTCCGGATCTTCGGCATGTCGGTGACCGACCCGGTCACGATCACCGAGTTCAAGCCGCCGCATCGCTTTGGGATCAGCCACGAGGGCACGTTCAAGGGCCGCGGCCTGATCACCCTCGAGTCCGGCGCCGATGGCACGACCACGATCGTGCGCTGGGACGAGGTCCTCATCCCGCCGGTCCTCCCCCACCTCGGGGCGCTGGTCATGAGCCCCACCCTCGGCGGCATCTTCCAGGCCGACCTCGTCCGATTCAAGGAGCTCGTCGAGACGGGTTCGCAGGCGTCCTGAGCCGACCTGCGGTGCGGCTCCACCTGGTCGACGCGACATACGAGCTGTTCCGGGCGCACTTCGCGCCACGCCCGCCGGTCCTGGGCCGCGACGACATCCCGCTGTCGGGGGTGTCCGGGCTCGTCGAGCAGCTGCTCTACCTGCTGCGCGAGGAGGGCGCCACCCACGTCGGGGCCGCAACCGACCGGGTGATCGAATCGTTTCGGAACGACCTTTATCCGGGCTACAAGTCGTCGGCCGGGATGCCGCCCGAATTGCTCGCCCAGTTCCCGATCGCCGAGGCCGCCATCGACGCGCTCGGGATCGTCTCCTGGCCGATGGTCGAGTTCGAGGCCGACGACGCGATCGGCGCGGCCGCCACCCGGTTCACCGAGAACGCGGCGGTCGAGAAGATCCTGGTCTGCACGCCCGACAAGGACATGGCCCAGCTCGTCCGCGACGACCGGGTCGTCCTCTGGGACCGCCGCCGCAACCTCGTCTACGACGAAGCAGGGGTCCGCGAGAAATGGGGCGTGCCGCCGACCTCGATCCCCGATTGGCTCGGGCTGGTGGGCGACACGTCCGATGGCTTTCCGGGACTGCCCGGCTGGGGCGCGAAGTCCGCGGCAGCCGTCCTGAGCCGGTACGGTCACTACGAGGAGATCCCGGCCAAGGCCTCAGCCTGGGAGGTGCCGGGGATCGGCGGGCCGCGCGCGATGACGCTGGCGGCCACGCTGCGTGACCACTGGGACGAGGCGCTGCTCTATCGGGACCTGGCGCGCCTCCGGACGGTGGAGGACGGCGTGCCGCTTCGCCAGACCGACCCCGACGAGCTGCGCTGGGACGGTGCACCACGCGCCGAGTGGGAGGCGTTCTGCGAGGAATGGGGCCTGGAGCGGCTGACCAAGCGGCCGCATCGCTGGCGGGACGATCCCTAGCGAACGAGACCCAGCAACGTTTCGTGATGGGCCGGCGGCGCGGCCAGGATGCCGATCGACTTGGGTCCGCGGGCCAGGTCGAACCATGGTTCGTCGCTCATCGAGGTCACGCGAGCGCCGCCACGCTCGGCGATCAGCCCGGCCGCGGCGACGTCCCAGGACGACAGCCCACCCTGCTGGATGAACGCATCGAAGCGGCCGTTCGCCACGTAGGCGAGGGCCAGCGCGGCCGAACCCATGTTGCGTGAGATGCGAACCGCCTTGCGCACGTTCCGGGCGCGTGATGTCGCGGCTCGGCCGTTGAGCGACATCGAGATGACGTAGTCGGATAGCTTGTCCTTCTCGGAGGCACGGACCGGGCGCCCGTTGAGGATCGCCGGGCCGTCGGCGGTCGCCGCGAAGACGTCGTTGCGTGTCGGGTCGAGCACCACCCCGACCGCTGGAACGCCATCCGCCACCAGCCCGATCGAGACGCAGAAGACGGGCAGGCCGTTGGCGTAGTTCACGGTGCCATCGAGCGGGTCGACGATCCAGACCCGGCCACGCCCCGAGGTGGGCGCCTCGCCCGCCTTCGCCCGATGCTCCCCGGTCTCCTCGGCGAGGATCGCGTCAGCCGGGTAGCGCGCCCGGATCGCATCGAGGATGAGCGCCTCGGATAGGTGGTCCGCTTCGGTCACGACATCACGCGCGCTCTTGTAGTCGATCTGTTCGAGCCGCTCGTAGTGGTCCATGAGGACCGTGCCGGCCCGGGTCGCGAGCTCGAGCGCGAACGCGAGCTCGCCCGCGAAGGCCGAGAATGGCGCCGACGCCTCGGCGAGCACACCCGGCATCGACGTCACGGCGACTTGCAGTCGGCGTCGAGCGGGCGGACCGTCGTCCCGAGTGCCGTGATCCGCTGGGTGAATGTCATGCTCTGGCCCGGCGGGATGTGTGGCGTGAGCATGAACCCGCCCATGTTGCTAGTCCGGTCCAGCGGGTCGTTGATCCGGCACGTCGTCTGGCCGGCATTCTGGCCGTGGTTCGTCACCGCCAGGGTGACCGCCAGGCCATCACCGTCGGGGACGACGCCGGTGACCTGGCCGTCGAAGGGGCCGACCCCGGCCAGCACGAACCGCGCGGCGACCGCCATGATCACGACGAACAGGAAGACGCCACCGATCGCGATGCCGTGGACCTGCGACGCCGACGAATCGCGCAGGCCGAGCGGGTTGCAGCGCTCGCACAGCCCGACGTCGATGGCGACCGGGGCGCCACACCTGACGCAGGCATGGGTCGGCTCGGGCTTGCCGCCCTGGGCGGCGGGCGCTGCGGTTCGAGGCGCGGTCACGTCGCTGATGGTGCCACGAACGGCGGGAACGGGGCGCTACCAGTGCCCGGTCGCCTCGATCAGGGCGTCAACGTCGGCCGTGGTCCGGGCGAGCACGATGACACCATCGGCGCCGGCCTCGTGCCAGCGTTGCCAGGTCTCATGTGGCGCCTGGACCCACGGCGAATCGGCGATCGATTCGTCGCTCAGCCAATCGCCCTGGAAGCCGACCAGGACGCGCTGGTCCTCGCGCCGGCGGCCGGCCGCGGCCAGCGACTCCAGGTAGATCGGCAGGTTCTGCTCGAAGTTGTCGTCGAAGGCGGACCAGCCGTCGCCGATCCGCGCGGCCAGCCGCGCCCCGGCGGGCGTCTCGCCGCCGATCAGGATCGGTGGCGGCAGCACGGGCACGGGATGGGCGTATGCCTCGCGCAACGGATAGAGGGTCGAATCACGCGTCACCGGACCGCCGGTCCACAAGGCCCGGATGACGGCGACGGCCTCCTCGAGCCGCGCGACCCGTTCGGGCGCGTCCGGGAAGTCGATGCCGTAGGCCGCATGCTCCTTGGGCGCGCCCCCGATGCCGATCCCCAGGATCAGCCGGCCGCCGCTCGCGATCTGAAGGGTCGAGGTCATCCGCGCGACAACGGCCGGATGGCGGTTCATCACGTTCATCACGAAGGGCCCGACCGTGACCCGCTCGGTGGCCACGGCGGCCATGGCCAGGATCGTCCAGCCCTCGACGACCGGGACGGTCGGCTCGCCGCGGCCCATGAAGTGGTCCCAGGCCCAGACCCCGGCGTACCCGGCCGCGTCCAGTCGCCGGGCACTCTCGAGCCACCAGCCGGGCTCCGCCCGGATCGTTCGCAGTCAGACCCCGATGGGCAGACCGGGCGGCGGCTCCTCGCCGGGTGGCCAGGAATCGGTCACAGCCCGGTCTCGAACAGCCGGATGTCGTCGTCGGACATGACATGGCCGTCGCCCCGGGTCGGGCCCAGCGCAGCGCGAGCGCCCAGCGCATCGAGACCGGCCGGAAACCGCCCGATCAGGTCGATGACGACGGCCTGGATGCGGGCCGCATTCTGCTCGAAGACCTCGAGGACGCTCATCGCATCGACCGCCTCGGTCCCCTCGAGCACGCCCGCGTCGTAGTCGGTGATGAGGGCGATGCTGACGACGGCCATCCCGAGCTCGCGGCACAGCCACGCCTCGGGGTACTGGGTCATGTTGATGACTTCCCAGCCGGCGTCGCTGAACCACCTGGACTCGGCCTTCGACGAGAAGCGCGGGCCCTGGATGACGACGACCGTGCCGCGATCGTGGACCTCGATGCCGTGATCGCGGATCGTCGCGATCGCGAGGTCCCGCAGGACCGGGTCATAGGTGTCGGCCGACGACAGATGGGTCACGATCGGACCGTCGTAGAAGGTGTCGATCCGGCCGCTGGTCCGATCGACGAACTGGTCGCAGACCACGAAGTCGCCGGGCTTGACCGAGAGGTTGAGGGAGCCCGCCGCGAACGGCGACACGACCGCCTCGACACCGAGTGAGCGCATCGCCCAGACGTTGGCGCGGTAGTTGATCTTGTGGGGCGGGATCGTGTGCCGCCGGCCGTGCCGCGGCAGGAACGCGACGCGCCGGCCACCGACATCGGCCAGGAAGACCGAGTCGGATGGCGGGCCGTAGGGCGTGTCGACCTTGACCTCGCGGACGTCGGCGAGGAGCGAATAGAAGCCCGAACCCCCGAACACCCCGATCTCCGCGGTATCCCGCACGCGTCGCCTCCATCGAGCTTTGGCCGGCCGTCGGTCGATGCGCCGGAACCCGGATTCTAGCCGCCGCGGCACGATGCCCGTCGCTCGATGCTTGAGCCTGTCGCTTGATGCCTGAATCGGGGCGGAAGATGCCACCTTCCATTCCGTATGCGCATGGACGGCATATCCGCATCAAAGGAACCAAAGCCCATCAAGGGCCTGTGCTCGAAGGGCCTGTGCTCGTCGAGGGCCTGCGCTCGAAGGGCCTGCGCTCGAAGGGCCTGCGCTCGTCGAGGGCCTGCGCTCGAAGGGCCCTGCGCTCGGGTATGCCGTCCATAGGCATCGATCGGGGAACCTTCGTGCAGCTCCCGAAATCAAGCATCAACGATCGCTGCGGGTTGCCGTTCGTGGCATCGCCGCCCGCTCGACACACCCGGGTACGATGGTCGGGCACTGGCCATTCCGGAGAGAAGACATTTCATGGAGGATCCGCCGACCGCGCCATACAGCCCACCGCCGGCCGAGCCCGGGCCGCCGGCCGGAACGCCGCCGGCCGGAACGCCGCCGGCTGGGACGCCACCCGCCGGGACGCCACCGGCAAGCCGCACTCCCCCGCCGACGGGCACCGCGTTCGGCGCTTGGGGCGCGGCGCCGGGCGCCACGCCGCCCCCTCCGGCCGCCCCGGCCTGGCGTCCGCCACCGGCGGACCACGGCCGCAGCGTGTCGCTCATCTTCGGCGTGATCATCCTGCTGGTCGGGCTGTGGTTCTTTGGCAGCCGGACACTCGGCCTGGACATGCCCGATATCAGCTGGGGCCAGCTCTGGCCGCTGATCCTCATCGGGCTGGGTGCCTGGATCGTGTTCGGCGCGATGCGCCGGAACCGCTAGCCGATCGCCGTGGCCTCCGCGACGGCGTGGCAGCCGGGTGACCGCTCAACGCTCGATCGGGCGTGGCTGGCCGACTGGCGCCGGCGCGTCGCCGCGCTCTATGCGGAGGTCCGGGCGATGGCCGTCAGCGATCCGGCGATCGCCTTCGCACACTGGCGCGCCGTACGCGAGCGGCTCTACCGCGAGCATCCCCAGTCGCCCGTCCCGACCGACGCCCGGGCCGCCTTCGAGGCCCGTCACTTCGACCACGACCCGACCCTGCGCTTCGAGGTCACGGTCGAGCCGGCCCCGCCGCCGGCGCCCGGCGCGTTCGCGCTCGACCTCCCGAACAGCGGCGCGGACACGCTCGCCTTCGCCCACCTCGGCCGGATCGAGATCCCGTTCCCGGACGGACCGCGCCCGCTCTCGGTCTTCTGGATGACCGGCTACGCGGGTGGCCTGTTCATCCCGTTCCGTGACGCCACCAACAGCGCCGAAACGTACGGAGCCGGCCGGTACCTGGTCGATGGCGCCAAGAGTGCCGACCTGGGTGGCGACCCGGTACGCGGCACGCTCATCGTCGACTTCAACTTCGCCTACCAGCCGTCGTGCGCCTTCGATCCGCGCTGGGCCTGCCCGCTGGCGCCCCCGGAGAACCGCCTGGACATCGCCGTAAGGGCCGGCGAACGCCTCGCCCCATGACGACCGCACCACACGGTACCAATGGGGTCATGACCACCCGGACCGACGGCCACCTCCCGTTCCCTCGCCCCCGGGGCTGATGACCCAGTGAGATTCCTCTCGACGCCTCGTCGCGCGGTCGACGAGCGCCTGCTCTGGTCGCGCGACATGGGGTTCGTGCGCCTGTTGGCGGCCCACGTCCTAGAGAGCCGCCTGCTCGAGCTCGACACCGGTATGGTCCTCATCGGCCCTGCCGATGCGCTGACCGACCTGGCCGCGGCGCGGGTGGCGCGCGACGCGAACGATCCCGAATACGGCCTCGTCGCCGTCGACGACGCGCTGCCCGAACGCGATCGCTATCTCAAGGCGATGTCGTCCGCGGTCCAGCTCTCCGGGTTGGCCGATCGGATCGGGATGGCGCAGTCGACCCAGGTCGTCCAGACCAAGATGCTCGACTACTTCTTCAGCCTCCGAACGCTCCACACCTTCGCCTACATGCCGATCGTCACCCTCTCGACCGGTGAGCTCTACGAGTACGAGTGCCTGTTCCGGCCACAGATGCCGATGCTCCCCCAGTCGATCAGCTCGGTCGTCCAGGCCGCCATCAACACCGACCGCACGGTCGAGCTCGATGTCTACATCGTGGCCACCGCGCTCGAGTTCGTCGGTCGCCTCGAGGCCGTCCGCCGCGGAGACGGGCTCCCGCCACAGCGGTTCGCCATCAACCTCACGCCGTTCAGCCTGATCAACAAGGCCTTCGAGGCATCGTCGATGGCCGCCTCTGTCCGGGCCGTCGGTCTGGAGCCGCGCCAGATCACGATCGAATGCACGGAACAGCAGTCGGTGCCGGACATCGTCCCGCTCCAGCGCCAGGTCAGGGCGCTGCGAAAGCTCGGCTTCGGCTTCGCCGTCGATGACGCCGGGGCGGGCTACGCGAGCTTCGCGCTGATCGCCGCGCTCAAGCCATCGGTCATCAAGATCGACCGCGACATCGTCCACGGGCTCAACCACGACGAGGCCAAGCAGGCACTGGTCGAGGCGTTCGTCGCCTTCGGCCGACGGATCGGCGCCCACCTGCTCGCCGAGGGCATCGAGCGACGGGCCGATCTAGAGGCGCTCAAGGCCCTCGGCGTCGAGCACCGGCAGGGCTATCAGCTCGGACGGCCGGCCCCCGAGCCTGAGCCGCCGCGTCGACTCGACCGGGTCAAGCGCAAGCCCGCCACCGGCCGCGCCAACGCCCGCTCGGGCACGCGCGACGCCGTCCGTAGTCCGGCTCGCGTACCATCGAGGGCATGACCGACCGTCCCCTGCCCGAGCGTGTCCGGACCTTTCTCGACGACGAGCGCTATGCGACCATCTCGACCATCGATCCCGACGGATCGCCGCGCCAGGCGGTCATCTGGTACACCATCGATGGCGATGAGGTCGTGATCAACAGCGCGGTCGGGCGGCGCTGGCCCAGCAACCTGCTGCGCGACCCGCGAATCGCATTGTCGGTCATCGATCCGGTTGATGGCCTCCGGTGGGCCGGGCTGACCGGCACGGTCCGGGCGATCACCGACCGCGCGACGACGCAGGCGGACATCGCCGGGATGGCCCGTCGCTACGAGGGCGCCGAACCGGACGAGGTCGCGCGCTCGATCGCCCGCTTCGAGGCCCAGGAACGGATCAGTTTCCGGTTCTGCCCGGAGTCCGTCCACGATCACCTCGACGAATGACCCGCTTCGGGCTCCAGCTCTGGTCGCAGCGGACGGGTTGGCCGGGCTTCCGGGACGCCGCGCTCGCCGCTGAAGCCGCGGGCTGGGACTCGGTCTGGACGTGGGACCACCTGCTGGCCATCTTCGGGCCGTGGGAGCAGCCGATCTTCGAAGGCTGGAGCCTCCTGTGTGGTGTGGCGCCGCTGACGACGCGGATGCGCCTCGGGCTGATGGTCGGCGCCAACACGTTCCGCAACCCGGGGCACACCGCCAAGATCGCGACGACCCTCGATCACCTCTCGAACGGCCGGGCGGTGCTCGGCATCGGTGGCGCCTGGTTCGAGCGCGAGCACGAGGCCTTCGGCATCGACTTCTTCTCCGGACATGGCGAGCGGCTCGACCGGCTCGACGAAGCGGTCATGCTCATGCGCCGGCTGCTGGACGGCGAGCGGTTCAGCCACGAGGGCCGGTTCTACACGTTCCGTGACGCGCTGGTCGCTCCGGGCCCGGTCCAGGCCCACCTGCCGATCCTGGTCGGCGGCTCGGGGCCGAAGAAGACGCTCCGGACGGTGGCACAGCGGGCCGATGCGTGGAACACCAGCGGGACGGTCGACGAGGTCCGCGGGCGGCTCGACATCCTGGCCGAGCATTGTGTCGACGTCGGGCGCGACATCGCGCTGATCGAGAAGACGGTCAGCTTCCCGATCATCCTGCGTGACGACGAGGCGGCGGCCGGGACGACGTATGGCGCACTGATGGCGCACAACGGCATCGAGCAGATGGAGAGCGGTGTCGCGCTGCTCGGGTCCCCGACCGAAGTGGCCGACACGCTACGGCCGTATGTCGAGCTGGGCTTCGAGACCATCATCGTCCGCATGCCGGCGCCGTACGACCGCGAGACGATCGACCGGATGGCCGAGGTCCGCGAGCTCCTGGACGGGTGACGCCGCGGTGAGCGTCGTGGTCCTGGCCGGTGGCACCGGTGGCGCGAAGCTCGCGCACGGTCTCCAGCAGGCACTCCCCGCGGGCGAGCTGACCGTGGTGGTCAACACCGGCGACGACACCGAGCGGCACGGCCTGCTGGTGATGCCCGATCACGACGCCGTGCTGTACATGCTGTCTGGCCAATTCGACGACGAACGGGGCTGGGGGATCGCCGGCGAGACCTGGACCGTGATGGACGGCCTGGTCGAGTACGGCGAGGATGCCTGGTTCCGGCTCGGCGATCGCGACTTCGCGACGCACATCGCCCGGACCGCACGGATCCGCGAGGGACGAACGCTGACCGAGGCGGTCCGCTCGCTCCAGACCGCACTCGGCATCCCGACCCCGATCCTGCCGATGGCCGACGCGCCGGTCCGGACCCAGGTCAGGATCGACGAGGGCTGGCTCGACTTCCAGGAATACTTCGTCCACCGTCGACAGGCGCCCGATGTCAGTGAGGTCCGGTTCGCCGGCGACGCCACGCCGACGGCCGACGTATCGGCCGCTCTCGAGGCCGCCGAGATCATCGTCATCGGGCCGTCCAACCCGATCGTCTCGATCGGACCCATCCTCGCCGGGCCGATCGGCGGGCTCGTCGCGGAACGGGCGCTTGCCGGCACCACCGTCGTGGCGGTCAGCCCGATCGTGGGCGGGGTCGCGCTCAAGGGCCCGGCCGGCAGGATGCTCGTCTCACTCGGGCACGAATCGAGCGCCCTGGGCGTGGCCCGGATCTACGAGGGCCTCGCGACGGCGTTCGTGCTCGACACTGTCGATGCCGCGCTCGAGCCCGACATCGCGGGGCTCGGCTATCGGACGCTGGTGACCGACACGATCATGGCCGACCATCTTGGTCGCGCACGACTCGCTCGCGAGGTGGTCGCGTTCGCGGGGGCCGCAACGGGCGCCCGGGGAGCAACGGCGTGACCGCGCCACGCCTCCGCGTCGCGGCGATCATCCCGGTCGGGACGCTCGAGGGCGCCAAGACGCGTCTCGGCGGGACGCTGGACGCGGAGGAGCGACATGACCTCGTCGAGGATCTCCTGGCACGGACCGTGGTGACCGCCCTGGCCGTCGATCGGCTCGATGACGTGCTGGTCGTCAGCCCCGACCGCGAGGTCCTGGCCAAAGCGGCCGCGTTCGGCGCCCGCACCCTCCGTCAACGGAGCCGCGGCCTCAACGCGGGCCTGTCCGAGGCACGGATCGATGTGGTCGCCGGGGGCGCGGACATGATCCTGGTCCTGCCCATCGACCTGCCGTTCGTCACGGCGGAGGCCGTCGGCGAGGTCCTGGCGCCACTGGTCGAAACCGCGGGCCGCCCGGCCACCGATCCCGGGGCACGCGTCGTCCTCGTCACCGACCGCCACGGCACCGGCACCAACGCGCTCGGGTTGAGCCCACCGGACGTCATCGATTTCGCGTTCGGACCAGGCAGCCGCCGCGCCCATCGCGCCGCCGCCGAGACTTCCGGCGCTGAGTTCATCGAGGTCGAGGGGGCCCTCTCGGTCGATCTCGATACCCCGGACGATCTCGTGTTCGTCGAAGCGACCGAAGCGGAGCGACTCGGTGTCGGCTGACGCGGCGGTCCGAATCCTCGCCCTGGCCGGGATCCCCGAGATCCGTGGCGGCGACGACCTCGGCACGTTCATCGGCAACGCGATCCAACGCACGGCCGGCGTGCTGCCGGTCACCACCGAGGACGTCCTGGTCGTGACCCAGAAGGTGGTCTCGAAGGCCGAGGGTGCCGTCATCGACCTCACGACCGTCGTCCCCCGCCCCGCCGCGGTCAAGTTCGCGGCGCGCTTCGATCGCGACCCGCGCCAGGTCGAGGTCGTCCTCCGCGAGGCGCGGCGCGTCGTCCGTATGCAGAACGGCGTGCTGATCACCGAGACCGCTCACGGGTTCGTGTGCGCCAACGGCGGCATCGATGCGTCGAACGTCGGGCCGGCCTCGGGCTCGGTCGTCACCCTGCTGCCCGTCGATCCGGATCGCTCCGCGGCCGGGATCCGGGCCGCCGTCCAGGCTCGGTTCGGTGTCGACGTGCCCGTGATCGTGTCCGATTCGTTCGGCCGGCCGTGGCGCTGGGGCATCGTCGACGTCGCCATCGGCGTGTCGGGCCTGGTGCCACTCGAGGACCTGCGCGGCACACCCGACGCGGATGGCCGGATCATGAAGTCGACGGTACGTGCCGTCGCCGACGAGCTGGCCTCCGCTGCCGAGCTCGCCCTCGGCAAGTCTGCCGGCCGCCCCGTCGCACTCGTGCGGGGCGCTGCCTTCACCCGCGGCGAAGGTTCGATCCGTGACGTCATCATCCCCCGGGAAAACGACCTGTTTCCCTAGCGCAGGCACGAGCTGGGACCTGCGCCGGCCCGCGTTGGTGCGCCCCGCCGCCTTTGATGCTTGATTGAGACCTTCCGCGCGACCCAAAATTCGATATGCCAATGGACGGCATATGCCGCCGACATCCGAGTCGCCCAGGACCCCGGCGCCGCGCCGGCGACATCCGATCCCGCCGAGCAACCCCGGCGCCCCCGGCGGCTTTGATGCCGTCCATACGCATACGATTCGGAACCCGCCCCAAGTCCGCGAAATCAAGCATCAAGCTGGAGACGGGTCCGGGCCACGAAGACCCCTATCCGTGCAGGAACCGCGCCAGGAACGTCCGGGTTCGCTCGTCCTGGGGATTCGAAATGACCTGCTCCGGCGGGCCGATCTCGACGAACTGGCCTTCATCCATGTAGTACACGCGGTCGGCGGCTTCGCGGGCGAAGGCCATCTCGTGGGTGACGACGATCATCGTCCGTCCCTCATGGGCCAGGCTCTCCATGACCTTGAGCACCTCGCCCACCAGCGACGGATCGAGCGCGCTGGTCGGCTCGTCGAACAGCAGCACGTCGGGCTCCATCGTCAGCGCCCGGGCGATCGCGACACGCTGGCGCTGACCACCCGACAACCGGGACGGATACTCATCGCGCTTGTCGCCGAGCCCGACCTTTGCGAGATAGGTCTCGGCAAGCTCGGTGGCCTCCTTCCGCGGCATCTTCTTGACGTGGACCGGGGCCTCGATGAGGTTCCCCAGGACGCTCAGATGCGGGAACAGGTTGAACTCCTGGAACAGCATCCCGGCGTGCAATCGAAGCTGCCGGATCCTCGCCGCGGCAGCTCGGTCGCGGTGCTGGCGCAGCGGGTCGGCCTCGACCACGACCCCACCGATCTGCACGACCCCCGCCGTCGGCTCCTCGAGGAAGTTCAGACACCGCAGGAACGTGCTCTTGCCCGACCCCGAGCGCCCCAGGATGGTGACCGTCTCGCCCGGATAGACCGTCATCGAGCACCCGCGAAGGACATGATTGGCATCGAAATGCTTCTCGATCGCGCTCGCCTTGACGACCGGCTCGGCGCCGGGCTTGACCAGGTGACCCGGACGCTCGGCCGGATCGATCACGTGCTCCACGCGCACCTCGGCCGTCATGGTCGTCGGCTCTGGACGCGGTCGCCGGTCGCCATCCGGCGCTCGAGTCGACCCTGAAACAGCGAGAACAGGATCGTCAGCACCCAGTAGATGAAGGCCGCCACCAACAGCGTCTGCATCGACTGGAAGCTCGGGCGTCCCGCCGTTTGCGCCCGCCACAGGACCTCCTGGACCCCGACGATCGACGCCAGCGCGGAGTCCTTGATCATCGACACGAAGTCGTTGCCGACGGCCGGCGTGACGATCCGGAAGGCCTGCGGGGCGATGATCCGACGGAACGTCGTTCGCGAGGTCATCCCGAGCGACTGCGCCGCCTCGGTCTGGCCGTGGGGGACCGCCTCGATCCCCGAACGGAAGACCTCGGTCATGTAGGACCCGTAGTTGAGGCTCAGCGCGACGATCGCGGTGGGGATGGCCGGCAGCACGATCCCGGCCTGCGGCAGCGCGAGGTAGATGAACAGGATCTGGAGGATCAACGGCGTCCCGCGAAAGAACGAGACGTAGAAGCTGGCGACGCCGTTGAGGTACGGATTGGGCGAAAGTCGGCCGAGCGCCCCGAATGCCGCGAGGATCGTCGCGAAGAAGATCGACGTGACGGCCAGGAACAGCGTGATCGGGATGCCTTCGAGGATGAACGGGATCGTCTTCTGGAGGAATGTCGTGTCGACGCGGACAGATAAGAGGATGAAGGCGACGAGTCCGGTGACGATGACGGCCCAGGTCGCCAGGAATGCCGCCCGCCAGCGACGGCTGCGGCGTTGCCGCGCCTCCGCGATCTGATCGACGAGGAGTTGATTCGCGGACATACCCGCGCCACCCGCATAGCTCACGGTCTGCCCGTCCCTGGGGTCGCGGTCATCTCACTCCCCTTCTCCCTCGCGGAAATGGAAGCGCGCCCGGACGACAAGCGTCCGGGCGCGCACTGGAACGACCTTCGGATCGGTCAGGACGGCTTGGTGGAGACGTCCTTCCCGTCGAACCACTTCTCCGAGAACCCCTTGAGGGTGCCATCGGCGTGCATATCGGCGACGATCTGGTTGAGCAGCGCAACAAGGGACTTGTCGTCGGCACCGCTCTTGTCGAGCGCGAACGCGACCGAGACCGTGAAGATCGGCGGGCCAGCGAGGACCCGGATCGGCTGGGTCTTGGCCGCGTCGGCCAGGCCGTTGGCGTTGGCGACGATGGCGTCGAACTTGCGGCCGGCGGCGACCGCCTGGACGCACTCGTTGTCGGTTGGCAGGGACGTGACGTCGGGTGTCGTCGGCACCTTGACGATGTTGGGGTCGACGATCTCTAGCGTGCCCTTGAGCCACTGCTCATAGGTGGTCGCGGTGCCGACGCAGAACGTCTTGCCGCCATCGAGCTCGGACAGCGACTGGATGGGCGAGTCCTTCGGGACGGCGACGGCGCCCGAGTCGAAGTAGTACGGGTCGACGAAGTCGACGACCTTGGCGCGACCGACGGTGACGCTCATCGAGCCGATCGAGATGTCCCAGCGGCCACCCCAGCTACCGGCCGTGATCAGGTCCCAGCCGGGCGTCTGCCAATCGATGGCGATGTCCTTGCCGAGCTTGGCGCTCAGGCGCTTGACGGCCTCCTCGGCGGTCGAGGTGTCGAAGCCCTCGTACGTCTGGGTGTCGACGTTGAGGAACGAGAACGGCTTGTAGTTCGGGTCGGTCGAGATCCGGATCTTGCCGCTGGAGATGACCTTGCCCAGCAGCGAGTTCGGGTCGACGGCGGCCGACGGCTCGACCGAGGGGGCCTCGGACCCGGCGGTCGTCGGCGCGGCCGTGGCAGCGCTGGATGGGGCGGTCGTGGCGGCGCTGGACGGGGCGGTCGAGGCGCCGCTGCTCGTGCAGGCGGCGGCCGCCAGGCCCACTACGCCGAGCAGCGCCAACAGACGGTTCGGGTTCTTCATCGCATCCTCCAACATTCCTGGGCACCGTAGACGACGATGCCGACATCGGCGAGGTCTCTCCTCGGCCTCCCTGCCGAAGGTCGGTACTATCGCATAGCGCGCGCCGCCCGGACAGCACGGAAGAAGACGGACACCGTCGAAATGACGATGTCCGTCCCGTGATGCGTGGCCCCGTCGGCCCCCGACGCCCCCGACGCCGGGGCTGAGCGATTACTCGGTGAGGCCGATGACGTGGCCCTCGGGATCCGCCACGAGCGCCAGCTGGGCCGATCCGTCCGGGCTGAACTTGGGCATGATCACGCTGCCGCCGAGACCCTGGGCCTTCTCCAGCGTCGCGTTGATGTCGGCGACGCGGACGTAGCCAGTGACGTGGCCCGGGGCGCCCTCGGGCGGACTGCCGACACCCACGGCCGGCCCGGTGGTGGCCGGATCGGTGATCCCGTAGCCGCCCGGGTTGCTGGTGTCGAACTGCCAGCCGAACAGGTTGCTGTAGTAGCTCTGGAGCGCCTTCTGGTCCTTGCCCAGGATCTCGAAGTGGATGACTCGTGCTTCGACCATGGTCCGTTCCTCCGTGGGACCTCGGTCACTCGCCTCGGTCACCCTTCGAACCAACGACGAACGACCGACACCCGAATCGACACATCGGCGCATGCTTATCCGATGCCGATCAATCCGAAGCTCGTTCGCGTCTCCCGCCTGGCCGATCCGATCGACGACCGACCCGACGGCGCCTGGGTCATCCAGTACCGCGGTCAGACGTTCGTGACCGACATCGGCGGCGGCAATCCCGGGCCGTTCGCCTGGCACGACCAGGCTCACGAGCCGGTCGATGGCTTCGCGGTGGTGACCCAGGAGGAGCTGGCCGGCGCACTACGCGTCAATCCAGCGCTGCTCGGGTTCATGCGCCAGGGCGACAAGACCTTCCCGGAGCCGATCCTGAGCTTCCGCGAAGGCCCGATCTGGGACGCCGCCACCATCGAGGCCTGGCTGCCGACCCGCGAGCCGCTCGACGCGCGCGACCGGAGCGTGCCTCGGTCCTGAGGCTCAGCCCGCCTCGTCGGCGGCGGATTCGGCTGCCTCGTCCTCGCCTTCGGTCTCCTCGAGGACCTCGCCGGCGGCTGCCGCGATCGCGGTCCGGGTCAGGTGGCTGAGCTCGATGATCGTGGGCTGGTCGTCGCGGTCCTTCCAGCGTGTCTGGATGAGGATCTCCTCGCTCTCCCCGACCACCCGGATGGCGACGTTGTCGCCCGCCCCGCTGCGCTCGATGGACTCGATCGTGGCCGAGGTCGCCGGGAGCGGCAGGAGCGAGATCACCTCGCCCAGGTTCTGGCGCAGCTCCTTGCTGAAGTCGGTGATCGCGCGATCGACGTCGCCGGCGACGAGCGCGTCGGCAAACGCCTGGGCGTGCTCGCGAACGAGTGCTTCTTCCATGGGCTGGACCTCCGGGGTTTCGGACCGCTCGTCGGTATCGGCGCAACGGTAGCAGGCGAAGGCGGGGCGGCTGCGGTAGGGTCTGGGGATGCGACGACTCGACTTCTACATCATCCTCACCGCCGATGGCATGTACTCGGATCCCGACGGCGGTCTCGGACACTACGAGCCCGCCGAGGACGAGCATCGATACGCCAACGAACTGCTGCGTGACGCCGGCGACATCGTCATCGGCCGGGTGATGTACACCGATTTCATGGACTACTGGGACGAGGTCGACATCGCGGATCCGGCGATGCCCGAGATCGAGCGCGATTTCGCGCGGTTCTGGCGCGAGACGCCCAAGCACGTGGTGTCGCGCGGCCAGCCCGCGCTTCGCGCCAACGCGGATCTGCTCGAAGGCGACGTCGTCGAGGCCGTGCGGCGGATGAAGGCGGCTGACGGCCCCGACATCATGCTCGGCGCCGGCGCCGATCTGCTGGCGACGTTGTCGGCGGCCGGTCTGATCGACACGTACCGGCTGCTGCTCACGCCGATGGCGCTGGGCAACGGCAAGGCGATGTTCGCGTCGCTCGAGGCGCCGCTCCCGTTGCGGCTCGTCGGCACGCGGACGTTCTCGTCGGGAAGCGTGCTGCTGGAGTACGAGCCGGCGTAGGCTCCGGGCGGCTCCGCCGGGTCGCAGCGCCTCCGCCACGCGTCGCTTGATGCTTGAAATTGCCGCGGCAGGAGACGTCCCTTTTGTTGATTCCTGAGCTCGCGCGGCACTGTGGTCGCGGCCGCATCGGTCGCAACGTGGGTGCCGCTGTTGGCGACGGCTCCTGTTTCGCCGACCCTCAGGATCCCGAGCGCGATCGCTCTCGTCTCGACATTCCTTGGCGGGATGCTTGTATGGGTGAGGACATCGTCAGTCGCGATCGAGCGGGCGCACGCTCATGGCTCGCGCGCCAGACCTCGGCGACCTCCGCCGCGTCATCACCTTCTTTGCCCTGTTGGTCGGCTATGGCCTCGGATCCTTGAGCGTCGCCGGCCTGGCGCTGTGGCTGCTCGCGAGTTTGAGCCGGTCGAGGGAGCGCGGATGGCGCCGAGTTATGCCGTCCATTGGCATAGCAAATGTCAGTCGCCCCTATGTGCCTGAAATCAAGCATCAAGCGGAGCACGACCGGCGAACGGCGGGCCGGCGAACGGCGGGCCGGCGACCCGCCGGGGGCGCCACCGATCCGCGGGCGGACTCTCAGTCTTCCAGGATGAACGTCACCATCAGGTTGACCTGGTACTCGGCGATCCGGCCGTCCCGGATGTCGACTCGCTGCTCCTTGACCCAGGCGCTGCGGACGTTGCGGAGGGTCTGCGTCGCCCGTGCGACGCCCTCGTTGATCGCATCGTCGAAGCTCTTCGATGAGGTCGAGCTGATCTCGGTGACTCGGGCGACTGTCATGGCAATGCTCCTGTCGTGCGGCTTGGTCGATGGGACGACCTTACCAACTCCCGCCAACCCAGTAGCAGCAAGCGACCGACGGGCGCCTCCATTTGACATCGCAGATCGGCGTCGTATGCTCCCGAAGTCATCAGACGACTGATGAATGGCGTGGCGCGTCGGAGGGGGCGTCGCGCAGCAAGAGCGTGAGGCGCTGACCGCCACATGTACGCGATCGGCTGCGATGTCGGATCTCAGAGCCTGAAGGGGATCCTGCTCGATCCCGACGGGGTCGTGGTCGCCCAGGCGGCTGCGGCCTACGAGGTCGGGTACCCCCATCCGGGCTGGGCGCAGCAGGACCCGCTCGTCTGGCGCGGGGCCCTCGGCTCGGTCATCGGGGGCCTGCTCGGGGCCTCGAGCGTCGCGCCCTCGGCCGTGGGCACGCTCGGGCTGGCGTCGCAGGTCGACGGTCTGGTCGCCATCGATGCCGACGCCGAGCCGCTCCACCCGGCGATCATCTGGCTCGATCGGCGCGCGACCGATCAAACGCGCGCGCTGGGTCGCGCCATCGACGCCGCCGAGGTCCGCCGGATCACTGGCCTCAACACCGACGCTTCGCACGTCGCGGCCAAGATCCTGTGGCTCCGCGATGCGCATCCCGACCGCTTCGAGCGGGCTGCCGGACTGCTCCTCCCCGGCAGCGCGCTCGTCGCCTGGCTGACCGGCGAGCGGGTCGTCGACCACGCCAACGCCTCCTCGACCCTCCTCTACGACATCACCACCCGTGCCTGGTCGCGGCGGATGCTCGACGCCGTTGGCCTTGACGTGGATCGCGTCGGGACGATCCATGCCGCCGCGGACATCGTCGGGCCGCTGCGACAGGGCGCGGCTCACGCCCTGGGGCTCACGACGGCCACTCGCGTCGTCGTCGGGACCGGTGACGACCACGGCGCGGCGCTGGGTGCCGGCGGGATCCGGCCCGGGATCGTCGTCGACATCACCGGGACCGCGGAACCAGTCGCGGTGGCCGCCACGACCCCGGTCATCGACGAGACCGGGCTGGTCGAGACGCACGGGCACGCCGACCCGCGCGTCTGGCTGGTCGAGAACCCCGGGTTCGTGTCGGGCGGAAGCGTGAGCTGGTTCGCCGCCGCGTTCGGTGGTGGCCTGTCGCCCGCCGAGCTCGACGCGGAGGCGGCCGCGACGACCGGTCCGGGTGCGGATGGCGTGACCGTGCTGCCGACGCTCTCGGGCGCCACGGCCCCGCGCTGGAACGACCAGGCCCGCGGCACCATCTCCGGTCTGTCGCTCAACCACGGCCGTGGCCACCTCTTCCGGGCGCTGCTCGAGGGCTGCTCCTTCGCCCTCCGCGACATCGTCGATCGGCTCGATGCGATGGGCCTGGCCGGGGACGAGATCCGGGTCGTCGGTGGCGGCGCACGGAGCGCGCTGTGGCTCCAGATGAAGGCTGATGTCACGGGACGCGTGGTTCGTGTCCTCGCCGCCGACGAGGCGACCGCGCTCGGTGCCGCGATGCTGGCCGGGGTCGGGGCCGGAACCTTCCGTGATCTCGACGAGGCGGTCGATCGGCTGACCGTCCTCGAGCCGGCCATGTATGAGCCGGACCGTGCGACCGCTGCGGCCTACGACGACGCCTACGGCCGCTATCGGCGGCTGTTCGATGCGATGGAGCCGGCGGCCCGATGACCCAGCCCGCCCTCCTGCCCGATCCGACTGACCTCGACGGTCTTCGCCGACGGCTCGCGGGTGGCGACCGGCGGCATCCGATCGGGCTGGGCCGCGTCCGGATCGGGTCGAATGCCCTGGCGGCACTCCCCGATGACGTCGCCGCGGTCCGGCGTGCCGGCGAGGTCGTGGTGGTCGTTGACGAGACACCGATGCGTCGCGCCGGCGGGGATCTCAAGGCCGCCGTCGTGGCTACGCTCGAGGCCCGCTTTCCCACCCGGCTAGCGGTGATCCTGGCGCACGGTCCGGAGCTCCACGCCGATGCCGACGCCCTTGCCCACGCCGATGTCGCGATCGCCGGGGCGGGCTGCGTCGTCTCGGTCGGGTCCGGCACGATCACGGACGTCGCCAAGGACGCCACGCTGCGCGCCGGCGGCATCCCGCTGGTCGTCGTCCAGACCGCCGTCTCGGTCAACGCCTTCTCGGACGACATGGCCGTCCTGCTGCGCGAGGGCGTCAAGCGGACCGTGCCATCGCGCTGGCCGGACGCGCTCATCGTCGACCTCGAGGTCCTGGCCGACGCGCCGGCGGCGATGAACCGGGCGGGCTTTGGCGAGCTGTGCTCGATGTTCACGGCACCCGCCGACTGGTACCTGGCCAACGCGACGGGGCTCGACGACACCTACGACCAGGGCGTGGTCGACCTCTTCCGCGACGGCGCCGATGCCCTGCTCGATGGTGCCGCCCGCGTGCGGGCGAACGATCCAGAGATGCTCGCCGAGCTTGCCTCGCGGATGACCCTCACCGGTATGGCGATGGGCGTGGCCGGCCGGACGGCGCCCCTCTCGGGCACGGAACATCTGCTCAGCCACCTGCTCGACATGGCGGCCGGGGTCGCCGACCGGCCGCTCGCGTTCCACGGCGCCCAGGTCGGCGTCGCGACCATCGTGGCGGCCACGATCTGGCACGACACGCTCGATCGACTCGACCCGGCATTGCTCGTCAGCGCGGCGGCCACCCCGGACCCGGTCGTCGTCGAACGGCGCGTCCACGCCGCCTTCGACCCGATGGACCCCAGCGGCCGGATGGCGGCCGAGTGCTGGAAGGACGTCAGGCGCAAGCTCGATCGGTGGACTGTGGCCCGCGACCGAGTCAGGGCGCTGGCCGCCGACTGGGACCGCCACCGGGCCATCCTTCGCGGTCTCGTCACCGAGCCGGCTGTGCTCGCGACGGCCCTGGCAGGGGCCGGCGCTCCGGCCCGGATCGGCGATCTCGAGCCCGCCCCGCCACCCGAGATGGTGCGCTGGGCGCTCCGGGCCCTGCCGCTGATGCGTGACCGGTTCACCGTCGCCGACCTGCGCTTCTTCGCCGGCGACTGGGACGAAGCGACCGCCGACGACCTGCTCGAGCGCTCCGGGATCATGGGCGCCGGACGATGACGGCCGGGACCACCCACCTCCGCCGCCCGACCCGAACCTTCGGCGGCTACGTCTTCGATCTCGACGGGACGCTCTACCTCGGCGACCACCTGCTCCCCGGCGCCGCCGAGATCGTGGCCACGATCCGGGCCGCCGGCGCCCACGTCGTCTTCCTGACCAACAAGCCGCTCGAGACGACCGCGACCTACGCCGCCAAGCTGACCGATCTCGGCATCCCGGCGACCGCCCACGACATCGTTTCGTCGACCGATGCGCTGCTGCGCTACCTGGCGGTCCGCGCACCGGGTGTCCGGATCCTGCCGGTCGCCGAGCCGCTCCTCGTCACGATGCTCGCCGACGCGGGGTTCCCGATCGTCGATCCGGCCCGCGACGACCCCGCGAGCGCCGACGTCGTCGTCGTCTCGTGGGACCGGACATTCGATTACCCGAAACTCGTAGCCGCCTTTCTGGCGGTCCGCGCGGGCGCCCGGATCGTCGCGACGAATCCTGACCCCTACTGCCCCACCCCGGACGGTGACCTGCCCGACTGCGCGGCGATGCTGGCCGCCATCGAGGCCTCGACCGGCGCCCGAGCCGAGGCGATCGTCGGCAAGCCGTCGGCGCACATGGCGGCGGCCCTCCTCGAGCGGCTGGCGCTCCCGCCCGACGACACCATCCTCATCGGAGACAGGCTGATGACCGATGTCCGGATGGCCCACGAGGCCGGGATGGCCTCGGCGCTGGTCCTGACCGGTGCGACGCGGGCCGAGGCGCTCGACGACTCCCCGATCACTCCCGACTACGTCCTGGAGCGGTTGGCCGACCTGCTCCCCAACCCCGCCACCTGAGGGACCGCCCGTGCTCGAGTTCATCTTCATGCTCACCCGCAACGACCAGACCGTCTCGAACGCGATGGAGGTCTACGACGAGGTCCGTGACAGCGGGCTGCGCTACATCGGGTTCAAGGACATCGGCCTCCCGCCGGCGCGGTTGCGCGAGCTCGCGACCGCGATGCGCGCCGATGGCCGCGAGGTCTTCCTCGAAGTCGTCTCCGAGCGGGCCGAGGATGAGATCCGATCCGTGGACGCGGCGCTCGAGATCGGCGTCGACTGGCTGCTCGGTGGCACGCACCCCGACGAGGCGCTTGAGATCCTCGATCGGGTCGGTCCGCCCGGCAGCCCGGGACGACCGCACTACTGCCCCTTCCCCGGTCGGATCGTCGGCCACCCGAGCGTCCTCGAGGGCACGATCGACGAGATCGCCAGCAGCGCCCACGACCTCACGGCCCGGGACGGCGTCCACGGCCTTGACCTGCTCGCTCATCGCTGGGCGGGCGACGTGCCCGCCCTCGTCCGGGCCGTGGTCGGGGCGGCGACCGGGCCGGTCATCGCGGCCGGCAGCGTCGACTCGGCCGAGCGCATCGATGCCCTCACCGCCGCCGGCGCGTGGGCCTACACCATCGGGGGCGCCATCTTAGATGGCCGGCTGCCGGCCGGCCCCTCGGTCCGGGAACAGGTCGACTGCGCGCTCGAGCTCACTCGGGCCGCGTCCGCAAAGGAGGTGGTGGTCGACGACGCCTAGGCAGCCTCGCGACACGACGGAGACCCATGGCATCGACGCACGGGCGATCCTTCGCCCGGCGACTGGAGGAGGAACGATGACGAACGGACGTGACCCGGCCACGCGGCCGGACCCCAACGAGATCACCCGCCTGGCGATCGAACGCCGGATCTCGCGCCGCCATTTCCTGGTCGGCGGCGGCGCCGGGCTCGGTGCCATCGTGCTGGCGGCCTGCGCCCCGACACCGGCCGGCAGCTCAGGCAACTCCGGTGCCCCGAGCGCCGGGGCACCCACCACGGCCGCGTCCGCAGCGGATTCCTCGCCGGCCAGCGCGGCGACCGGCGGCAGCCTCGGTGACACGCTCAACCTCGCGACCTGGCCGAACTACCACGATCCGGGCGTCCTCGAGGGCTTCACGGCCAAGACCGGTGTCGCCATCAATATGGGCGTCTACGGCTCGACCGAAGAGATGGAGGCCAAGATCCGGGCCGGCAACTCGGGGATCGACGTCGTCGTACCGTCCAACTACGCCGTCGAGGGCTGGGTCGCCGACAAGCTCATCGAGCCGATCGACTACGCCCAGATCCCAAGCTGGGTGGCGGCCGACTGGAACGCCCGGTTCATGAACCAGGCCTTCGACACGGGCAACAAGTACTCCATTCCGAAGAACTGGGGCACGACCGGGATCGCATACTGGTCGGACAAGGTGACCGAGCCACTCACCACCTGGAAGCAGTTCTTCGACCTGGCCGGCACGACCTACAAGGGCAAGGCCCTGATCGTGGACCATCAGATCAGCTCGTTCGGCTCGGCAGCCGTCGCGATGGGCTATTCGCTCAACACGATCGATCCGACCGAGATGGCCGCCGTGGAGGCGATGCTGACCAAGCTCAAGCCCAGCCTGTTCGCGATCTCGTCGGACGTCCAGCCGCCGCTGCGGGCGCTCGACACGTGGCTGTCGGTCGCCTGGACCGGTGACGGGGTCCAGGTCGTCCGCGAGAACCCCGCGGCCAAGTACGTGATCGCCGCCGACGGGGGCGAGCTCTGGATCGACTCCTACACGGTCGCCGCGGACGCGCCCCACAAGGCCGCCGCGTACGCCTTCCTCGATTACATCACCGCACCTGAGCAGGCGGCCAAGGAGACGGCGTTCTGCCTCTTCCCGCACGCCAACGACAAGGCGACCGCGCTCCTCCCCGCAGAGGTCAAGGGCAACCCGGTCATCTACCCTGCGCCGGACCAGCTGACCAAGCTCGAGTACGCCGTCGGGGCGACGTACAACAGCGCTGCCCGGGCCGAGGCGTGGGCGCGCATCAAGGCCTCCGCCTGACCCAGCCGATGACGACCGCGAGCGGGGCGACGGTCCGGCCACCCGTCCGACGACGGCGTGGCCTCGCCGCCCTGCTCGTCGTGCCCGCCGCGATCTGGTACCTCACGTTCCTCGTCGCGCCGCTGGTCGTGCTCGGGGTCATGTCGGTCGGTCAGCGGGCGCCCAACGGCGGCTACACGCCAGCGCTCACGCTCGATCAGTACCTCAACCTCGGGTCGCGGATCACGCCGTTCACCAACACGTTCGGGCTGGCGCTGCTCAACACGTTCATCTGCCTGCTGGTCGCCTTCCCGGTGGCCTACACGCTCGCGCTCAAGGTGCGCGGCCAGTGGAAGCTCATCCTGGTGGCGCTCGTGGTCGTCCCGTTCTGGACGAGCTTCCTCATCCGGACCTACGCCTGGATGACCCTGCTCGGCTCGAACGGCGTGCCGCATGTCCTCAGCCTGCTTGGGCTGGGCGACTTCCAGTTCCTCAATACGCCGTTCGCCGTCTCGTTGGGCATCGTCTACAACTACCTGCCGCTGATGGTGTTGCCGATCTATGTCAATCTCGAGCGGTTGGATCGCTCGTTCCTCGAGGCGTCACGCGACCTCGGGGCGGGGCCGGTCGCGACGTTCCGGCAGATCGTCCTGCCGCTGGCGGCGCCCGGGATCCTGTCCGGCATCGTCCTGGTCTTCATCCCGATCATGGGCGAGTACCTGATCCCGATCCTGCTCGGCGGCGGCAAGACGTACTTCCTCGGCAACGCGCTGGCGGACCTCTTCCTCCAGAGCCGGAACTGGCCGTTCGGGTCGGCGCTGGCGACCGTGTTCGTGGCCGGGATGATCGTCCTGGTGGCGGGCTACCTGGCGATCACGCGGCGGCTGGTGCGGTCCGGCCGCGAGGCGAGCCTGCTGTGAGGCCGGGTGTGAGCACCCCGGCCAGTGCGGCGGCCCTCCCCGCCGAGCCCGCTGTCGCGCCACGGATCGATCTGCCCGCCGCGCACCGGGCCGCCCGGTTCGAGCGCCTGGGCGACCGCGCCGTGCGGATCTACACCGGGTTCGTCTTTGGGTTCCTGTTCCTGCCCATCCTGGTCGTCGTCATCTACAGCTTCAACGCCGGCCGCCACGTGACCGATCTCAAGGGCTTCTCGCTGCAGTGGTACGCGATCGCCTGGTCGGACCGGTTCCTGATGAACGCGTTGCGCAACAGCCTGACGATCGCGACGGTCACCG
>JBBQVJ010000001.1:0-59756 GCA_038211705.1 Candidatus Limnocylindrales bacterium | reverse complement strand
CGGGCCGTTCGTGGTGAGCTCCAGCGCACGCCGGTAGGCCGTCTCTCCCTCCGACCAGCGCCCGAGTCGCCGGAGCAGGTCCGCCCGGCCGGCGTGCAAGTACGGGTAGGAATCCAGCTCGCCCGAGGTGGCGATGCCGTCCATGATCGCGAGCCCGACCGCCGGGCCGTCGGCCATCGCCACGGCGGCGGCCAGGTTGAGCTCCACGACCGGCGACGGCGCCATCGCCTGGAGCGCGCGATAGAGCGTGGCGATCTGCGTCCAGTCGGTGTCGGCCGGGGTCGCCGCCTCGTCGTGCAAAGCCGCCACCGCCGCTTGGAGCTGGTACGGCCCCGGCCGCCGGGTCGCCAGGGTCCGTTCGACCAGTGCCCGACCCTCCGCGATCCGAGCGGCATCCCAGCGCGATCGATCCTGGTCGTCGAGCAGGATGAGCTCACCGCCGACGCCCACCCGCGCCTCGCGCCGAGCGTCGTGGAGCAGCATCAGTGCCAGCAGCCCGGCCGCCTCCGGTTCGTCGGGGAGCAGCGACTGCACGACCCGACC
The DNA here is from genome assembly GCA_038211705.1 of Candidatus Limnocylindrales bacterium. Taxonomy (GTDB): domain Bacteria; phylum Chloroflexota; class Limnocylindria; order Limnocylindrales; family CSP1-4; genus SPCO01. The sequence continues at coordinate 59,213 of JBBQVJ010000001.1, read as the reverse complement.
CAGCCGGATCGCCTCGGCGCAAAGCTCGTGGCGGATGAGCGAATCGCCCGATGACGCCGCGTAGCCCTCGTTGAAGACCAGATAGAGCACGCGCAGCACGCCGTCCAGCCGTTCCGGCAGGAGCTCGGCGGGCGGCACCCGATACGGGATCCCGGCGTCGCGGATCTTGCGCTTGGCCCGCACCAGGCGTTGCGCCAGGGTGACCTCGGGCACGAGGAAGGCCCGGGCGATCTCGGGCGTCGTCAGCCCGCCCAACGTGCGCAACGTGAGCGCGACCCGCGCATCGAGTGCCAACGCGGGGTGGCAGCAGGTGAAGATCAGGCGCAGCCGGTCATCGACGATCTGCATCTCGTCCTCTGGCTGGCCGGCGTCCATCGCGCGCAGGTCGGAGTCGAGCGTCGCCTCGCGCGCCAGCTTCTCGGTCTTCTCGGTCAGGCGGCGCCGCCGTCGGAGTCGATCGATGGCGCGGTTGCGGGCGGTCGTCGTGATCCATGCGCCGGGGTTGTTCGGGATCCCGCGTTGCGGCCATGTCTCGAGGGCGCTGATGAACGCGTCCTGGACGGCCTCCTCGGCCAGGTCGAAGTCGCCCGTCACCCGGATCAGGGTCGCGACCGCCCGGCCCTGCTCCTCGCGGAACAGTCGGTCGACGACGTCATGGGCGGCGTCCGGCTCGGTCAACGAGGCGTTTGGCGGCCCGGTCGCCTCGGTCGTCAGTTCCCGGCCGTGGCCGTGACCGGTTCCTCGGCTCCGCTGGCCGCGCCATAGTCCCAGACCGGGCGGACCTCGATGCACCCGTGCCGCGCGCCCGGGATCATCGCCGCGTAGGCGATGGCCTCGTCCAGATCGGCCGCCTCGACCAGATAGAAACCGCCCAGCGTCTCCTTCGTCTCGGCGAACGGTCCGTCGGTGGTGATCGTCTTGCCGTCGATGACGCGAACCGTGGTCGCCGTCGCCGTCGAATCGAGCGCTTCGCCTCCGAGCATGGCGTTGCGGTCGCGAAGATGCTGGCCGAAGGCGTTGTACTGGTCCATCTCCGCCGCGATCTGTTCCTGCGGGACCTCCTCGGTCGGTTCCGGCGTGTAGATCAACAGGGCGTAGTGCATGACATACCTCCGCGTTTGATGAGGTCGCAGATCGCGGCCATCGCTTTCACGACGAATGGATCGGGGTCGAATCGACAGGATCGTCCAGGAACCGGCCGGCCGAGATCGGCGCGCCTGGCTCCGGTGCGGCGTCGTCCTCGGCCGCGCGTTGGGCCATGGCCTCTGCGAGGAGCGGTCGCAGGGCTTCGAAGCTGGCCACGACCGACGGTTCGAGCTGTGGCAGAAGCACCTCGAGGAAACCGCGCTCCTGGGCGGATCGCGGTCGTTCGATGCGCATCTCCACGTGCGTTCCGAGCGGGGTCGCTGTCAGGACGTCTGTGCTGCGCATCTTCGGGGCGCCGGGGACGGGAACCTGCATCCTGATCGTGAAGTAGTCCGGTGGCCGCCAGTCGAGGACCTCCTCGACGACCGCCTCCTTGCCATGGACGCAATGATTGGTCGTGCCGATGCCTCGTCGGCCGGCCGCGGACTCCTCGACGATCGATGTCGCGCCCGCCTGCCAGTTCAACCGGCGTGCCGGCGAGGTCAGGTACTCCCAGGCCAGCGCCGGAGGCGCCGGAAGATCGAACTCGAAGGTCGCCATCGCCGCATCGGGCTGGACGATGACACGGGTCCGGTCCAGGTCCGCACGCCACGCCGCCTCGAGGTCGGCGACCCAGCCGACGACCTCGCCCAGGTGGTCATAGGTTTCGCGGTGCTCGACGAGCCCGAGCGAGGTCGGATCTTCGACACCGGCGGCCGCGAGGCAGTCGGCCGAGTACAGCGCGTACGCGGCGATCCCGGTGGACGCGGTGATGCTGTTCTTGAGCAGCCGGTGGGCGACGATGACCGGACTCCCAACGAGCTCGATCCGGCTTCCCACCTTCTGCCGCAGGATCGTCCCATGGTGGGCCAGCAGCTTGAGGTCGAGGTTGGGCATGCGCGTGCAGGCGTTGCAGTCGCAGGTCGATGCCTGGCCGATGTCGCGGAGCCGGCGCCGGAACGCGAAATAGGTCCGCTCGACGGTGTCCATCAGCGCCGAGGCGTCCACGGCGTCGGTGATGGCGTAGGTGAACGCTGCGTCGCCTTCCAGCTTGGCCAATCGGAAGTTCGGCCGGAGCGAGCGAACGACTGTATCGATCAGGTCGGCCAGGATGTCCTGCGCGTGGTCGAGCTCGACGCCGGCAAGGTAGCTCGTGTAGCCCGTGATGTCGGCGATGACCAGAGCGGCCGATCCCGAACGGTTGAGCATGGATGCGTCCCCTGGGTCTCGTGGGTCGTGCCCCGGCATCATCGGTCGGTCATCGCCGCCTGTCGAGGGGTATCGTTTTGGGCATGCCGACCGAGAAGGAGATCCTCCAGATCAACGGTCACGAGGTGACCGTCACGAACCCGCGCAAGGTCTATTTCCCGGAGACGGGCTACACCAAGCTGGATCTCGTCCAGTACTACCTGGCGGTGGCGGACGGCGCCCTGCGTGGGGCCGGCGGGCGTCCCATGGCGCTCAAGCGGTTCGTCGACGGCGCCGCCGGCCAGCCGTTCTTCCAGAAGCGGGCACCCGAGAACGTGCCCGCCTTCATCCGGACCGCGACGCTCACGTTCCCGTCCGGGCGGACCGCGGACGAGGTCGTCATCGATGACGCGGCCGGGCTGGCCTGGGTGGCCAACCTCGGCTGCATCGACCTCAACCCACACCCCGTTCGGGCCGAGGACCTCGACCATCCCGACGAGCTGCGGGTGGATCTGGATCCGGTCCCCGGCGTCGAGTGGTCGCAGATCCGCGAGGTGGCCCTGGTGGCGCGCGAATCGCTGGAGGCGGTCGGGCTGGTCGGCTGGCCAAAGACGTCGGGCTCGCGCGGGATCCACATCAACATCCGGATCGAGCCGCGCTGGACGTTCCCCGAGGTTCGCCGGGCGGCCCTCGCACTCGCCCGGGACGTGGAGCGGCGCGCGCCCGACCTCGCGACGTCCAAGTGGTGGAAGGAGGAGCGTCACGGCGTCTTCCTCGACTACAACCAGAACGCCAAGGATCGGACGGTCGCCTCGGCGTACTCTGTCCGGCCGCTGCCCGACGCCCGGGTCTCGACGCCGCTGACCTGGGACGAGGTCGCCACCGTCGAAGCCGAGGCGTTCACGATCGCCACGGTCCCGGCCCGGTACGCATCGATCGGCGACCCGGGGGCAGGCATCGACCAGGCCGTCGGGTCGCTCGACGCGCTGCTCGAGCTGAGCGCGAGGGACGAGGCCGAAGGGATCGGCGACGCGCCGTGGCCGCCGAACTACGCCAAGCAGGCCGGCGAACCACCGCGCGTGCAGCCCTCGAAGGCGCGCCGTCCCCCGACCGAATACGAGCCGGGCCGGGGCCAGGCGGGCGGCCCGCCGCCCGATGTCGCCGCCGAACGCGCCGCGGCCGTCGCCTCGGGCGACCCGAATGCGGGTCTGCCGACCGAGTGGGTCGGCTCGCGACCGACCCCGACCGGTCGTCGCAAGTCGTCGATCCCCGTGGTCGAGATCGCCCGGGCCGAGTTCAAGGACGAGGCGATGGCCGGGCTCGAGCGCTGGAAGGCGCGGCATCCGGAGATCGTCGAGTATCTCGAGCCGGCCGACATCCTGGTCGATGGGATGCGCGGCCGATCCGCGGTCTGGTATCGCGTCCGCGTCAACCTCATCCACGTGCCGGAGAACCAGCGCCCCAACCAGGAACCACTGGAGTCCGACTTCGACCCGTGGGCGGGCCAGGACGTCGAGGCCTGGAGGGCGGCGACGTCAGGTTCGAGGGCACGGCGACCCGCGTCGAAGCCGAAGGACACCGAACCGAAGGCCACCGAGGCGAAGGCACCCGAATCAAACGCCACCGAGTCGAAGACGCCCGAATCGAAGACGCCGAAGGAGTCCAAGAAGCCGATGAGATCGAAGCAGCCCAGGTCGGCGTCATGATCGAGATCGTCGGCATCGACCACGTCCAGCTCTCGATGCCGCCCGGCGGCGAGGACGCCGCCCGGGCGTTCTACGGCGAACTCCTCGGGCTTCGGGAGGTGCCAAAGCCACCGGAACTCGCCGTCCACGGCGGCTGTTGGTTCGCCGGACCCGATACGGCCATCCACCTCGCTCCGGAGGATGACTTCCGGCCACATACGAAGGCTCACCCGGCCCTGATCGTGCGCGACCTGACATCGGTCCGCGAGGTCCTCATCGCTGCTGGTGTGCCGATCGAGGAGGACGACTCCGGTATCCGGCTGCGCCGTTGCTACGTCCGCGACCCATTCGGCAACCGGATCGAGCTCGACGACGCCCGCGACGCGGGCTTCTCCGAGGCGCCGCTCATCTGAGGCTCATGTCGATGCGACATATCGGTGTGCGGCAGACCGATGCCGATCCCACCCCAAGTACGGGAGGCTGCTGACCCTGCGCGTGCTGGTCGTCGAGGTCGAGGCCGCTATCGCCGACGCCGTGCGCGTCGCCCTCAAGGCCGACGGCCATGCGGTCGACACGGTCGCGGACGGGCGCGAGGCACTGACCTGGGCGGAGACCTACGACTACGACCTGGTGGTCCTCGACATCGTCCTGCCCGGCATGAGCGGGCTCGAGGTCTGCGACCGTCTTCGGTCGTCGGGCTATCGGGAGCCGATCCTGATGCTGACTGCCCTCGATGGCGTCGAGCATCGGGTCGCCGGGCTCGATCGCGGCGCCGACGACTATCTCGCCAAGCCCTTCGCCATGGCCGAGCTTCGAGCTCGGGTCCGGGCACTGGGCCGCCGGACCGCACCGGAGAGCGCGCCCCGGATCGTCGTCGGCGATCTCGCGCTGGAACCGGCCTCGCTGGGCGTGACCCGCGGAGGACGGTCGATCCGCCTGACGGCCCGCGAGTTCGCGCTGCTCGAGCTGCTGGCCCGGCATCCCGGCCAGATCTTCGGTCGCGAGCGCCTCATCGACGCCCTGTGGGACGCCGAGTTCGCGGCCGGATCGAATGTCGTCGAGGTCTACATCCGGAGCCTGCGACGCAAGGTGGACGGCGGCCGGCGCGACGGCCTCATCGAGACGGTCCGCGGCGCGGGGTACAGGATCCGGGCCGAGGAACCAGCGGTCGGCGGCGGTTGATGTTCGCCCGCGCCCGGCTCCGGTTGACGCTGCTGTACATCGCGCTCTTCGCTCTGGCGCTCGGCGTCTTCAGCATCGTCTTCTACACGGCGATCACGGTCGTGCTGGCACCGGCATTCGATCTGGCTCCGGAGCTGACCAATGAACAGGCGGCCGAGCTCGCCTACCAGACGACGATCCAGCGGATCGGCGTCGCTCTGCTGATCGGCAACGTGACTGTGGTGGGTCTCGTCGGGGTCATCGCCTGGGTCCTCGCCAGCCGGACCCTGCGGCCGATCCGCGAGGCCCATCTGCGCCAGCGGCGGTTCGTGGCGGACGCCTCGCACGAGATGCGGACGCCGCTCGCCGCGATCCGGGTGACCGCGGAGGGCGCGGCCGAGGCCGACCTGAGCCCGGATGAGCTCAAGGACGCGCTACGCTCGGTGGTCGTCGCCACGGATCGGCTGACCCGGCTGACCAACGACCTGCTCCTTCTGGCCCGGACAGATGAACGCCTGCTGGCGCCGCGGGCGGATCCATCTGACCTGTCGGTGGCCGTGGCAGAGGGGGTCGAGACGTTCGACCTCGCGAACCCGCGCGCCGCCAGCACTCGGATCGAGCTCGCCCCGGACCTCCTGGTCACTGCCGACTCCGAGGACGTCCGGCGCATCCTCGCCAACCTGCTCGACAATGCAGCACGCTACGGCGGGCCCGACACGCGGATCAACGTGACGACATCCGGTACGGAGCGCGACGCCATGCTCGACGTGGCCGACGACGGCCCAGGGATCGCCGCGGCGGACGTGGACCGGATCTTCGAGCCGTTCTACCGCGTCCACGCCGACGCCGCGGGTCCAGACGGGACCGGCCTGGGCCTCGCGCTGGCGCGCAGCCTGACAGAGCGGAGCGGCGGGCGATTGACCGTCGACAGCGAGCCCGGCGTAGGCTCGCGGTTCCGCGTCAGCCTGCCGCGCTTCAGGTGAGGTTCATGTCCGCGTCGCATACCTGTCGCTGACGGTCCCGGCATGCGGGGCTCGATCAGCACGAGGTCCCGATGCGACACCGAAGCCCGACACATCTGCGGCTCAGCCTCCTGCCGGTGGCGGGCATCCTCCTTGCGGCCTGCGGCACTGCCGCTGCGCCATCCGGGGTGCCGTCTGCGACGAGCCCCGCCGTACCGACGACCCCGCCGAGCACGTCGCCGGCCGAGACCGCTCCGTCACATTCGCCGGCCGTCGAGCAGCCGACCGAGGGTCCGAGCCAGGCGCCTGACATCGGTGGTGGCGCGACCACCGGCGACGTCCCCGACAATGCGGTCTTCCTGACGTATCGCAATGCCGCCCACGGCTACTCGATCCAGTACGTCGAGGGCTGGCAGGTCACGACGACTCCTGAAAGCGTGATCATCCGCGACAAAGACAGCACTGAGACCGTCGCCGTGGTCGCGCCGCAGGCCGATGTCGCGAGCTACATCAGCGGTACGGACCTCCCCGCGCTCCGGTCGCAGGCCGGCTTCAAGCTCGTCAAGGAGGACCGGGTCAAGACGAAGTCAGCGACGTATGACCATTTGGTCTTCCACCTGCCATCACCGCCCGATCCGGTGACCGGCAAGCAGATCCCCTCGACCGTGGACCGCTACTACGTCCCGGGCAGCAACGGGCTGGCGATCGTCAGCCTGTCAACCCCCGATGGCGTCGACAACGTCGATGCCTTCCGCACGATGATCGAGTCCTTCACGTGGTCGTGACCGTCCAGCGGACTCGAAAGCTGCGGTCGTCCGCGTCCTCCCCGGCGATCCGGCTCATCGATGTCATTCGCATCTATCGCGAAGCCGACGTCGAGACCGTCGCGCTGCGCGGGATCGACCTCGAGATCGCGTCCGGCGAGGTCGTGGCGATCATGGGCCGATCGGGGAGCGGCAAGTCCACGCTGCTCCAGCTGATCGCCGGCAGCGACCGGCCGTGGCGAACGCCAGCGGGTCGGCGTCGCCCGCGCGCTGGTGATCGAGCCCGCCATCCTCCTCGCCGACGAGCCGACCGGCAGCCTCGACGACGACACCGGTGATCTCGTGCTCGACCTGCTGGTCGACGCGGTCCGGCGCCGTGGCTGCAGCCTCATCCTCGTCACCCATGATCCGCGCAGCGCCGGACGGGCCGACCGTCGCTGGCAGATGCACGACGGCCGCCTGTCGAGGGCCGCCTGATGCCGTTCCTCGGCCACGCGGTCCGCCTCGTCCTGCGCGAGCCGGGGCGCAGCCTGGCAGCCCTGGTGGGCGTCGCGATGGCGTCCGCCCTGATCACCAGCGTGCTGCTCTTCGGGTCGGCCTCGGGCGCGACCGTGACTCGCCGCGCGCTGGCCGATGTCAGCATCGACGCGCAGGCCGTCCTTGCCCCCGGCGCCGGCGCGGCCGCTGCCCAGGAGATCCTGGCGGCCGACCCCGACGTCAAGGCCACCTATCGGTTCGATCTCGTCCACTTCGACGCCGCGGCGCTCGACATAGCCGGGACGGCGACCCAGACGAGCACAGGGGTCCTCGTCGGCATCGAGCCCGGCTACGACACCGCAACGGGTCTGTTCGGCGTGTCGTCCGGCGACCCCGCGCCGGGCAAGATCCTCATCAGCCGCGACCTCGCCTCCAACCTCGGCGCGGTCCCGGGGAACCAGCTCGCCTTCACGCTGCCGGGCGGCGGCTCGGTGAGCCTCGTCGTCTCGGGCGTCGTCTCGACGACGGGCGCGGACCTGCTTCTGGGTCCGATCGACGTTGCCCACCGTGCGGCCGGCGCGAACCCGCCGGCCAACGTGGCGGTGATGGCGCGGTCGGACCTCGAACAGCTCGTCCTCCCCAGGATCCCGGCCGGTGCGACCGCCGTGGACTCGAGCGCGCCGGCGGTCGGATCGAACGCGACCGGACCGGTCTTCGCGGCCGACCCGGCGGTGCGCCGCGAGATCCAGTTCAAGCTCGACCACGCCCGTCTGCCGGGCGATCCCGTCGAGGCCCAGAAGTGGCTCGATACCGTCCGGCGACGGCTGGATCGCCAGGGGCCGGGAACCTTCCAGGTGGTCGATGACGCTGCGGCCTCACTCGAGCCGTTGGCGGCGGACCTCGTTTGGGGTCAGATCCTGTTCATCTTCCTGGCCCTGCCCGGGATCATCCTCGCCCTGGCTCTATCGCGACTGGCCGCCGACGCGACCGCTGACACGACCCGTCGCCACGCAGCGCTGCTCCGAGCGCGCGGCGCGACCACCGGCCAGCTCCGACTCGTGTTCGTGGGCGCCGCGGTCGTCAGGGCCGCCCTCGGCGCGCTGATCGGCGTCATCGCCGGGGCGGCGGTCGGGCTTGCGCTCTTCGGCCCGGCGCTGGCGTCTACGGACCCTGCCGGGACGCTGCTTCGGGTCGGCGTCGTGGCCATCGTCCTGACGACCCTGCTGGCGACCATCGCCGCATACATCCCGCTGCGAGACCAGCTGCGCGAGGAGATCGGCCTCGGGCGACAGGAGCTCCAGCGGGTCCGCGACCCTCTCTGGCGACGCGCTTACCTGGACGTCATCGCCCTCGTGGCCGGTGTCGTCGTCTACGTGGTCGTTGGCGGAACGGGCATCCATCCGGTCCTCAACGCCGAGGGCAACCCGACGGTGACCCTCGCGCTGACCTCATTCATCGCCCCGCTCCTCTTCTGGTCGGGAGGCACCCTGCTTCTGCTGCGGATCGTCACCGCCGCCCTCCGACGCAGCGACCGGCTGTCGCGGGTGATGGCGCGCCTCCTCGGACCGGGTGGCGGGCTGGCCGGCCGAGCCCTCGGCGCCCGGGCGGCCACCGCGTCACGTGCCATCGTGGTCCTCGCCCTGGCCACGAGCTTCGCGACGAGCGTCCTCGTGTTCGACGCCACGTACCGCCAACAACAGCGGGTCGATGCGGGCCTGACGCTCGGCGCCGACCTGAAGGCGATGCCCACGGTACCCGCCACGGCCTCGGTCGCGGAGACGCTGCGCGGCCAGGGGATCGCCGCTATCACGCCGTTCGTCGATCGGGTCGTCTTCGTCGGGCCGGAGGCGCAGGACCTGCTGGCCATCGACGCGAGCACGCTCGCTTCGGTGGCGCCGCTCGCCGACGGGTTCTTCGAGGGAACCACGGCCAGCGGCGCGCTTGAGGCGCTGCAAGCGCGGCCGGACGCCATCCTCGTTTCCGCCGAGACCGCCACCGATTACAGCATCGTGCCGGGCGATCACCTGAAGATCCGCGTCCCCGATGCGAACGGCAAATTCGTGACTGTCACCTTCACGATGGCCGGCATCGCACTTGAGTTCCCGACCGCCCCGAAGGATGCGTTCCTCGTCGCGAACCAGGCCTACGTCACCGCGCAGACCGGCAACGACCGCGTCTCTTTCTTCCTGGCCAAGGCAGATGGCGACGTCGGCGACGCGGCACGACGCCTCTCGGAACGGGCCGGCGACAGCTGGCAGGTCTCGGACCTGACGACGACGACCGCCCGCCTGGCCAACAGCATCACCTCCGTCGACCTGTCCAGCCTCGTCCTGATCGATGTCGCCTTCGCGGTGCTGATCGGCGCCGTCGGTGTCGCGCTGTTTCTGCTCGCCGGCATCGCAGAACGGCGACGCGAGCTGGCGACGCTGACCGCCATCGGGGCCGAGCCGGCCCAGCTGCGGGCCACGCTGATCGGCGAGGCCGCGGTCATCGGCGGTGCCGGAATCCTCGCCGGGTTGCTGACCGGCGCCTTGGTCGGCGTCGCGTTGCTCCAGATCCTGGCCGGCGTGTTCGACCCGCCTGCGGATCGGCCGGCAGTGCCGTTCGCGTCGGTCGCCCTCGTGGCCGGGACGATCGTCGCGGCCGTGGCGACCGCTCTCCTCATCGCCGATCGAGCGCTGGCACGCCTGGCCGTCATGGCGGAGTTGCGCGAGCAATGAGGCCGAAGATCGAGAACCTGTCGCGCATAAGCCTGGCCGGAGGCGCTCTATGCCGCCAACACGGCCGCGACGACCTTCGCCTTGGCTCGAGCCTTCGGCACTCACGTCGAGCTCGTGCTGGCGAGCTACGCGTTCCTTGGCTGGCTGGTGCTGTTCCTCGTCCTCGACCGATGAGTGCCGGCTGATCCAGCCACTCCCGACAAGCTCGAGCCGCGGGTCACCTCAGCCCTGCGTCCCGAAGATGGTGCCAAGCAGGAAGGGCGCCGTCTCCTCGAGCTGGTCGTAGCGACAGGCCTCCGGTGGCTTGTCCGGGCGCCAGCGCTTGAAGGTGGTCCCGTGCCGGAAGCGGTCGCCCTGGAGGTGGTCGTAGGCGACCTCGGCGACGCGCTCGGTGCGGAGTGGCTCCCAGGACAGGTCCTTGCCGCGGTTCCAGCGCGAGGTCGCACCCGGCAGGCGTTGGCCGGAGGCGTCGGCGTCGCCGGTCGTGGCCCACTCGGCCCATTCGCGCCACGGGTGGTGGTCGAGGGCGCCCTCGCGCAGCGGCGCGAGCTCGTCCACCAGCTCGGCACGCCGATCCCAGGTGAATGACGAGGTGACGCCGACGTGATGGAGCGTCCCTTCGTCATCGAACAGGCCCAGCAGGAGGGAGCCGACGTGCGTGCCCGGGCCGTTCTTGTGCCAGCGGAACCCCGCCACGACGCAGTCGGCCGTGCGCTGGTGCTTGATCTTGAGCATCGCCCGCTTGCCGGGCTGGTACGGCGCGTCGAGCCGCTTGGCGACGACACCGTCGAGACCGGCGCCTTCGAACTTCTCGAACCATTCGACGGCTGTGGCGCGATCGCGGGTGGCCGGCGTCAGGTGGATGGGCGGCTCGGCAGAGCCCAGGACGGCCTCGAGGCGCGCTCGACGATCGACCTGGGGCACGGCGCGGAGGTCCTCGTCGCCGAGGGCCAGCAGGTCCCAGGCGACGAAGCTGGCGGGCGACTCCTCAGCGAGCATCTTGACTCGTGAGGCGGCCGGGTGGATCCGCAGCAGCAGTGACTCGAATTGAAGCGCGCCGTCGCGAGCGATGACGACCTCGCCATCGAGGACGCAGCGATCGGGCAGGGCCGCCTTGAGCGGGGCCGCCAGCTCCGGGAAGTAGCGATCGAGCGGCTTCAGGTCGCGTGACTGCGTGTACAGCTCGTCACCGTCCCGGAAGACGAGCGCCCGGAAGCCGTCCCATTTGGGCTCGAACAGCCAGCCCTCGTCGGTGGGCAGCGCGTCGGCGGCCTTCGCCAGCATGGGCTCGATCGGGGGCTCGATGGGGAATGCCATGGGCCAACGATAGCGCCCCGGGCCGACTCGAGGCGGCCGAGCGAGGCGCTATGGCAGCGTCGAAAGGGACGCTCGCGCCCGCTCCCGGCCTAGGTTCCAGGCGGCCGGGCTGGCAAAGGCCGGATCCGTGGCCAGCTCCGCCTTGCGCGCCTGCAGAAGCGCCAGCACGTCGTCGCGTTCGCGTGCCGGCAGCCCAGGGAGTGCCTCGACGAGGACCGGGATGGCATCGTCGGGGAGGACCCCGAGGTAGGCAGCATCGAGCCCGGCATGGCCGCCCGGGGCGACGAGGCCTGGGTCCGCGACGCGCTCCACGTTGCGCGCGGCCACGTACCCGGCGGGAGCGACGAGGTTGAGTCCGACGAGCGCGACCACGGCGATGACCGCCAGACCGTGGCCCAGCCAGCGCATCCGGTCGACGATGGCCAGCGCGGTCATGAGCACGAGGGCCGCGGCGAGCGACACGATGGTCGCCAGGACATACAACCGCAGCTCGGTCCAGCCGTAGGCATCCTGGTAGAGGCGAAGCCGGAGCGCGGCCGACACGAGCACGACCGCGGTCAGCCCCAGTAGTGCCAGGAGGGCCGCGAGGTAGAGCCGGCCCCGCCGCACGACCGTCGCCTCGACGACGACCACGACGGCGCCCGCCAGGCAGGCGGCCGCGACCAGCTCGAAGAACCCGCGCCGAGCGTAGTTGCTGTAGGTCAGACCAGCGGCGAGGAGCGTGTCCTGGCCGCCGAACAGATAGGCGACCTGGAGGCCCACGAAGAGGCCGATGACGGCATCGATGACGACGAGGATCACGAGCGCCTCGGCGGTCCCCAATCGCCCGGCCGGGACGACGATGTCCCTTCGGGCGGCGGCCCCGAGGGACGCACGAGCGACGTCCGGGACGCCGACCGCCGCGACCGACAACAGGCCGATCGCCAGCCACGCACTGGCCACGACGAACACGAGCCGGCCGCCGATCCCGCCGAGGTCGATCTGCCAGCCGAGGAGCTCGCGCAGCGTCCGACCGAAGATGGGATCGGCCGATGCGAACAGGACCGTGAAGATGAGGGCGATCGGCAGGGCCAGCAGCAGCCCGCGCCCGAGCGCTGCCAGCGAGCCCGGGATCCGTGACTTGCGGAACCCGATCCTGGGGCGGGCCGCGCGGGTGACGCGTGCCGCGCCTGCCGCCGTCGCCTCAAGGGCCATCGCTCCGAGGACGGCCACCACCGACGCCGACCGCCGGGTCACCGGCACGCCCGAGAAGGCCACCAATGCGGCACCGGTGAAGGCGAGGGCGACGAGCGTGTCGATGAGCGCCACGAACGGGTCGCTGCGAACGGCCACGAATGCCGCGAGGACGATAGCCGTCGCGGGCAGCCAGCCATCGAGCGGGTCCGGAGCGCGCTCCGGGCGGCGGAGGAGCCAGCCGGCCCCGAGCAGGACGGCGACGAGGATGACGACGTTGACGCCATAGGCTGGGCCGTCGAGCAGGAGTTCCGCAAGGACCCCCAAGGCGAGGCCGGTGGCCAGCAGGCGCTGGGCGATGGATCGGTCCAATGGGCCATCCTCCGTGCGGCCGGCGCGGGCAGGGCGCGGGTCGGCGGTCAGGCTCTGGACGCCTCGGGCCGGTGTGGTGTGGCGTCCGCTCGGGTCGAGGAACTTGCCGCCCGGCGGTGGCGTCTCCGGGTTGCCGCCCCGGTCAGCCTGACCGAGGCGAGCCCCGGAGGTCCAGCCATGCGCACCATCCGTCCGATCCTCTTCCTGATCGTGATCGCGACCCTCATCGCCGCCTGCGGCGGCTCGGCCTCCGCCACCGCCCCCGGCCTCGACACGGTCGGCGTCGGTAACGGCGACGGGATCGGGGCCATTCCGGCGGCGTCCGCAGCATCCGCACCCGAACCCGGGCAGGGCAACAACGGCGGGCAGGGCAACAACGGCGGTCAAGTCGCGGCCGTCGACGAGGCGAAGATCATCCGCACCGGCACGATGGATCTCGAGGTCAGCGATGTGCCGGCCGCCCTTCGCGCCGCTCGCGATGCGATCACCGGTCTCGGTGGCTATCTCGGTGCCTCGACGACGAGCAACGAGGGCGATCGGCCGTCGGCCGAGATCACCTACCGGATCCCGGCGGCGGGCTGGGAGCAGGCGCTCGATCAGCTGCGCGGGCTCAACGGCCTGACCACCAAGGTCGTCACCGAACACACCGACGCGATCGAGGTGACCAGCCAGGTCGTCGATCTGCAGGCACGCATCCTCAACCTTCGAGCCAGCGAGACGGCCCTCCAGGGGATCGCCGCCAAGGCCACCAAGATCAGCGACGTGCTCGAGGTCCAGGCCCAGCTCACCGACACGCGCGGCCAGATCGAGACGCTGACGGCACAGCTCAAGGACCTCAACGACCGGGCTGGCTACGCGACCCTGACCGTGCGCTTCAACGTGCCGATCGTCGCCGTCCAGGCCGCGGCCAAGGGCTGGGAGCCGGCCGTCGTGGTCGACGAGGCCGCCGCCGCGACCGTCTCGATCCTCCAGAGCCTGGCCACCGCCGGTATCTGGTTCGCCATCGTCTGGCTGCCGCTCCTGTTGATCGTCGGGGCGATCACGCTCCTGGTCGTCGCGATCGCGCGGCGGCTCGGCTATGGCCGACGGAACCCGGCCATCACGCCGCCGCCACCGGCACCGCTGGCCGGCGAGGGGTAGCCATCGGGCGCCCGATCCAGAGCCAGTCGGGCACCGACCCTTCCTCGGGCCTGACGGCGCGTGGCACGATGCGCGGATGACCGAGCAGACCGAGCGCTACGACCGTCTCGCCACCGGCTACGCGCGATGGTGGGCGCCTGTCCTGGCGCCGGCCGTCGAAGCGCTGCTCGACGGGATCGCTCCCGAGATGACCGGGCGCACCCGCCTCGTTGACATCGGGACCGGGACCGGCCAGCTGGCGCTCGGGGCGCTGGCTCGCTGGCCGGACGTCTCGATCGTCGGGGTCGATGCCTCGGCCGGGATGCGGGACGTCGCCGACGCCGAGGCGGACCGGCGACTGCCGGCCGGCGAGCGGGCCAGGTTCAGCTCGGCGGTGGCCTTCGCCGATGATCTGCCGTTCCCGAACGGCGCCTTCGATGGCGCGGTGTCGTCGTTCGTCCTCCAGCTCGTGCCGCGCCGGGGACGAGCGCTGCGCGAGGCGCGTCGCGTCCTGCGGCCGGGCGGGATGCTGGCCTATGTGACCTGGCTCCAGGACGAGCGGATCTTCCTGCCAGACTCGACCTTCGACGACGTGCTCGATGACCTCGACATCGAGGCTCGTGGCGACGATGGCGGTCGCTCGGGCGACCTGCCATCGATCGAACGCGCGGCGGGGGAGCTTCGGGCCGCGGGTTTCGCCGGGGTGCAGGTTCGCACCGGCCACCTCGAGCACCGCTTCACGGTCGAGGGCTACATCGACTTCCTGCGCGAGTTCGACGAGGAGACGCTGTTCGCCGAGCTCGACCCGGATGTCCGGGAGCGGCTCGTCGCCGAGCTTCGAACGCGCCTGACCGCCCTCTCCGCGGAGCGGATGACGATGCGCTTCCCGATCGTGTTCGCGTCCGGCCGGCGATCTCGCTGACCGGACGCCCGGCGGTCAGCCCTCGCCGGCCTCGGTGTCGGTCGACGCCTCGGCACCGCCCTCGGCGGCTTCCTCGCCTTCGGGCGCACCTTCGCCGATCTCGGCCGGGACCTCGACGACTTCCTCGACGCGCGGCGCCTGCACCTTGGCGATGATCTCGTCACCGTCGGTCAGCAGGGTCACGTCATCGGGCACGATCAGGTCGCGGACATGGATCGTCGTGTCGAAATCGGTCAGCGACTCGACCGAGTACTCGATCGACTGCGGGAGGTGGTCCGGCAGGGCGCGGATGCGCACCGATTCCATCGGGTGGAGCAGAGTGCCGCCCTGGAGCGCCACGGCCGGCGAGTCGCCGGTCGCGACGAGCGGCACATCGACCGTCAGCTCCTCGGTCATCCGGACGAGGAACAGGTCGACGTGGAGGGTCCGGCGATTGACCGGGTGCACCTGGACGGCCGAGACAAGCACCGGGCTGGCCTTCTTCCCGTCGACCGACAGGTCGACCAGGGCATTGGGACCGCTGTGGCGACGAAGCTGCTCGAACTCGTGGGCGTCGACCGAGATGCTCGACGACTCCACGCCGTGGCCGTAGACCACCGCCGGGAGGCGTCCGGCTCGACGAAGGACGGCGACCTTCTTGCCGATGATGTCGCGATGTTCGGCGGCCAGCGTCGCGCGGGCGGTGGACATGATGGGAACCTCTGGATCTGGGTCTTTGTCGAGTCAGGGGCTGCGGCTCGCCGGCGGGGCCGGAGATGGCGAGGCGCCCGGTAGCGGCCGCTAGGGTACCACGCCTCGCGAGCGTGGCCCACGATGGCGATTCGGTCGCCCCGGTGTAGCATCCCCGCGTGGCAGCCACCATCCTCATCGTCGAAGACGAACACGCGGTCGCCCGCGGGATCCAGTACGCCCTCCAGCAGGAGGGCTACGAGGTCGCCGTGGCCCGATCCGGCGAGGAAGGTCTGGAGATCGCCACCCGCCAGGCGCCGGATCTCGTGGTGCTCGACGTGCGCCTCCCCGGGATGGACGGGTTCGAGGTCCTCCGTCGCATTCGAGCGGCCGGCGCCAAGATGCCGGTCCTCGTCCTGACCGCGCGCGACGACGAGGTCGACAAGGTGATCGGGCTCGAGCTTGGGGCCGACGACTACCTGACCAAGCCGTTCGGGCTGCGCGAGCTGATGAGCCGGATCAAGGCGCTTCTGCGGCGCTCGTACGGCGACCTCTCGGATGCGGTCGGTGGCCGGGTCATCCGCCACGGCGACCTGCTCATCGACCTCGAGCGCCGTCGCGTCCAGCGCGGCGACCGACGAGTGAGCCTGACCCCGACCGAATTCGAGATCCTTCGTCACCTGGCCAGCCGGCCCGGCCGTGTCTACACCCGCTCCGAGCTGCTCGAGCTGCTGCGTGACTACGAGGCGCTCGACCAGGACGAGAAGACCATCAACGTCCACGTCAGCCACCTGCGCGACAAGATCGAGGATGACCCGGCGCTGCCCGTGTTCGTTCTGACGGTCCGAGGTGTCGGCTACGCATTCGCCGAGCGCTGAACGACCCGCGGAACGGGGCGCCCGTCTTCCGCGTCGACTGCGCCGGCTCTTCCCGCGGACGTTCCAGGGTCGCCTGACCGGCGCGTTCCTGGCGGTCGTCGCGCTGACCCTGCTGCTCGTCACGGCCCTTGTCATCAACCGGCTCGACGACTACTTCACCAAGCAGCAGCAGGCGGACCTCGACCAGCGCGCGAAATCGGTCGACACGTACGTCGAGTCACTGGCCGACGTCGCGGCCGCCGGCCGGCCCGTCGTGGGCCCGGACAACGACGTCGCACCGATCGTCCTCCTCGCGCTCGCCGACCACGACATCCAGCGCTTCATTGCCGACAGTCTCGCCCAGGCCGACGTCCAGCTCACCTTCGGACAATGGGTCGCCGGCGGCGAAGGCCGGGTCTTCGTGCCGGCCAAGGTAGACCCGATCCGGATCAACCTTGAGGCCTCGCCCGAGGTCGGCCAGACGCAGGAGAAGAACGTCTCGGTGCCCGAGGAGTACGGCGGCGGCGACCTGTGGACGCCGTACGTGCTGCAGGTGACGCTGTCCAACCCATACACCTTCCGGGCGACGGCACTGGCCAACGTCACCGGGTTGCTCGCCGCGGTCGCCCTGTTCGCGCTGGGTCTGAGCGTGCTCGTCTCGGCGGCCATGGCCCGCCGCTTCACGACGCCCCTGCGGCGTCTGACCGAGGCGTCGCGCGGCCTCGCCGAGGGCGATCTCAGCCTGCGCGTGCCGGCCGACGAGGTGCGTGCCGGGACATCGGAGATGGCCGAGCTGGCGGTCCAGTTCAACGCGATGGCCGAGCGGCTCCAGGAGAGCGTCGAGATCATCCGCCGCGACCGCGACCGAAGCCGCGACTTCCTGGCCGATGTCTCGCACGAACTGCGGACGCCGCTGGCGGCCCTGCGCACCTTCAACGAGCTGCTCACGGAGGGCGCCGCCGACGATCCCGACGCCCGGGCGGAGTTCCTCGAGTCGAGTAGGCAGCAGATCGAGCGGCTGGACTGGCTCGCCCAGAACCTGCTCGAACTGTCCAAGCTCGACTCGGGGCTGGTCCTGCTCGACCTCCGACCGGACGACCTGCGGGCGGCGGTCGAGACCGCGGTCGAGCAGTCGATGGCGGCGGCCCGGCGGCGCGGCATCGAGCTCTCGCTCCACCTGCCCGTGGCCCCGGTCCGCATCCGCCACGATCCCCAGCGGATCGGTCAGGTGGTGGCCAACCTCGTCGCCAACGCGGTCAAGTTCACGCCCCGGGGCGGTTCGGTCTCGGTCGATGCCGCGGCGACACCTGACGGCGCCCGGATCGAGGTGACCGACACCGGCGTCGGCATCGAGGCCGCCGAGCTGCCATTCATCTTCGAGCGCTTCTACCGAGGGTCGCGAGCCAACGAGGCGCGCGGCAGCGGGAGCGGGCTGGGGCTCGCGATCGTCCGCTCGATCGTCGACATGCACGGTGGTGTGGTCGACGTCGAGAGCCTCGTCGGGCGGGGCTCTCGATTCATCGTCACCCTGCCGCGCGATCCCCGATTGGTCGAGGGCACGCCCGCGGCCGAGCGCGCGGCGGTCGCGTCGGCGGCCGATGGCCAGGCGCGCGAGGACAAGGCCGTCATGACCGATACCGGCCTGCTCGCACCAAACGTGCAGGAAACTTCACCGTCCGAGCGCCCGCAGGTCAACCCGCAGGCTGCACCCTAGGACGTGATCACCCATCCTCATCGACCGCTCACCGGTCCTCGCCATCAAGGAACCTGCCTCCACCATGCATGACGAACCACGAACCGACGCCACCGACCCAGGCGATCTCACCGAGCGACACGCTGTCCCGTCGGCCGACCAGCCGGCCGACCAGGCGCCCGACACGGCGCCGATCGAGCCGGGCGGTCCCACCGTCGACCGCTACACTCCGGCGCCCGAGCCACGCGCCGACTGGGCGCGCTCCTGGGACGAGACCGCGCCGGTGACACCCGAGCGATGGTACGAACCGGCACCGGCCCCGACGACGGTCCCGGCGGCCGGCACCCAGACCGGCCGCAACGGCCGCGGTGGCGGATCGCTGCTGGCCGCGACGCTCCTCTCGGCCGTGCTCGCATCGGGCGGCACCGTCCTCGCCCTCGACGCGGCCGGGGCGCTCGACCGACCCGCAGCGACCTCGCCGGCCGGCGCCCAGGCGACCAATGCCGGTGCCGTCCAGCCGCTGGCGATCGATGAGTCCTCGGCGACCATCGCCGTGGCCGCCAAGGTCAGCCCGGCCGTCGTCCGGATCACCGTCACCGGCAGTTCCGATGCCGGCAACCTGGGCGTCATCCCCGCGACCGGCGTCGGCTCGGGGGTCATCTTCGACAGCAACGGCTGGATCCTGACGAACCACCACGTCGTCGAGGGCGGCGAGAAGTTCGACGTCGAGCTCAAGGACGGCCGCGTCCTCGAGGGCAGCGTCTACGGCATCGACACCCTGACCGACCTGGCCATCGTCAAGGTCAACGCCACCGACCTGCCGTCCGCCGCGGTCGGGGAGTCCGACGCGCTCAAGGTCGGCCAGCTGGTGGTCGCCATCGGCAGCCCGCTGGGCACCTACTCGAACTCAGTCACCAGCGGCATCGTGTCGGCCAAGGGTCGCTCGATCACGACCGACAACAACGAATCGCTGACCAACCTGATCCAGACCGACGCCGCGATCAACCCGGGCAACTCCGGCGGTCCGCTGCTCGACGCGGGCGGCAACGTCATCGGCATCAACACCGCGATCGCGTCGAACAGCAACGGGATCGGCTTTGCCATCCCGATCGATGTCGCCCGACCGATCATGGCCCAGGCCGTCGCCGGTGAAGCGCTCAGCCGGCCATACATGGGCATCCACTTCGTCTCGGTCACCCGCCAGGTCGCGGCCGACCAGAAGCTTCCGGTCAATGTGGGCGCGCTGGTCGGTGGCGTCGATGCCAATGGCCAGCCGGTGTCAGGCGTCGAGCCCGGCAAGCCGGCCGATCTCGGCGGCGTCAAGAACGGCGACATCATCGTGAGCATCAACGACAAGGTCATCGACGAGGAGCACCCGCTCGACGCCACGCTCGCCCAGTTCTCACCGGGCGGCACGGTCAAGGTGCAGGTCCTGCGCGACGGCAAGACGATGACGCTCCAGGTCACCCTCGGGACGCGACCAGCGGGCCTCTAGCGCTCCACGGGCCGATGCCGGGTCAGAACTCGGCGTCGCCCCACAAGCTCCAGCCCGGCTCGACCACGGGGACGATCGGGCCGGACGGCTCGTCATCGTCGGTCGACGGGTCATCGGCGCCGAGGGCGCCGTCGGCGGTCATGCCCGCCGGCCGCTTCCTCCGTGCGGCGCCATCGGTCGTCCGGCGAGGAGCCTTCCCAGTCGAAGTCCGGACCTCGACGAACTCGAGCTTCCGAACAGGAGTTCGCTCCTCGACCGCGTCGAGCGCCGCGGGAGCCGGCTTCGACCCGCCGACCGACGGGGCCTCGGGCAGCCCCACCGCCGGCTCCCAGCAGCCCCGGATCTCATCGCCCCGCAGCGGCCTTCGCTTGAGGTCGAGTCCGCAGTAGCCGAGCTGGGCGGCGACCGATCGTCTGAAGTGCTGACAGGTGGCGCACGCCGTGCTGGATCGTCGGCAGACCCAACACCTGGCCGTCTCGGCCTGGGGTGTCCCGCAGTGCGGACAGCGCCACATCGGCATGGCGGGATGGTAGCTGCGAATGACGTCGCTGTCGAATTCGGCGCGACCGTGCGCCGGCCGTCGCGCCGCGGCCACCGCGGCCGTGGGTCACTTGATGATGGTGATCACCGCGTTGTCGGACGCCGGGCCGAACTCAGAGGTCGAGACGAGGACCGTCGCGCTGCCCTGGCCGAGGGTCGCGCCCTTGGGAATCGTCGTCTGGAACGAGGCTTTGCCGCTCTCGGACGTCCGGCCGTCGATGGTGACGGTAGGGATGCCCGGGATGCTCAGCGTGAACGTGATGTCCGCGCCCGCGATCGCTCGACCATCGGGGTCGGTGACGGTGGCGTACAGGGTCACCGGTTCGGGCAGCTTCGTGCGCCTGATCCGATAGCTCGACGCGGTGAGGGCGGCGGTCAGCTTGCCCGAGCCGCGCCGCACGGTGAGGCTGGTCTCGGTCACGTTGCCGGCCGGGTCGGTCCCGGTGATGGTGATCATGTTGACGCCGGGGCTGAGCGCGAGGCTGAGGGTGAACGTGCCGTCGGACTCGGCCGTGCCCGCGATCGACGATCCGCTCGCCTCGTTGCGGGCGAGGAGGGTGGTCCGGGCCTGCGTCTTGCCCTTGATGTTGACCGCCTTGCCGTTGACGATCGCATTGTCCTTGGGCGAGGTCAGGGTGATCTTTGGAGCCACCGCGTCGAACACGTAGCGGGCGACCGCCGACGGATCGGATTCCCCGCCGGGCCCGGTGAGGGTCACGGTGAAATCGTTGATGCCCTTCTCGAGGGTGACCGGGATGATGGTCTTGGGCGTGTCGGCGATGGCCGACTCCTGGATCGCGGTCGGCGGCTGTTCGGGCAGCTGCAGGTAGACCTTGATCCGATGATCCGAGCTGCCGATCAGCGCGGCTGGCACCGTCACCACCAGGTCGACGGTCGTTTCGGCCGTGTACGGCTCGCTTGGCTGATCGAGCGACGGGGGATCGGCGACGGTCACGACGACGGGCTTGGGCGACGGTGTCGATGTGACCCCCGCGACGAAGCCACCAAACGCCGAGCCCAGCCCGCCGACGATGGACCCGAACCCCTTCATCCCAACCAGCAGGACACCCACCGAGAGCGCGAGCACGGCGACGAGCAGCCCGAGCCGGAAGACCATGGGCACGCCGCGGCTGCGCTTGATCGGCTGATGACCGGACAGCCGGACGGGACCGGGCGAGCGCGGCTTGACCCTGACCGGCGCCGGCCGGCCGGTGGACGGAGGACGCGGCCTGACGTGCGTCTGCCGGTGATCGCGCCGTGTCGTCATCGGGCGGATTGTCGCATGGCGCCATCCGAACGGTGCATGGCGGCGTCTGCCCGGCTGGCGTCGTCGTGCTCGTCGGTGCGGTGGGATGTACTCTGGCGAGGTCGCGCGCGTGACGAGTCTCGTCGCGGGCGCCCTGAACATCGAGGGATGGGAGTGCAGGCTCGCGATCCGCGGGCCGGGCGGAGGGCGTCCGGCTCGACTGGGCGTCCGGAGTTCGGGGTCGGCCCGATCGCCCGGGTCTCACAATCGCCGGCGTCGGCGCCGGGCGGAACCGGAGCTCCCGGTGCCATTCCCGCCATGCCCGCGATGATGCGTCCCGGTTTCGGCCTGCCCAATCTCCGACGCAACGTCTGCCCGCATTTCTACATGACCGGCAGCCGCGGGGCGATCCCGATCCAGGCACCCCACCTCCTCAAGGCGCTCATCCGCCAGGACACGAACACCTCGCGTTGTCAGCTGCGCGGCGGTGTCCACATGGAGCAGGGCTACGTCAACGACGTCTGCCTCACGCCGCGCTTCAACCAGTGCGTCTTCTACGAGGACGAGCTGTCCCGCGAGTGATGGGCGAGCGATGATCGAACGGCCGGCCGGCCTGACGTACCACGAAGCGCTCCACGCCCTGTCAGAGCGCGGTCGGTTCGGGATCCGGCTCGGGCTGGGGCGGACGCGGGCGCTGCTGCGCGAGCTCGACCACCCCGAGCGATCGGTCCGTGGCGCGTTGATCGCCGGGACCAACGGCAAGGGCAGCGTCCTCGCCCTGGCCGACGCGGCGCTCCGGGCCGGCGGTCTTCGCGTGGGAACGACGCCCAAGCCGCACCTCGTGACCTACCGCGAGCGGATCCAGGTCGACGGTCGGCCGATCGCGCCCGACGACTTCGCCCGGCTGGTGTCGCGCGTCCTCGCCGCCGCCGACCGGGTCGCGCCACGGCACGGCGAGCCGACCGAATTCGAGCTGCTGACGGCCGTGGTGTTCGCCCGCTTCGCGGAGGTCCGGCCGGACCTCGCGCTGGTCGAGGTCGGGCTCGGTGGGCGGCTGGATGCGACGCATGCCTGGGACGGCGGGGTGGCCGTGGTGACCAATGTTGACCTCGACCACATGGATCGCCTCGGCGACACGGTCACCGCGATCGCCCGCGAGAAGGCGGCCATCATCGAGCGTGGCGATCTGGCCGTCACCGGCGCGCGCGGTGACGGTCTGGCGGTCATCCGCCGACGCGCGCGCCGCCTCGAGGTGCCACTGACCGAGGTGGCTCCCGTGCCCATCCTCGGCTGGGACCGTGACGCGATCGAGGTGGACCTGCCGCGTCTCGGTCCGATCCGGGTCGGACTGCGGGGACGACACCAGGCCGCCAATGTGGCCATCGCCGACGCGACGCTCGATGCCCTCGAGGCGGCCGGCATCGCCAGTGTCCCGGACGATGCCCGGCGGCGCGGCTACGCGTCGGCCGTCTGGTCCGGCCGGCTCGAGCTCATTCGCGTCGGCGATCGCGACGTGCTGCTCGACGGGGCGCATAACCCGGCCGGTGCCGCCGCGCTGGCCGTTGCCCTGGAGGATCTGCGGCCCTTCCTCAGCGATGGCCCGGTCACGCTGGTGACCGCCACGATGGCCGACAAGGACGTCGACGGCGTCATCGCGGCGCTCCTCGCCTCGGAGGCGTTGGTCGGGGCGACGGTCATCGCGACCAGCCTGCCCGTACCCCGCGCCATGCCGGCCGAGGCGTTGGCGGCCAGATGGCGGTCGGCCGTTGCGGGGCGGTCGTCCGGCGCCTCCGGCCCGGGGCGTATCGTCGCCGAGCCAGACCCGATCGGCGCGCTGGAGCGAGCGAGCGCCGGCGTCGGGCCGGTCGTCATCGCCGGTTCGCTCTATCTTGTCGGAGCGGCGCGCGCTCACCTCGTCGATGACCCGGCGCTGCGCGACCCCGAGCTGATCGAGGACGCATGACCGAGAGCGCACAGGCGACCACGCGAGGGACCACGCGCGGTGCCACGAAGATCGGTCCGGCCACGTTCCGCTGGGGCGAGCGGACGTTCGTGATGGGGATCCTCAACGTGACGCCCGATTCGTTCTCGGGCGACGGCCTGCTGGAGGCCGGCCGGGCGAACGACGACCCCGTCGAGGCCGCCGTCGCGACCGGCCGTCGGATGGTCGCCGAGGGCGCCGATCTGCTCGACGTCGGCGGGGAATCGACCCGACCCGGCCACGCCCCGGTCGGTCTCGACGAGGAGCGCCATCGTGTCGTGCCGGTCGTTGCGGCGCTCCGGGCGGCCCTGCCGGACACCCCGTTGAGCATCGATACGACCAAGCCGGCCGTCGCCGAGGCGGCCCTCGCGGCAGGCGCCGATCTCATCAACGATGTGTGGGGCGTTGGTGACGACGACGCGCTGGCCCGGCTGGCGGCCGATCACGGCGTGCCGCTGATCGTGATGCACAACCGGTCCGAGGCGCGCTACACGGCGTTCCTGCCCGAGCTGATCGCCGATCTCCAGCGCGCGATCGAGCGGGCGCTGCGGCTGGGTGTGCGCTGGGACGACCTGATCGTCGATCCCGGGTTCGGGTTCGGCAAGACGGCCGATCACAACCTCGAGCTGATGCGCGGGTTGCCGAGCCTCGCGATGCTCCGCCGCCCGATCCTGCTCGGTGCCAGCCGCAAGTCGACCCTGGGCCGCCTCCTCGACCTGCCGGCCGAGCAGCGGCTCGAGGCGACGCTCGCCACGACGGCCCTTGGCATCGCCGGTGGGGTCGATCTCGTCCGGGTCCACGATGTCGAGGCCAATGTCCGCGTCGCGCGGGTCAGTGACGCGATCGTTCGCGGGGAACGCCCAGATGCGCCCAAAGGAGGCCCCAGCTGACCGACCGGATCATCCTCGCCAACATGCGGTTCGAGGGCCGTCACGGCTACTACGACCACGAGCTGCTCACGACGCAGCGGTTCGAGGTCGATGTCGAGCTGCGGCTCAACCTCCAGCCCGCCGGCGTCGACGACGACCTCGAGCGGTCGGTCGACTACGGCAAGGTCTACGGCGCTGTCCGGCAGATCGTCGAGTCGACCTCATTTCGCCTGCTCGAGGCGCTGGCCGAGGCGATCAGCCACGAGCTCCTCGCCGACTTCGACGTCGACGAGGTGACCGTCCGGCTGCGCAAGCCGAAGGTCCAACTCGACGGCCCGCTCGACTACGCCGGCGTCGAGATCCAGCGGCAGCGCCCGAACGGCGACCGCCGGAGCTGATCGCTCAGGGCGACGGCGACGGCGACGGGGTCGGCGTCGGCGACGGGGTCGGCGTCGGCGTGGGCGTGGGAGTCGGCGTGGGCGTGGGAGTCGGCGTGGGCGTGGGGGTCGGCGTGGGCGTCGGTGTGGGCGTGGGGGTCGGTGTCGGACTCGGGGTCGGCGACGCCGTTGGCTCGGGGCCCTTGGAGACGACGTAGTCGACCGGCGTGCCCTTGAGGACGAGCTGTCCGGCGGTCGGGCTCTGGCGGGCGACCAGGCCGGCCGCGACGAGCGGGTCGAACTCCTCCGAGCGGACGCCGACGGTCAGGCCCGCGTCCGAGATGGCCTGGAGCGCCCCCGTGTCGTTCTTGTTCTTGAGGTCGGGCACGGCCGTGCTGCCGGGGCCGGTGGCGACCGTGATCTTGACCGCGGAGCCTGCCGAGACCAGGGTCCCGGCCGGCGGGTCCTGGGCAAGGACGTTGCCCTCGGGCTGATCCGAGGAGACCTGGCCGGTCGAGGTCAGGGTGAGCCCGAGCCGCGTGGCTTGCTGGCTGGCCGCGGCCGAATCGAGGCCCACGAAGTTGGGCACCGTCACCTGGCTGACCGGGGCGGTGCCGCCGCCCGATGCGAGCTGGAAGATCAGGAAGGCGACGGCCGCCAGGAGCGCGATGGCGATGGCACCGGCGACCCAGACGAGCGGGCTCGTGCCCTCGTGCTCGTCTTCAACGACGGCCGCCGCCCTGCTGCCGGTCACGGCGGGTGGTGGTGTGGCGGCTGGTGCGGCCGCGATGCCTTCGGCGTCGACATAGGCGTCGGGGACGTACGGGATGCCGCTTGGGTTGGGGCGGGCCGTGGCCGAGACCATGGTGGCCCCGGCGGCCAGCCCGGCTGCCCCTGCCGCGGCACCGGCCACTGCCGCGCCGCCACCCGGCTGGAGCGTGGCCTCGAGCGCGTCGGCCATCACCGACGCCGATGCCCACCGGTCGTGCGGGTCGAGGGCGAGCGCCTTGCGCGTGATCGAGGCGAGATCGGCTGGCACGGAGGTGCGAACGGCCATCGGGTCGGGGATCGGGCCGGAGAGGCGGGCGAGGGCCACCGAGGCGGCGCTGTCGCCCTCCCAGGGGCGGCTCCCGGTGAGCATCTCATACAGGACGATGCCCAGGCTGTAGATGTCGGAGGCGGTCGTGGCCGGCTCGCCGCGGGCCTGCTCCGGGCTGAAGTAGTGGACCGAGCCGAGGGTCATCCCGGGCAGCGTGACCTGCGCCTCGGCGATGGCCCGGGCGATCCCGAAGTCGACGACCTTGACCCGCCCGTCCGAGCCGATGAGCACGTTGCCGGGCTTGACGTCGCGATGCACGAGCCCGCGTGCGTGGGCCGCCGCGAGCGCGCGGGCGACGCCGGTCCCGATCCGGGCGACCTGCCGGGGCGGCAGCGCGCCGCTTCGCCGCAGGATCGTGGCCAGGTCCTCGCCCTCGACCAGCTCCATGACGATGTACGGGCCGCTCGGGTCCTCGCCGTAGTCGTAGACCGTGACCACGTTGGGGTGGCTGAGCGAGGCCGCCGCCTGGGCCTCCTGCCGGAACCGCGAGGAGAAGTCGGGATCGCGCAGGTACTCGGGCCGGAGCAGCTTGAGCGCCACGTCGCGACCGAGCCCCGTGTCGGTCGCTCGGTAGATGGTCGCCATCCCGCCGCTGCCCAGCAGCTCGATCAGTCGGTAGCGACCGCCCAGGACCTGTCCGATCTCCGCCAAATCGTCCCCTCGTCTACGGTCGCGGCATCGTACCCCATGGCTGCCCGCCTTCCGCCAGCCGTCAGAGCTGGAGGCCCTGCAGGTAGGCGCGGAATTCCGTCCCGAGGTCGGCCCGGGCCAGGGCGATCTCGACCGAGGCCTTGAGCCAGCCCATCGTCGTCCCGGCGTCGTATCGGGTGCCCTCGAACTCGTAGCCGAAGACCTCCTGCTCTTCCATCAGCGCCTGGATGGCGTCGGTCAGCTGGATCTCGCCGCCGGCACCGCGCTGGGTCTGCTCGAGCTTGTCGAAGATCTTGGGCGTCAGCACGTAGCGGCCGATGATGGCCAGGTTCGACGGCGCGTCCTCGGCGGTCGGCTTCTCGATCAGCCGCGAGATCCGGTGGAGCCGACCGTGGTCGAGCGGGTCGTCCGATGGCGTCGAGTCGATGACGCCATAGCGGCTGACGTCCTCGCGAGGCACCTCCATGACGGCCACGACCGAGGCGTGGGTCTGGTGATAGGCGTGGATGAGCTGGCCGATGCACGGCCGGTCGGAGACGACCACGTCGTCGGGCAGGATGACCGCGAAGGGCTCGTGGCCGATCAGGTCCTTGGCCATCAGGACAGCGTGGCCGAGCCCCAGCTGCTCCTTCTGGCGGACGTACGCGACCTGGGCCAGGTCGCTGATGGCCCGGACCTGGCGGAGCATCTCGATGTCGCCCTTCTCCTCGAGCAGGTGCTCGAGCTCATAGGACAGGTCGAAATGGTCCTCGATCGCCCGCTTCTGGCTGGAGGTGACGATGATGACCTGCTCGACGCCGGCCGCGACGGCCTCCTCGACCGCGTACTGGATGATCGGCTTGTCGACGAGCGGCAGCATCTCCTTCGGCTGGGCCTTGGTGGCCGGCAGGAAGCGAGTGCCCCAACCGGCGGCCGGGAAGACGGCTTTGCGAACGCGCATCGAACCTCAGGGTGACGGGGTCAGCGGGTCGAGCCAGTATAGCCGGGGCCGTCGGACGCCCCCGTCAGGCGGTCGGCGCGAGACCGTGCCACGACCGCTCAGTCATCGCCGAGCGAGGTCGCGAACCGCCGGACGGCGGCGTTGAAGGCGGCCGGGCGATCGAGGTTGGCCAGGTGCGTGGCGCCGGTCAGCCGGACGCGACGCGCGTCGTGGGCCGCCGCGGCGAACATCGGTGCGAACAGCCGGAATGGCACGTCGAGACTGCCATTGATGAGCAGGCTGGGGCCGGGATACGCCGCCAGCCGGGGCAGGAAGCGCTCGTGGACGATGGCGCGCAGCGCCGTTGCGCCGCCCTGCGACCAGAACCCGCCGGCGATGATCGGTTCGGCGATGGCCGCCGGGAATCGCGATCGGACGTACCAGGTGTTGAGCCGGTCGAGCCTGGCGTCGTCGATGGTGTCCATCACCGCGGCGAGGGCGAGATACGGCACCATCCGCAGCCCGACGGGCTCGGCCGTGGCTCCGGACAGGACCAGGCCGCGGACGCGCTCGGGCTGGCGGGCAGCCAGGGCCATGGCCACGTAGCCGCCGAGCGACAGACCCACGACGACTGCTCGACCGCCGGCGTGCTCGTCGATGGCGGCCGCCAGCACGTCGGTGGCGCCGTCGACCGTGAACCTTTCCCTGGCGCGGGTGCCGTGGCCCGGCAGGTCGATGGCGATCGTCCGGAACGCATCGGCCAGATCGGCCTGCTGGGCGGCCCACATCGAGCCCGTCAGGCGCGTGCCGTGGACGAAGACGATCGCGGGCGCCCCTTCCGGCCCGGTGACGAGCGGTCCGTCCGGCAGCGCGGCCTCGGCCGGTCCCGGGCCGGAGCGGGAGGCCCACGCGGTCACGTGTTCCCTCCCGGCTTGTGCTCTACGGCGAACAGCGCGGCCTGCGTCCGGCTCGTCAGGCCGAGCTTGGCCAGGATGTTCGAGACGTGCGTCCGGGCCGTGCGCTCGGCCATCCCGAGCTCCACCGCGACCGCGTGGTTGGACAGCCCGCGAGCCACGCAGGCCAGGACGTCGCGCTCGCGGGTCGTCAGCTGGGCGAGGGCGGCTTCGGCGGCACGCTCGGCCGGCAGGCGACCTGCCCCGGCCCGCATCCGACGCGCCACGATGCCGGCCACGGCCGGGTCGAGGTAGACCTCGCCGGCGTGGGCCGCCCGGATGGCACCGGCCAGGTCGTCGGCCTCGGCATCCTTGAGCAGGAACCCGCTCGCGTCCGCCTCGATGGCGGCCGTGATCCGGTCCTCCTCGATGAAGCTGGTGATGGCGACGACCTCGATGGCGGGATGCCGCGCCTTCAGCTCGGCCGTGGCGGCGATGCCATCGAGCCCGGGCATCATCAGGTCCATGACGACCACGTCGGGCCGGAGCGCCGCGGCGGCATCGAGCGCGCCCTGCCCGTCGATGGCCTCCCGACCACCTCGAGGTCGTCGTGCAGGGCGAGGAAATCGCGCATCCCGCGCCGGACCATGGCGTGGTCGTCCACGATCAGGACCCGGATCCTGGCGGCCATCGCTAGGGTCCGCCCGGCGCGCCGAGCGGCCCCAGCCCTTCGTCGGCCTCGATCGCCGGCGCGACCACGGTCCGGCCGCCAGGCGGTGCCGAGCGCTGGAGGATCAATGCGGCGGCCAGGACGGCCAGCCCGCCCAGCACCTGGATCGGCGCCAGCCGCTCGTTGAGGAGGATGGCCGCCAGCGCCACCCCGACGACCGGCTCGAAGAGCATCAGGATGCCGGCTCGCGTCCCGCCGATCCGGCGGATGCCGATCAGGAACAGGCTCGACGGGATGGCGGCGGCGAACAGCCCGGTGAATGCGAGGAGCGGCAGGATCGATGGCTCGCGCAGCGGGTAGACCAGGGCCGCACCCGCGCCGGTCAGCAGCGCGAGCGCGAGGCTGCACACGACGGTCGTGGCCAGGATCACGCCCATGGCCTGGACCGCCGGGACCGACCGATAGCCGGTCCGACTGATGACCACGAAGACGGCCTGGCTGAGCGCCGCCCCGATCGCCAGCCCGAACCCGATGGCATCGAACTTGATCCCCGCTGCCGGATCGAGCTGCGAGGCGACGACCGCCACCATCCCGGCGACGGCGAGGGTCAGGGCGACGACCCGCGGCCGATCGAGCGTCTCGCGGCCGAGGACGACGTTGACGATGGCCACGATGACCGGGTAGGTGTAGAAGCCGAGCAATGCCAGGGCGACCGTCACCAGGTCGAAGGCGATGAACATGGCCAGGTTCAGGGTGAAGCCCATCAGTGCCGCGACGGCCAGGCTCAGCCGCGCCCCACGATCGAGGTCACCGATCCCGACCAGGCGCACGCTGCCGCGGGTCACGCCCCAGGCGATGAACGACGCGGTCGCGATCAAGCCGATGAGGCCGCGCCAGGCGACGAATGGGAGCGGCTCCATCCCGGCGCCATAGGCGAACCGCGACAGCGGCCCGAGCGTCCCAAAGAGGGATGCGGCCAGGATGACGATGGCGAAGCCCGCGACGGGCGAGCGGTCTCGGGCAGGCACGGCGTCATGGTAGGGCCGATGTCGGGCCAAGGACTCTGTCCGAGGCCCGCACATTCGTGCCATCTGCCCGTGACATGGGTATTTGACCAAGACCGCTGCTTCTGGTTGTCAAATTCCCACCCGGGGACTCTTAGGCACGGAATCGGAGGCCAGTGGCGATTTCGCGGGCTAGATCCACGCTTGGCTCGTCCGGATCCAGCATCGAATCGGGAGGTTTCGGGGCTGATTCCCTGCCTAGCGCCCACTCCATGGGTATTTGGCAAACGGAGGGCGAGATGGGCCCAGAGCCCGTCAGCTCCGTGCTCGTTCGGGCGCGCCGGGCTGGGGTCCGCCGCTGCCGGCCGGATGGTCGTCGGCCGTGTCGGCCGAGTCAGCGGCGGCCGCGAGCTGCTCGGCGCCGGCCGGCTCGTGGCGCGCGCGCCCGATCCGGATCGAGGTGAACGGGATTCGGATCTCGCGGAAGACCTCGATCGAGATCAGGAACCCGGCGAACAGGAACAGGACGCCCAGGAACTTGCCGAGCTCGAACCACTCGGTCAACCCGAACCGGCTGAGCGTGTCGCCGAGGGTCGCCACGAACGCCCCGATCGCGATGAGGATCGTGGCCGGCACCCGGCTGTGGAGCTTGCCGGCGAAGAGCGCCCGGACGGTGCCCGGCAGCGAGGCGACGAGGTTGACCACGATCGCGACGGGGGCGATGGCCAGGTTGAACAGGAACTCGTCGCCGGACTGGTTCGGATCCAGCGAGTAGGCCAGCACCCGGCGCTTGGGCATGAAGACGTAGGTCGAGAAGACGGCGCCCAGGATGAGCGCGAACGCCCCGGTGATGTTGAGGAACGGCGTCAGCAGCCGAAGGCTGGGCGGGAAGAGGGTCGCCACCGGGGCGCCGGTCACCGGATCGACCGCGTAGCCCGGGGCGGCCAGCGTCGTCGTCGCCATCAACGCGATGCTCAGCAGCGTGGCCCCCACGACGGCCGTGGCGGCCAGCATCGGCCAGCGGTCGTTGGCGAAGTAGGTCTCCACCGCGACGGCCAGGGCGAGCAGCCCGGCCGCGATGAAATACAGCAGAGGCAGCGTCCCGGCCCCCGCGTATTCGGGCTTGTTGCGGACGAGGAACGTGAACAGCCCGGCCAGGAAGAGACACAGCGCGAAGCTGTAGCCGAACCGCGTCCGGCCCAGCAGGTACGCCGTCCCAAGCCCCAACCAGCCGGCCGTCCACACGGCGCCGGTCAGGTACCAGGTCCGGTACAGGGGCTCGTTCCAGCCGCTGGCCGCCGCGAGCGCCTCACACCCGGCGCCGACCCCGTAGAAGACCATCCCGATCGTCCAGATCAGCTGGAACCCGCCACGGCGCTCGCGCCACTGGTCGAAGAGGGCCAGCGCGAAGACGAGCGCCAGGATGGAGGTTAGGCCGGGCAGGACCACTGAGAGGTTCATGGCGTCACGGTGGCCTGGAACGTCGCGATGAGCCGCAGCAGCAGCCGATCGAGCAGCCCCGAGGCATCCTCGTACAGCGCGCCGAGCCTGGCGGCGTCGAGCGCCCGCCGGCGGCCCAGCCCTGTCAGCTCGTCGAGGAACGGTCGCCGGGCCGCCACGAACAGGGCGACCGACTCGGTCAGGCTGGTGCCCGAGATCGCGAGTCGACGTGCGAGGTCATCGACGAGGGCCGTCGCCTCGGCCTCGGAGCGGTCGCGCTCGGTGGCATCGGCTGCCGCGGCGTCGAGGTGGGCGACCAGCGCCTGGACCAGGCGCCGGCCGTCGCGCCGATAGCGCTCGCGCTCAGCGTCGTCGCCGCTGGCGACCTGTCCTGAGACCGGCTCGTTGATGTAGCTCCGGCGGTAGGCGCGGGCCAGGCGTTCGGGGCTCGCGCCCAGGCTCGCCAGTGGCCGGCTGCCCGCCGGGCGGCTGGAGACAAGCGCGTCGATCGTGCGCCGGTCGAAGCGGCGGTGACCGCCGGGCGTGACGTAGACCTCGATCCGTCCCTCGTCGGCCCAGCGGCGAAGCGTGTCCGGGTCGACGCCGACCAGGCGACTGGCAGGCCCGAGCGACAACCAATGGGGAGCGGCGACGGCCGGGTCGGACACGGGAGCCTCGGTTGTGAGGGAGCCGACGAGTCGGGTGAACGTGGGGGGATACGTTCACACCGACTCGTCGACATGGCGGGATCGGCACGCTGGAATCTGGGCGAATCTCGGTATCGACGTTTTGCTCAGCCGCGGGGAGGATATGGGCGCCGACGCGGCCGTGTCAAACCGCGTTTTCCGTCAGGCCGGGACGAACTCGTGATCGTCGCGATGGATGCCGTCGCACAGGCCCCAGGCCGGCGGATCGGTCGGGATCCGCACCGGGCGCATGATCTCGCGGATCTCGCCACGGCGACAGAACATGAAGCCCTTGCCGGCCATCCAACTGCGCACGTGGCCCGGGTCGGGATGGAACTGGAATGGGCCGGGGTTGATGGTCGGGCGGTCCGTCCAGGCGACCGGTGACTCGGCCGCGACGATGTCCAGCAGGTTCACCCGCCATGGGGTGCCGGTGATGATCTCGTGGCAGCCATCGCAGCGAACCGCCACGTTGTCCTTGACGATCGTCCGGATGTCGATGCCCATGATCTCCATCGCGTCGATCGTAGCAGGCGGGCCAACCGCCGGCCGGGCGAGTGGTACCCCCAAGGGGATTCGAACCCCTGATCTCCACCTTGAAAGGGTGGCGTCCTAGGCCTCTAGACGATGGGGGCACGGGACGGCCGGAGTCTACCAGAGGGTCCAGGATCGTCAGCCGGCGAGGCCTCCTAGGACGTGGACGTCTGCGACAGCAGGAACAGGATGATCGCGGCCGCCAGGCATCCGGCGCCGATGATCACCGCCAGCCCGCCACCGAAGCCCAGCGCCAGGGCCCGTCCGTTACGGCCGGCGATGCCGGCTCGCCAGATCGATCGGAGGGTGAACGCCGCGAGGGCGATGAAGACGATCCCCACGACGGCGCTGCCGGCCACCAGCAGCGGGATCTGCGAGGCGTCGCGCACGGTGACGGCATACACGGCCAGGACGAGCGACCCGATCAGGGCCACGGCGAGGAAGACGGCGCCGGGTGAGATGCCACGCCGCGCGTCGGTCATGCGCCCGCTCCGAAGGTCTGGTGGTACACCGCCACGTTATACGTCAATCTCGGCCGCCTCATCGCAGCCGCGACGCTCGACCCGACCGCGCCGAACGCGGCGGCCAGGAATGTCGCCGCCTCATCGGTCGACTCGAAGGTCCAGAAGCAATGGACGACCCGGACCTTGAAGCCGCCCCGGAGGAACGGACCGTCGCGCCGGCTCAGCAGGCCGTACTCGGGCAGGTCGCCCCGAAGTCGCGAGACGTCGTCGCGTCCGTAGTCGTGGAGGACCAGCAGCCGGCCGCCGGGCCGGAGGACCCGGACGGACTCGCGCAGGATCGGGTCCAGGTCCACGCGGAACGGGCCCCACAGGCTGACCAGGACATCGGCCGACGCATCGGGCGCGTCGATCCGGGCGGATCCGTTCATCGGTGCGAACGCGACCCGCGCGCCGAGCTCGGTCAGCTGTCGGGCCCGGATCCCATCGGCGCCATCGACCAGCAGCACGTCACGCCCTCCCACGGGGCCCAATGCGTCGAACGTCCGCGGGATCTTGGCCTCGACATCGAGGAAACGGGCCAGTTGCTCGGCGAGCCCGTCACCGAGGTCGATCGGAAAATCTGCCACAGGACGCCGAGTATGACCCAACCGTTCGAGGGCCGCCTTCGGGACCGTCAGGCGATGCGCAGGACGGAACCCGCTCGGGCAGGAAGCTCGATGGTGACCTCCCCGGCGACGACTGGCGCACCGCCGATGCCGCCCAGCCCGGGCAGGTCGATCGGCTCCAGCCGGCCCGCGAGGTTCCCGTGCGGGCCGTCGAAGCGCAGATCCAGGCGGGTCGGCTCGTCGCCCGGGTTGACGGCCACGATGAAACGCGACGACCCCTCACCGCGCTGGTAGGCGACCGCCGAACCGCGCGCTCCGACGATCCCGATCGATCCGCCCCGGAGCGCCCGTTCGGCCCGTCGGAGCCGGAGCAGCGCCCGGACGGTATCGCGCAGGCCGCTGTCCCAGCGCGCGTCGTCCCATGGAAAGGCGCGGCGACAGTCCGGGTCGTGCCCGCCCTGGAGGCCGATCTCGTCGCCGTAGTAGATCGATGGCGCACCCGGCAGCGTGGCCTGGAGGAGGGTCGCCAGCCGGACGCTGCCGATATCGTCGCCGAGCACCGTCCGCAGGCGTGGCGCGTCGTGCGAGCCGAGGACGTTGAGCTGGACCGCGACGACGTCGGGGTCGTAGGCACGGTCGAGCTCCATGACCCGGTCGGCGAAGCCCGGTCCGTCGAGCGGGCGCACCCACAGCCGGTACTCGTGATGCGTGCTGACCACGCCCATGTCGAGGTGCGATCCGCCCGCGAAGCCCAGGATCGCCTCGCCGAGCGGGTAGTTCATCAAGGCGTCGAATCGGTCGCCGCGCAGCCACTCCGGCGCCACCCGCCAGATCTCGCCGACGAGGTAGGCGTCTCGGCGGATCGCCCGGCAGCGGCCGCGGAATTCCTGCCAGAACGCCTCGTCGTCGATCTCGCCCGGGACGTCCAGCCGCCAGCCGTCGATCCCGAAGCGGAGCCAGTGCTCGGCGACGGTGAACAGGTACTCGCGCACTTCGAGGTTGTCGGTGTTGAGCTTGGGCAGGGCCGGCAGGCCCCACCACGCCTTGTAGCCGAACTCCGATGGCGGTGTGCCGGGCGACGGGTAGGCGAGCAACGGGCGACCGGCGTCGAGCCTGGCGTCATCGATGTGGAACCAGGCGCGATACGGCGACTGGGCGCCGGTCTCCATGACATGGTGGAACGGAAAGAAGCCGCGCCCGGTGTGGTTGAAGACGCCGTCGAGGACGACCCGCATGCCGCGCCCGTGCGCGGCGTCCAGTAACTCGCGCAGGGCGTCGTCGCCGCCGAGCAGCGGGTCGACCTCGAAGTAGTCGTAGGTGTGGTAGCGATGGTTCGAGGCCGAGCTGAAGATCGGTGTCAGGTAGATGGCGGTGATGCCCAGGTCCTCGAGATAGTCGAGCCGCTCGGCGATCCCGCGCAGGTCGCCACCCTTGAAGCCGTGCATCGTCGGCGGCGAATCCCAGGGTTCGAGGACGCCCGGCTTGTGGACGCGCTGGCTGGCGGCGAACCGGTCCGGGAAGATCTGGTAGAAGATCGCATCCCGGACCCAGGCGGGTGTGTCGACCGTCATCCCCGCGATGGTCGCACAGGCCCCGTGGAGCCGCGGACGATGAGGCGCGTGGCGAGCCGGCGGTGCTCGGGCCTGGCGACGTCCCGACCCGCGATGACCGTGAGCAGCAGCCGGACCGCCTCTTCGCCCTTGCGACGGATCGGTTGATGCACCGTCGTGAGCGGGGGATCCACGTGCTGGGCAAGGTCGATGTCATCGAATCCGACGACGCTGACGTCGCCCGGGACGGTGAGCCGCATGTCGCGCAGGGCACGCATCGCCCCGATCGCCATGGCGTCGCTCATCGCCAGGACGGCGGTCGGGCGCAGGCCGTCCTCCCAGACGCCGTTGAGTACCGCGATGCCGCCGGCGATGCTGGCCGGTCCGACGACGACCCGCTGGTCAGGGATGTCGATGTCGATCGCCGCGAACGCCTCGCGGTAACCGCGCAGGCGCCGGCCGGTCACGCCACCCGGGTCCACCGTCCGGGACGGCAGCGCCGGCTCGACGCCGATGATCAGGATGTCGCGATGGCCAAGGCCGATGACGTGCTCGGCTGCGGCCCGAGCGCCGCCGACGTCGTCGACCTCGATCGAGCCGTGGTCGGGCATCGCCGTCGAGTCGACCAGGACGATGGGCACGCCCGCCCGTCGGATCTCCTCGACCTCGGGATGGTCGTCGCTCAGGCCGATCGCCACCACGCCATCAACGGTGGCCCGGCTCATCGCGCGAGCAAGCGACCCGTGGAGCGGCGAGATGAAATGGAGGGCGTAGCCCGATTCCTCGGCGACGGTCGCCACGCCCTCGGTGAAGGCGCCGAAGAACGGGTTGGAGAAGACCACTGAGAGCGCCTGCGGCGTCAGCACCCCGATCGTGAGGGTCTGACGCTGTGTCAGCATCCGCGCGACCGGGTGTGGCGTGTAGCCCAGTTGCTCGGCCACCACCCGGATCCGGCTGGCCGTCTCGGGCGAGAGGCGATCCGGGCTGTTGAACGCGAACGACACGGCGGTCTTCGAGACGCCGGCCTCGCGGGCGACGTCGGCGATGCGCGGTCGGATGGTCCGTTGCTCCAATCGGCTCTCCCGTACGAGCGTCACGAGCGCGGTCTGCCCGCGGTCCGGCGCTCGCGGTTGTGCGTTGCCCGGGTAAACCGGTTTAGCCGACGATAGCCAGCGCGAGGGATCAATGTCAAGAACGTTGGCGGCGGCTCCCTGACAGATACCCACCTGGGGACTCTTAGGCAGCGCGTGCGCCCGATTCCTGGCCCGGATCGGCCAGGTCCACGCTCACGCGGCATCGTCTGGACCTCCCAACGATGCGAATCCGGACGGTTTCCGTGCCTAAGAGTCCCCCCATGGGCATTTGACCAAATGGAAGCCACCAGAGTCCCAGGGGCGAGGGCTTTGGTCCGGGCAACGCCTTCGGTCTGGGCGAGAGCGGGACCGGTCCGTGCACTTCGGACGGCCGGGGGCTCGTGCCCGCGCGGCGGGGCGGCCTCGCGCGACGGGCACGGTCCGCGGCCTCGCGCGCAAAGTCCGCGGCCTCGCGCGCGGGCCGCTCGCCCGACGTCGGCTACGATGCACGCCCGATGCTCACCCGCCTTCGCGAGATGCCCGGCGGCATCCGCCTGTTCCTTGCCTACGCGCTGCTGATCCTGGCCGGCATCGGCCTCAGCCTGCGCTCGGTCGTCGACCTGGCCATCTCGGCGCCGGTCAGCCTCGAGGGCGTCGTGGTCATGGTCCTGCTCGCCTACACGATCTTCACCACCACCCTCGTCCTCCAGCGCAAGCAGGCCGCCCGCGCGCTGGCCCTCGGTCTTGCCAGCCTCACCATCCCGCTCGTCCCGCTGCTGGCGTTGAGCCGCCTGCTCGTCGAAGCGGTGTTCATCACGGCCCTCGGCCTGCTCCTGTTCCGCGGGCTCCTGCGCCCCGAGGTTCGCGACTACCTCAACGAGCCGTGATGGCCGCCTGGACCGCCGTCGGCACGAAGCCGGCCCGGGACGGTACCCTCAACGAACCGCATCCGACCCCGTCAACCGACATCGAGGCAATGACGTGAGCAAAGCCAACCGCCGGCGCCAGCGACCCGGCAACCGACCCGCGACCAACCGCCCGCCCGATCCGCCGGCACCGAAGCCGCCCGCCACGCCCCCGAGCGATCCGGCGGGCACGGATGCGTCCGCCGTCGGCGCCGCCGCCGCCGGCCAGGCCTCGGCCGCTCCCCGGGCGCCCGGCACGCCCGGCACGCCCGCTAGTGGCACGCGCCCGGGTGGCAGCAACGTCCGTCCCGGCACGCCCCGCCCGACCGGCGCCGGCGGCCGCCCACCGGCCAGCCGGCATGGCCGCCGCGAACGACAGCGAGCGATGTACCAGCCGACCTTCTTCGAGCGCTATCGGACGGCCATCGTCGTGGTCGCCGCGGTCGTCGGCGTGGCGCTCCTGTCCGCCTTCGTCTTCTTCTCCGCCGCCCAGCCGACCTACGCCTGCTCGACGATCTGGACACCCAAGGCAACCCCGACGCCCGCGCCCAGTGCCACGCCCAACCTCGGCTACGTCCAGCCCGACATGGGTCGCGACCATGTCGCCGTCGGCCAGAAGGTGACCTTTACGTACTGCGCGCCGGCCTCGGGTTCGCATTACAACGCGTCGGGCAACGGTCCGATCCCGGCCCGCGCCTACGGCCCGAGTGACAACGTCAACCCGCAGGGTTGGATCCACAACCTGGAGCATGGTGGGCTGGTGCTGCTCTACCAGGGCACCAGTGAGGGCGCCACACCCGCCGGTCAGGAGCAGCTCCGCGCCTTCTACGACAGCTTCCCGCCGGGTCCGGCGTGCGGCACCATCAAGGGCGCCGTCGGTCCGGTCATCGCTCGATTCGACCAGATGAGCACACCGTTCCAGGCGATCCTGTGGGGTCGTGTCCTTCCGCTCGACACCCTCGATCAGGTCCAGATCCTGGCCTTCTGGAACCAGTGGGGCGAGCGAACGAACCCGGAGCCGCAATGCCAGGCGCCGGTGGCGACCCCGGCGGCCCCGACCGACTCGGCCGTGCCGGTCGCACCGAGCGCGAGCGCCGCCCCGAGCGCGAGCGCCGCGCCCGCGCCGAGCTGATCGAGCCATCGGTCGATGCGCCTCGTCTCGTACTTCGGGCCTGACGATGCTGGCAGCGGCATCGTGGTCGGTGCACGGGTCATCCCGCTCATCGACTTCGCCGGGTTCGACGTCGATCGCGAGGCGCTCGACGACCTGCGCCGGCGGGCGACGGCCCTCCATGGTGCCGCGGGCCTGCCGATCGACGAGCTCGAGCTCATCACGCCGATCATCGCCCCGGGCAAGATCGTGTGCGTCGGCTTGAATTACCGGGAGCACGCCACCGAGGGCGGTCGTCCACTGCCGACGCGCCCGCTCCTGTTCTCGAAGTTCGCCAATGCGGTGATCGCCGATGGCGAGGCGATCGTCCGACCGGAGGGCACACATGCTCTCGATCTCGAGGTCGAGCTCGGCGTCGTCATCGGCTCGACCGCGCGCCGCGTCGCCCGGGCGGACGCGCTCGACCACGTCGCCGGCTACGTGGTCGTCAACGACGTCAGTGCCCGCGACTGGCAGGGCATCCCGTCGGCCCTCGCTGAGGGCGAGGTCGGTGACGGCCAGTGGCTGCGGGCCAAGGGCTCGGACACGTTCCTGCCGATGGGTTCGGTGTTCGTGACCGCCGACGAGATCCCGGACCCCCAGGTCCTCAGGATTCGCTCGTGGCGGACCCCGGGCGTGGGCGCCGATGCTGGCCGCGAGGTCCTGATGCAGGACGCCAACACGTCGGACATGATCTGGGGCGTGGCCGAGCTGATCGAGATCATCAGCCGCTCGATCACGCTCGAGCCGGGCGACATCATCGCCACCGGCACGCCGGCCGGGGTCGGTGCCTTCCGCGACCCGCCGATCTTCCTCGAGCCGGGCGATCGCGTCCGTTGCGAGGTCGAAGGGATCGGGTCGGTCGAGAACCCGGTCATCGACTGGATCGATGCCATCGATGACCCCGATGAGATCGGTATCGTCGGCGACTTCGAGCTCGACGACCTGTTGGGCAAACACTGATGGCCCACGGAACGGACTGACCGATGCTCGCCCTAGTCAAGACCGGACCGCGACTGGGCCTCGAGCTGCGCGAGGTCCCGATGCCGGCCATCGGCATCAATGACATCCTCATCCGCGTCCACAAGACGGGCGTCTGCGGCACCGACCTCCACATCGAGGGCTGGGATGCGTGGGCCGCCAAGACGATCCATCCCCCGCTCGTCGTCGGACACGAGTTCGTCGGCGAGATCGTGGAGATCGGCAGCAACGTCGTCGATTTCGCGCCGGGCGACCTCGTCTCGGGCGAGGGCCACGTCGTCTGCGGCCGGTGCCGCCACTGTCTGGCCGGTCGCCGTCACCTGTGTGCCAACACGATCGGGCTCGGCGTGGGACGCGACGGCGCATTCGCGGAGTACGTGGTCCTGCCGATGACCAACGTCTGGCATCACTGGCCGGGCGTCGACGAGGAGGTCGCCGCGATCTTCGACCCGTTCGGCAACGCGGTCCATACCGCGCTCGCCTTCCCGTTGCTCGGCGAGGACGTCCTGGTGTCGGGCGCCGGCCCGATCGGGCTGATGGCGACGGCGGTCGCGCGCCACGCCGGCGCCCGACATGTTGTCGTCAGTGAGCCGAACGCCTATCGCCGCGAGCTGGCGAACCGGATGGGCGCCACGCTGGCCATCGACCCCCTCGAGCGGACCCTCGAGTCCACCTTCGCCGAGCTCGACATGGTCGAGGGCTTCGATGTCGCGCTCGAGATGTCAGGCAACCCGGCGGCGCTTCGCGCGGCGATCGGATCCATGGCGCACGGCGGCGGGATCGCGATCCTGGGCATCCCGACCGAGGAGATCGCGA
This sequence comes from Candidatus Limnocylindrales bacterium, assembly GCA_038211705.1. Classification (GTDB taxonomy): domain Bacteria; phylum Chloroflexota; class Limnocylindria; order Limnocylindrales; family CSP1-4; genus SPCO01. Next base: position 19,061 of record JBBQVJ010000001.1, on the reverse strand, counting down.
TCGATGTCAACGCCATCGTGTTCAAGATGCTGACCCTGCGTGGCATCTACGGTCGCGAGATGTACGAGACCTGGTACAAGATGACGGTCATGCTCCAGTCGGGGCTCGACATCACGCCGGCCATCACCCATCGGTTCGGGTTCCGCGAGTTCGAGGCCGCGTTCGCCGCGGCACGCGCCGGCGATTCCGGCAAGGTCATCATGGATTGGACGTCATGACCGCTTCGCGACCCGGTCCGGCCGGTCGCCCCGACCCCCTCGCCTTCCTCGCCGACGAGGTTGCCGCCCTGCGCGAGCGGCACCTGTACCGGGCGCTCCGCGTGATGTCTTCCGCGCAGGGCCCGATCGTCTCGATCGACGATCGGCGGCTGATCAGCCTCTCCTCCAACGACTACCTGGGGCTGACCCACCACCCGCGGGTCTGTGCGGCCGCGGAGGCGGCGGTGCGCGAGTTCGGCGCGGGAAGTGGGGCGGTCCGGACGATCGCCGGCACGATGTCGATCCACGAGGCGCTCGAGGCGGAACTGGCCGAGTTCAAGGGCACGCCCGCGGTCCTGACCTTCCAGTCTGGGTTCTCGGCCAATACGGGCGTCCTCCCGACCATCACGGGCGAGACCGACTTGATCGTCTCGGATGCGCTCAACCACGCGTCGATCATCGACGGCATGCGGCTATCGAAGGCACCGCGCAAGGTCTATCCCCACGCCGACGTCGAGGCACTCCGGGAGATCCTGGGCGAGGCTCGCGAGACGGGCCGGCCTGGCGGCGGGGAGTGGCGCCTGATCCTGGTCGTCACCGACGGAGTCTTCTCGATGGATGGCGACATCGCGCCACTCCCCGGGATCGTCGAGGCGGCCGAATCGTTCGGCGCCGCCGTGATGGTCGACGACGCCCACGCGAGCGGCGTCCTTGGGCGGGACGGGCGCGGGTCGGTCGACCATTTCGGGCTCCACGGCCGGGTGGCGATCCAGGTCGGGACCCTGTCCAAGGCGGTCGGCTCGCTCGGCGGGTACGTCGCTGGGTCCCAGGCGCTGCGCGAGATCCTCACCCAGCGCTCGAGGCCGTTCCTGTTCTCCACGTCCCACCCACCGGCCGTGGTGGAGGCCTGTCGCGAAGCGATCCGGGTCATGTGCGAGGAGCCGCAGCTCCAGGAGCGGCTGTGGGCGAACACCCGCTACTTCAAGACGGAGCTGACGCGGCTGGGGTTCGACACGGGCGTCTCCGAGACGCCGATCACGCCGGTCATGATGGGCGACCCGGACACCGCTGGCCGCTTCAGCGATCGACTCATCGAGGAGGGCGTCTTCGCCCAGCCGGTCGTTTTCCCGACCGTCGCGATCGACAAGTCGCGGCTGCGGACGATCGTCACCGCCGCCCATGCGAATGAGCAGCTCGACCTCGCGCTGGGCGCCTTCGACCGGGTCGGGCGAGAGCTCGGGCTGATCGCTGGTTGATGCTTGATTTGGCCCGGTCGGGCACGTCGCTTTGATTGATGCCCATGGACGGCATCAGGGGTACGGTCTGGCGGGGTCGGCCGTTGATGCCTATAAACGGCATGACGGGTGGGTTTGGCTGGGCGCGCGGGCCGCGGGCGTCGCGGCGGAGCGGCGATGACCGATCGCCAGGCGCGCAACCTGCCACTCGACGCCCACGTGCACACCGACCTGTCGCCCGATAGCGCGGTCCCGATCGACGCCTACGCGGCATCGGCGCTCGAGCTGGGCATCGCCGAGATCGCGATCACGGACCACGTCGACTTCGAGCCCGGGGCGCCGGCCTTCGCCTACACGACCTTCGAGGATCGTGAGCGGGTCGTCCGCGACGCCGCTGAACGATGGGGCCCGCAGGGACTCCAGATCCGCTTTGGCGTGGAGTTGACCTACGACCGCTCGTGGGAGGCCGACATCCGCGAGCACCTGGCGCGTCACGCCTACGACTTCACGATCGGCTCGGTCCACGACCGGGTCGACTCCCAGTACAGCCCAGGCCGGGTCGCAGCCTGGGTCGAGGGTCGCACGCTGGCCGAGATCGTCGCGCCCTCCTTCGACGAGGTCGAGGCCGCCGCCCGTTCCGGGCTGTTCGATGCCATCGGGCACATCGATGGCGTCAAGCGCTACGTCTTCCCGCACGTCCGGCCCTCCGACTTCGAAGCGGCGCCCGAGCTGTACGAGCCGATCCTCTGCGCGCTGGTCGAGAGCGGCACGGCCCTCGAGGTGAACACCAGCGGGCTGCGTTACACGATCGCGCAGACGTTTCCCCATCCGGCCATCGTGACCCGCTTCCGCGAGCTCGGCGGGCGGGCGCTGACGGTCGGCTCCGACGCGCACCGCCTCGACCAGCTGGCCTGGGCCCTCGCCGACGGCTACGAGATCGCGCGCGGCGCCGGCTTCACGGAGCTGACCTTCCGACGCGGCCCGGCGACCGCTCCAGTGCCCGTCCCGATGACCGCAACGACACCCGGTACGGCGGGTCAGGGGTCCGAATGACCCATGTACCCAGCGTGGACCGGGGGTACGATGCTTCGCAAATGGAGCGCGCACCTAACGCCATGCCCGGCCATTCGTTGTGAGCCTCGACGACGCCGCGATCGAGCGTTTGGTGCGATCGGCCCAGGATGGGGATGCTGAGGCCTTCGGTCGGCTGTTCGACCACTTCCACCTCCCGGTCTATCGATACGTCGCCAGCCGCGTCCGCCGCCCGAGCGACGCGGAGGACCTGACGCAGCTGGTCTTCGTCAAGGCCCTGGAGGCACTGCCTCGGTACGAGTCGAGAGGCATCCCGTTGGGGGGCTGGTTGTTCCGCCTGGCCCGGAATGCCGTCATCGATTTCGTCAGGACGAGCCACGAGCACGCCGACCTCGCCACGTCGGTCGAACGGGCCGGGACCGATGCCGGCCCGGACGAGCTGGCCGTCGCCCGCCAGGAGATCGACGCGATCGGGGTCGCCCTATCGACCCTGACCCACGACCAACGTGACGCCATCGCCCTCCGCTTCTTCGCCGGCCTCTCCGCCCGCGAGGCGGCCGAGGTGATGGGCAAGCAGGAGGGAACCATCCGCGGATTGCAGTTCCGTGGCATCGCCGCCTTGCGGCGAGAGCTCGGGATCGAGGAGCTTGAGGCACCCAGGGCGACGAACGCCACGGGTTCTCTCGAGCGCCCGAGGCTGACCTGATGGACGACTCGATGGTCGATCCGTTCGACATGGGCTTCCGCGAAGTCCAACGACGTCTCGAGGCGTACGGCGACCGGCGCCTGACGCCGAGCCTGACGGCCACGGCCCGCATGCGAACGAACGTGATGAACGCCGCCAACCGACGCGTCGCGGCCGTCGCGGCCAGCGCGTCCCTCACGATGCCGGGCACGTTCCCGACGATGTCCGTCGAGGCCCGACGGGGCCCGGCCCGGCCTGTGTGGCTGCGACCCGCGGCGGCGCTCTTCGCCGGTTGCCTGACGCTCAGCCTGCTTGGTGGCACCGCGTTCGCGGCCAGCCCCGGCGGTCCCCTGTACACGGCTCGCCTGTGGACCGAGATGGCGAACCTACCGGCCGAGGTGGACGCCCGTGCCACGGCCGAAGTCAGCCGCCTCGACGCACGAATCAGCGAGGCCCAGGCCGCGATGACCGCGGGCGATGGCCCGGCGACGCAGGCCGCCCTGGCCGCCTACACGTCGATCGCCGCCGAAGCCGCCCGTGGCGCCAGTGGCGATGCCACGGCCACGGCCGCCATCGAGGCCAGACTGACCCGCGACATCGCGCTCCTGACCGGCCTGCTCGTGCAGGTGCCGGCGCCGGCCCGGGCGGCGCTCGAGCAGGTGCTCGCCTCGACCGCCGCGGTCCTGCGCGAACTGGGCGCCACGGGCCGGCGACCGAACGCCGGCGGCTCGATCGATGGCGACGTCACCAAGGCGAACGGGTCGGGCAAGCAGGGCGTGGACGACTGGCTGCCCGGTATGCCCGGAGCCAGCGGCGGATCGAATGCCGGCGGGGTGAGTGGCGGCAAGGATGGCGGGGCCGTTCCCGCCCAACCCGACAAGACCGCCAAGCCCGACAAGACCGCCAAGCCGGAGAGGACGCCGCCGCCGGCCGATCCGCCCGGCGCCGGACAGGGCCACGATCCGGTCGGCCCGCGACCGAGTCAGACCCACGGCGGGAATGGCGCGGGTCAGGCCCCGGATCCGGTGGATCGCTGACCCACCGGATGAAGCTGGATGTGATCGGTGCGGGGCCCGCATACACCGATCGGCCCGGGGCGACGGGCGCCGCCTACCTGCTCCGTCACGAGGGGACGAGCCTACTCCTGGATCTTGGCCAGGGGTCGTTCCCGAGATTGGCCGGCGTGCTTGACCCGGCGACCCTCGACGCGATCCTGATCAGTCACCTCCACCCGGACCACTTCATCGACCTCGTCGCCCTGCGCCACTATCTTCGCTGGGGGCAACCGAGACGGCGGGTGCGGGTCGTGGGTCCGGAGGGGCTTGATACCCGCCTCGATTCGCTCCATGACGAGCCGGGCTTCAGCGCCCAGGCGCTCGATGTCGAGATCCTCGCACTGGGCCTGATGGCGGTGGGCGCCTGCACGATCGAGGTCGCCCGGGTGACCCATACGGCGTCGAGCTTCGCCTTCCGTGTCTCGACCGGCCCCGGGCCAGGCCTCGTCTATTCCGGCGACTGTGGCCGCGCCGATGATCTTGACGCCCTGGTCCGCGCGGGCGACGCGCTGCTATGCGAGGTGTCGTTCGGGCCGGGACCGGTGGTGGCCGGTGTCGAGCATCTTGATGGACCGGCCGTCGGTGAGCTGGCCCGCCGGGTCAGGGCCGGACGCGTGCTCCTCACCCACATCCAGATGGGCTACGACCGCCCCGCCACGCTCGACAGCGTGCAGGCCCGCTTCGGGGGCCTGGTGGAGTTCGTCGACCCGGGCTTCGCGACGACCATCGGCTAGCCGCCGCCGCTGGATACCAAAATGGCCGAGGCACCCCATCGAAGATGGAGCGCCCCGGCCGCACGCCGCTCGGGGTCGCGGCGAATGAAATGGGAAGGCAGGGAAACCCGGCCGGTGCGTTGCGCCTAGCGGCGGTTCCTGCGCCGGATGACGGCAGGAGCCGGGGTGACGAAGCCGACACCCACGACGAGCAGTCCGAGGACCGCGAGCAGGAGGCCCATGCCGGGGCCCGGGTTGCTCGGCTGGCTCGGGGCCAGGTCCGTCGGCGGCGGTGTCGGGATGTTGGTCTCGCCCTTCGGGATGACCGGGACGAAGACTTCCGACTTGTCGTCATCGGGCGGGGTCTGATCCGAGCTGATGGTGGCGACGTTCACGAGCGGCTGCGGTCGGGCGGCGGCTCCGACATCGACCTTGGCCTGGTAGGTGACCGTCCCGCTGGCGATGACCTTCGCGGCCGTCCACGTCAGCGTTCGGGTGGTCGAGCTGTAGGCCACGAAGGTGAATTCAGCGTTGTTGGTCGCGGAGCCGTTCACATACGTCAGGCCCAGTGGCAGGACGTCGGTGATGACCCCGTGGGTGACCGGATCGCCGCTGAAGGTGTAATGCAGGGTGAACGTGACGGTCGAGCCTTCCGGGGCCGTCGGGAGATCGGCAGTGGTGCCGTCCGGCAGTTCCAGGGTCTCGATCGGTGCGTTGTTGGACTTCGAGATGACGAGGCCGTGGGTCAGGATCTGGACGACCGCGTCGTCGTCGTCCTGGACCGGGTTGCCCTCGACGGTGAAGCCGCGAGCGGTGGCCACGTTGGTCTTGTCGACGGAAACCAGGATGGTCGCCGTGCAGGTCATCGATTCACCGACCGCGAGGGTCGTCTTCGGGCAGGTGACCGCGAAGTCGTCGCCCGCCACGGGTGTGCCGTTGTCGTCGTTCACGGTGACGTTCTGGAGCGGCAGCGGACCGGTGTTGTGGACCACGTAGGCATAGGTGACATTGCCGGGCTCGGTCGTGTAGACCTCGCCGTCCGCGGCATCGCCGGCGGTCTTGACGATCTCGATGCCCGGCTTCTCCGGGGTCACCGTCTCGTCATCGGTGCCGCAGTTCGGCAGGTCGGAGACGCAGATCTTGGCGACGTTCTTCTGCGGGTCCGTCGTGGCATTGCCATCGATCTTGACGTCGTAGGTGATCGTCACGGCAGGATCGCCGTTGTTGAGCGTGCCCAGGTTCCAGGTGAGGGTCCGGCCGTTGGCGGAGACCGTCGGCTCGGATGGTGAGGCGCTACCGGCCACATAGGTCTGCCCGACGGGCAGCGTGTCGGTGACGATCGCGTTGTGGACCGGGCCGTTCACCACTTCGACGTTGATCGTGAAGGTGACGACCTGGTTCGGCTCGACGAGGTGATCGTCGGCGCTCTTGTCGATGTTGACGGTCGGGACCCGGACGACGGCGTCGTCGCTGTCCTCGACCTCGGTGCCGCCGTTGGACGTGCCGTTGGCCGTACCGATGTTGGTTCGATTGCTGTTGACCGTGACGGTCGCCGAGCAGTCCATCGACTCGCCCGCGGCCAGCGTCGTCTTCGGGCACGTGGCCGTGAAGTCGTCGCCGCTGTCGGCCGGGGTCCCGTTGTCGTCCGTGACGACGATGTTCTTGAGGCTGACGGGACCCGTGTTGGTGACGTGGTAGTGATAGGTGACCGGGCCTGGGGCTGTGACGAACTCGGTGCCGTCAGCCGCGTTGCCGGCCGTCTTGATGATGCTGATGGACGGCTTGGAGTTGACGTAGACGCAGGTGATCGAGCCACCCTCGGCGAGGGTAAGGTTGGCGGTCGCGCCGTTGGGCGTGGCGGTCGAGCCACCGAGCGGGTTGCAGGTGATGCTGGTCAGATCCCAGCCGGCGACCGTCCCCTCCGTCACCGGGTACGACCCGGCGACGAGGTTCTGGAAGACCTTGGTGTTGGACAGGGTGCTGTCGTTGTCGTCGTCGAGGCTGAACCCGGACAGACCGGATCCGCTCGTCGTGTAGGCAAAGTCCTGCGAGCTGTCAGGCTGCGCGTCCTTGATGATCGTGATCGTCCCGCGCTGGACGTTGGTGAAGACGCACGTCACGGTCTCGCCCGGATCGAGCTTGAAGGTCGCCTTGGCCGTCGCAACGTCGCCGGAGCTGTGCGTGGGGCTCTGGGCATCGTCGCAAACGATGGCGCCGAGATCGAAGTTGGCGCCCGGGTCAGCCTCTGTCGAGGTGTAGGTACCCGGCTTGAGGTTGTTGACGACGATCTGCTCGCCATCGCTGATGGAGCCGGCGGCATCACCCGCGAAGGTGAAGTCGCCCGACGCGCCATCGGGGCTGGTCTGCTTCTCGACGATGATCGTGCCGCGCTTGGTGTTGGTGAAGGTGCAGGTGATGGTCTCGCCCGGCTGCAGGCTGATGGCCGTGACAGGGCTCTGGTCGGAGCACACAGCGCTCTTCAGATCCCAGCCGGTCTTGGCCAGCTCAGCGACCGAGTAGGTACCGGGCACGATGGCGCCGGAGTCGTTGGCGGCCGAGGTGTCGGTCAGGAAGAAGTTGGCACCGTAATTCGAGTCGAACTCGAAGCTAGCCAGATCGCCGCTCGGGTTGGTGACCTTGTCGATCAGGATGTGGCCGCGCTTGGTGTTGATGAAGGTGCAGGTGACGACCTCGCCGGCCTGCAAGCTGATGGCATTGACCGGGCTCTGATCGTCGCATGTGGCGCTGGTCAGGTCCCAGCCGGCGACCGCGCCCTCGGACACCGAGTAGGTGCCGGGGTCCTGGCCACCGCTGTTGTTCGGGGCAGTGGCATCGGCCAGCTGGAAGGTCGCCCCGCCGTTGTAGCTGGCCGTGAAGGTGAACTGCTGCGAGTCACCAGCGGGCAGTGTCTGCTTGTCGATGATGATCACGCCACGCTTGGTGTTGGTGAACGTACAGGTGACGGTCTCACCGGCCTGCAGGCTGATGGCCGTGACCGGGCTCCCGTCGTTGCAGGTGGCGCTGGTCTGGTTCCAGTCGGTGACGCCGGCCTCGGACACCGAGTAGGTGCCGTGGACGAGCGCGCCCGAGTCGTTCTTGGGCGAGGCATCTGTCAGCTTGAAGGTCTGCCCGCCGTTGTAGCTCGGCGTGAACGTGAATTCCTGCGGATCGCCACCGGGAACGGTCACCTTGTCGACCAGGATGTGGCCGCGCTTGGTGTTCGTGAACGTGCAGGTGACGGTCTCACCCGGCTGGAGGTCGATCTCGTCCGGCGTGTTACCGCCGGTGCACTCGGCATTCGTCAGGTCCCAGCCCGCCTTGGCGAGCTCGGCGACCGAGTACTTGCCGAACTTGAGGTCGCCGGAGTCCACCGGCGCGCCCTGGTCGGTGAGCGAGAAGTTCGCGCCCCACGACGGATCGAACTCGAAGCTGGCCGGATCGCCGCTCGGGTCCGTGATCTTGTCGACGATGATGTTGCCGGCCTTGGTGTTGACGTAGGTGCAGGTGACCGAGCCACCGGCCTTGAGGTCGATGTTGGCGGTCGCGCCGCTCTTGACCCCGGTCGAGCCGTTGGTGCCGGTGCAGGTCAGACCGGTCAGCTCCCAGCTCGCGACGTCACTCTCCGTGACGCTGTAGCTGCCGGGCTTGATGTTGGTGAAGGTCTGGGTGTTGGACAGCGTGGGTTCGGCGTCGTCATCGAGGGTGAAGTTCGAGAGCCCCGAGCCCGTCGTCGTGTAGGCGAAGTTCTGGGCGGAGTTGGGGTTCGCGTCCTTGATGATCGTGATCGTGCCGCGCTTCACGTTGGTGAACGTGCACTTGACGGTCTCGCCGGCCTCCACGTGGAAGGTCGCGACCCGGCTGGGCACGTCGCCGGAGCTGTCGTTGCCCTTGGAGTCTTCGCAGACGATCGATCCAAGGTCGAACGGCGGGGTCGGGTCGGCCTCCGTGGCGTGATAGACGCCGGGCTCGACGTTCTCGACGATGCTCGTGCCGTTGTCCTGGAGCGTGGCGCCAAGGCCCGCCAGGTCGCTGGTGAACACGAAGTCGCCGGCGGCCCCGTCCGGGCTGGTCTGCTTCTCGAGGATGACCTTGCCGAGCTTGGTGTTGGTGAACGTGCACGTGACGTGCTCATTCGGCCCGACGTGGATCGCCGCCCTGCGGTTCGCCAGGCTTGTCGGGCTGTCGTTGTCGTCGCAGGTGATGTCGGTCAGCTTCCAGCCGGCCGTGGTGGCCTCGGTCATGAGGTAGTCGGTGCCCGGGGGGACCAGGTTGAAGGTCTTGGTGTTCGACAGGGTGTTGCCGTTGTTGCCGTCGTTGTCGAGCGAGAAAGTGCCCGTCAGCGGCGTGCCACCGGCGCCCGTGAAGTCGAAGTCCTGCGCATCGTTCGGGACGGCGTTCTTGACGATCGTGACCTTGCCGCAGTTGTTGAGGTCGATCGGGAACTGCGGGGCCGCGTCCTTGAGCTGCGAGGTCTCAGGGCTGCCGCCGGTCCGGCTGCGGATGTGACCGCTGCTGAAGCCGGGGCAGGCATTCTCGATGCCAAGTGCCTTGAGATCGACCGAGGCCTCGGCGAAGTCGAACGAAGGGACGGTATAGCCGAAGCCTGAGCTCGTGAGGTCGACGAAGTTCGTCGCGGAATGGACAGCGGCGATCGTCTTCGCATCGCTGACCTTGGTGAAGTCGTTCGTCTGGCCCGAGGCGAAGGTCTGGACGTTCGTGATCGTGTACAGCGTGACGACCGGGTTGCCGCCGCCGTTGGAGTACTCGAGCGAGATGAGCAGGTCGCCGTTGGTGCGGTTCGGCTTGGCCGGACCGACCGAGAACTGCTTGAACGCCTTCTGGTTGAGCTCGAAGTCGACGACCATCGTGCCGTTGTTGACGATGCGCTCGGCGCCGAGGTAGGCGATGGCGCTGTCGCCGGCGGCGTTCGGCCGCGCGTGAGCCATGATGTGCTTGAAGTCGGTCTTGGGGTTCGGGCCGGCGTTGTTGACGTACACCCAGTCGCGGGTGTCGTCTTCCTTGTTGCCGCCGCCGTAGGCGCTGTCGTCGCCCGGGTCGGTCGCGTCCTCATAGAGGAACGTGGTCGGCGTGCTCGTGCCCGAGGCCGAGGCGACACCGTTGTGGGACGCACCTTGGAGCCAATCGTCGCCGTTGGCCATCGGGGGATTGTGGACCAATGCTTCCGGGATGCAGACAGGGCCCGATGTTGCGGCTGGACAGGTGGCCGGCGTCGTTGCTGCGTCACCGGATTTCAGGTCGCCATCGACCTCGAAGCCCTGGACGGTATCGGCCAAGAGCCCGCTCGCCGCGAGAGCGGACGAGGGTGCGGCGAGTGTCACCGACTGCAGCAGCAGCGAGAACACAAATAGGGCGATCCAGACCAGGGTCAAACCCTTGGCCGATCGCCCCACGCTCACGAACGACGTACCCCGAGACATCAATCGATTCCCCTCTGGTCTGCGACCATGCGATGCGTCGATAAAGTCGACAGCCTCTGTGCTGGTGATGCCGGTTGGCATCGATGAGAGCGACCGGCAAAGGTACCGGTCTGGCCATAGGACCAACGGCGCGATCGTATGCGCCAGAGGGCGGCCGATGATACTGGTCGTGTCCAGACCTGAATAGCCCAAATATCTGCGGACCGATCCGCACCGCACCAGGGCCTTATGGCAATCCGTTGCACGGTCGCAACGAGAGTCCCAAGACCGACGACGAATCCGGGCCGACGGTCGGGCGGCGGCGGTCAGGCCGTCGGCGGGGACGTCATCCGATCACCACGGCCCAGGGCCCGCGAGCGATTGACCCACATCCGCAGTCGCAGCGACCAGAAGTCGCGGACCGCGCGCAGGACCACCTCTGGCCTGGCGCCCGTCGCCGAGCCGGCGGTCCGCGGGTAGTGGGGGACGCCGATCTCGACCACGCTCCGGCCGGCCGCTCGCAGCTTGATGATCATCTCGGCCGAGAAGAAGGCGCCGCCGGATTCGACACGAATGCCCTCGACCGCCTCGCGTCGAAAGAGCTTGCAGGCGCAGTCGACGTCGGTGACCTTCAGGCCGAAGAAGATCCGGTTCGCCAGCCGATAGGCCCGTGCGTAGAGCGTCCGGACCAGCGGATCGGCGCGCTTGATCCGAAAGCCGACCACGACATCGGGCTGGTCGGCTTCCGCGAGCCGCGTGGTCAGCCGGCTGATGTCCGCGATCTTGAACTGGCGATCGCCGTCGGTGAACGCGATGAGCTCGTAGCGGGCGGCGGCGAAGCCGGACCGCAGGGCCGCGCCGTAGCCCAGGTTGGTCTGATGGTGGATGGCGCGAACGACGTCGGGGTGGCGGGCCGCGAGCGCATCGGCAAGGGCGGGCGTGCCGTCCTTCGAGCCGTCATCGACCGCGATGATCTCGAACGCCTCGGCGACCGTCGGCAGGGTCTCGAGCGCCTCGGCCACGAGCGCCTCGAGGTTCGCCTCCTCGTTGTGCGCGGGGAAGAAATAGGACAGGCGCGCGACCCGATCGGAGGCCGGGAGGGGAGTGGACATGCGGCCGATTGTACGGGCGCATGCGGTGCGGTCGCCCGAACGGTCCCGGGACCAGGCCCCGGCGGCACGAATCGAAAACCCCGGCTGGTCGTTCCAGCCGGGGTTCCAGGTCGTCGGACCGAAGGTCCGGTTACGAAGCGCAGAGCGCGTAGGCGGTGAGGGACGGCGGATTGCCGTTGGCCTGGGTGCCGGCCACGATCGTCGCGATGACGGTCCACGTGGTCGCGCTGCTCGGATAGGAGGACGTGATCGCGGCGTAGTGCCGGACGTTGTTGCCGTTGACGTCGCCACCACCGGTGACGATCGTGCCCGTGGAACAAGTCGCGATGGCCGTGACGGTTGCACCGACGTTCTCGTTCCCTGCGTAGCCGGACGTGGTGCCGGTCGCCCGGGTCACGCCGTTGATGCCGCCGGCGGGACCGGCAGCGCCGGTGTTGCCGGTAGGCCCAGCGGGACCAGCAGGACCAACGGGGCCCTCCGGACCGGCAACGGTGCTCGCGGCGCCCGCGGGCCCTTCAGGACCAGCAGGACCGGCGGGACCCGCAACAGTGCTAGCGGCGCCCGCGGGCCCTTCAGGACCAGCAGGACCGGCGGGACCCTCGGGACCGGCTACGGTGCTTGCGGCGCCGGCGGGACCCGCAGGACCCTCAGGCCCGGCAGGTCCGATAGCTCCGGCGGGACCGGCAGTTCCGACAGCCCCGGCGGGACCGGCAGGTCCGATAGCTCCGGCGGGACCGGCAGGCCCGGTAGCCCCGGCCGCGCCGGGATCGCCCTTGAGCCCCGCGGGGCCCTGGATGCCGGCGGGCCCGGTGAGGCCGGCGATTCCTTGCAGGCCCTGAAGGCCCGTAATTCCCGTGTCGCCCTTGGGACCGGCGGGACCGGCCGGGCCGATATCGCCCTTGGGACCCTTGACGTTCCAGGCGCGATAGACCTCGGTCTTCTTGCACCAGGTCGGGCTCGCGTAGATGCTCAGACGGACGACCTTGGTCGTCCGCATGACGCATGCCTTGATCAGGCCGGAGCCGGAGGGCGAGGCCGCCCCGACGGCGCCGGTCATACCCATCACGAGGGCTCCCGCCAGCAGCAGCGTCATCGGCTTTCGGAGTCGGCGGATCGGAATCGGGAATGAGGCCATCGATGCCCTTTCCATGCGGGGACTCGTCTCGAAAAAAAGCAAGACGATGAAGAGTCCGGTTCGGGCATGGTCAGTCCCGCGCCATACGAGGAACGACGGGTCGAATGGGCTATCGCTGGCAGTACGTTGGAGTGCCGGTCCGCACCAGACCCACCCAGCCGGCGTCAGTCGACGGACTTGAGACCCGCGAGGTCGGTCTCGGCGACCTGATCCTGTGGCCCGGCGGCGGCCGCTTCGTCCTGGCGCCCCACCTCGGCCGCGGCGATCATCTGGGTCCGGTTGATGAGGACGAAGGCGTAGCGGCTGACGATCCGGGTATCGGCCAGCGAACGGGTCGTCACTTCTGTGACCGGCACGAACCGCGGATCCGTGGAGTCCACGAAGCCCGCCAGGTCCGTCTGGCCGAAGACGTGGACATTGCCGGTCACCGTGTGGCCCGGCGTGAAAAGCACGAACTCGCGGGCCTTGCGCGCCTCGATCTCCATGCCACCAAAGCTCGATTCGATGAAGCCGGCCGCCGACCCGGGTTCGGACGCCGGCGACTCGTGCTGGGCGATGAACGAGATCTCGTCCTGATCGACCATCAGCTCCGGCAGGACGAGGCTGGTCGGCTCGCCGTTGCGGCGCAGCAGCCGGGCATCGCGGACGCGGAGGTACCCGCTCGAGGCATTGATCAGGTCGGTCAGTCGCCCGAACCGTCCGAGCGAGACGGCCCCGGTCAGGCGGAGGTTCGTCCCCACCACCTCGACGGAGGCGCTCGCGCCCGCGGACGCGGTCAAGTCAAAGCTGTCATCCCAGACCATCGATCGATCTCACTCGCCTTCTGTCAGCCGGGCGCCGCGCTCGCGGCTGCGCCGTCATCGTCGTCGTCGCCCTGGTCACCGTGCTGGCCCTTCGGCCCCTTGGTCTGCACCGTGACCGCGTCGAGCGAGCCGTCGGCGCGAAGGGCGCCCTGTGCGCTCACTTGATCGCCAACGGCGACATCAGTGGCGGTGGCGCTCTTGTTGCCCTTGACCTTGTAGGTCGTGGCAGCAGTGACATGGATCGTGGCGGGCGTCCCGTCGGCCTGCTTCACAGTGATGGTGGAGCCCGTCTTGGCCGTGACCTCACCGGCGACTCGCGGCAGCGCGATCTGGATCGTGGTCGCCGTGAACGTCTCGCCGCTCAGGGTGCCCTGGGCCTCGACGTCCGAGCCCACCTTGATGTCCGCCTTTGTCGCCGCCGCCGACCCCAGCTTGTACAGCGTGGTCCCGTTGACGACGAGCACACGGGTGCCGTGGCCGTCCCTGACTGTGATGCTCCTCGTATCGACCGCGGTGACCTCACCGCCGGCCTTGGGCGTCGGGACCACGATCGCATCGACAGTGAAGGTGCCGTCCGCGTTGCGGACCTGGTGGAGACGGATCACATCGCCGACCTTGAGATCGCTCGCGGCGATCGCCTGGCCGCCCTTCGTGATGACTGTGGTCGAGGTGACGGTCACGGTGCGTGTCCAGCCATCGTCAGTCCGGAGCGACACCTGCGCGCCGGCGATGGCGCTGATCGAGATCGGACCTCTGCCCGGGCCGCCGTTGCCCTTGAGCGCCTTGTCCTTGGGCCCGCGGCCGTTGTTGCCCTGGCCGTTGCCATTGCCATGCCCGGGCTTGGCTCCGGCCGAGGCGTCGGGTGCAGGCGATGCCCCGGCAGTGATCGTGGACAGCTGGGGTGCGCCGGTGGCGATGACGCCCACGATGGGGATGACCAGGACCAGGCAGGCGACGATGACGAGACCGATCAGCCCGCGTCGGCCGCCAGGGCGACGTGTCGGCGGACTCTCGCGAAGGGTCGGTTGGACGGGTTCCTGGAACATGGATCGGTCCCCTGGGATGAACGCGATGGTGACGCTCGGTCACCGTACCCGATATCGATCGTGGCGGCTATCCATCCGGTGCGGCCCGACACCGGAACTCCGAGGCTAGGTCTCGCTGGCCGGCTCGCCGGGGAGGGTCACCCGGAAGGTCGAGCCACGTCCGCCGGGGGTGATGTCGAGGACCAGGTCCCCGCCCATCCCGCGCATCAGGGCGCGCGACACGTACAGCCCGAGACCGCTGCCGTTGCCGCTCGTCCGACCCGCGGCGCCGCGTTCGAAGCGTCCGAACAGCCACGCCCGATCGCTTTCCTCGAGACCCTGGCCCTCATCGGCGATGGTCGTCCACAACGAGTGCTCAGCCGGATCCGCGCCGATCTCTACGGTGATCGTGCCCTGGCCGTACTTCACGGCGTTGTCGAGCAGCGCCCAGAGGACCTGGTCGAGCTGGTCCGCGTCGGCCACGGCCAGCCAGTCCGGGGCGCCGTCACGAAGCACCAGCGAGCGGTCGGCGATGGCCAGCGCATCCCAGGCGCGCTGGACGCGTGGCCCGATCGCGAGGACGTCCGCGGTGGGCCGCGGCGGTGTCGACTCCAGCCGGCCGACGAGGAGCAGCTGCTGGACCATCCGGGTGAGCCGATCGGCCTGGTCGGAGATGACGGTGAGCCGCGGATCGTGGTCCGTCGCGGCCAGCGCGTCGGCGTTGGACCGGATCGAGGTCAGCGGTGTCTGGAGGTTGTGGCTCACCCCGCGAAGAAAGTCGTCCTTGACCTCGCTCAGCTGGCGGAGCTGCTGGTTCTGGTCCTGGACCTGGTTGAACAGCTCGGCATTGCGGATGGCGACGCCGATCTCGCTAGCATAGAGGTCCAGCAACGTCTGGTCGGCGCGCTCCCAGGTCCGCGTCGCGGGCAGGCTGGCCAGCACCAACCCGAGCCGCTCGTCGCCCGCCCGAAGCTCGGCCCGGATCGGGACGGAGACACCCGGGATACGCTCCTCGGGCTCGACTGAGTCCGGATCGACGAAGCGCACCTCGGCGGCGATGAAGCCGAAGGCGTTCTGGGCGTCGAGCGCGGCCCGGGTGGCCATTGACTCGACGCCGTCCCGTGGCTCCGCCGACTCCACGGCGGCCAGGATCAGCCCGAGCTGGCGATTGCGCCGCTCTGCGTCGCTGGCCAGCCGGTTGTGGCTCTCGGCGAGCTGGGCGATGGCATCGTTGCCGACGACCGGGATCGGCTGGCTCAAGTCGCCCGCTGAGACGCGCGTGACCGCCGCCGAGATCTCGCGCAGTGGGGCGACGAGGTCGAGCCCAACGGCAGCGCCAGCCAGGACGCCGATGGCGACCGCCAACGCGAACATGAACAGCAGGAGTCGCGTCCCGATCTCCAGGTTCACCGCGCCGGTGGCGAGGAGCAGCAGGCCGAAGACACCGAGCGGGACGATCGCTGCCGCCATGAGCGTCAGGGTCAGCCGCGTCTGGAATGAGAAGCGGCGGCCCGATCCGGGTTCGCGCGTCGCCTTCGGGTCGACCGACAGCAACGCTTCGTCTTCCATCGATGCCAGCCGTTCGGCCTGCTCGCGGCGTTCGATACGCGACCGGATCGGTGGCGTCATGCCTCGGGGTCGGTCGCGGCCGTCGCTTCCGGGTCGGTCGCGACCGCGGCGCCCGGGCTGGCCGCCACCAACCGGTATCCGACGCCCCGTGCCGTCACGAGATGGCGCGGGTGGTTGGCATCGACCTCGAGCTTCTGGCGCAGCCGCCGCATCGTGACCCAGACATAGGACGGCTCGGCGTCGTCGGTCTCGGCCCAGCCGCGGCTCAGGAGCGTCTCGGTCGTGACGATGTGGCCGAGGTTCGCGGCCAGGGCGAAGAGCAGCCGCGACTCGGTCGGCGTCAGCTGGACGGCCTCGCCCCGGACGATCGCCCGCCGTCGATGGAGCTCCAGGACGAGGTCTGGCCCGAGGTCCAGCCCCTTGCGCGGGACGCCTTCGCCGACGCGACGGAGGACCCGCTGGATCCGTGCCCGGAGCTCGGAGTAGTGGTAGGGCTTGGTGATGTAGTCCTCGGCGAACTCGTCGAGGAGGTCGGCCTTGTTGTCGCCGGCATCGATCGCTGACAGGACGATGATCGGCAGGTCCGCCCGGGCCTTGATCTCGCGCGCGAGCGTCAGACCATCCATCCGCGGCATCAGCAGGTCGATGATCAGGAGGTCGGGCCAGGCGGTGTCGAGGCGTCGAAGTGCCTCCTCGCCATCGCGCGCCGTCGTGACCTCGAACCCGTCGTGTCGGAGTTGCTCGGCAAGCGGGACGAGCAGGTCCCGATCGTCGTCCACGAGGAGGATGCGTGGTACCGCCGGCCCGTGGGCCCTCGCGGACGTGCCGCTGAACATGGCTTCGAGTATAGGGCGGCGTCGTGGACGCCCGACCATCCCCATTCGCAGTTCCTGTTGCCGTTTCCCCATCGACCCGTCCCCATTCGCACGGATATGCAGCTCAGTCATCAGATCGAGGTCGTTCACGCTCGGCCGGACCGCGTTTCGTGCAGAAGTCGGGATCGGCCACGCTCGTCCAGGGCGTTTCCGATGAGCCAGATGCATATCGGGGATGGGCCCCAGCCGCCCCGGCACGCTCGGATACGTGACAGATACGTGCCTCCCGTTACGAATCGCTCATGCAGATCAGAAAGCCCGGCCGCGAGATCGTAGGAGCGACCGTTGCGAATCTCCGCGGGACGATCGGGTGGACGCAGGCAGAGCTCGGGGCTCGTGCCGGCATGTCGCAATCACAGGTTTGTCGAGTGGAACGCGGCCTTCTCTCCGACCTGACGTTTGAGACGGCGGAGCGCTTGCTGGCCGCGATGGGAGCCCGACTCGTGATCTCCGTTGACGCGCCCTATCTCAGCGATCGACAGCGACAACGCGAGCCCGTTCACGCCCGATGTTCCGCCCATGTCGCGAAGATGCTCCGACGAGCCGGATGGGATGTTGCGACAGAAGTCGAGGTCGGCGGCGATCGCTCCCGGGGTTGGATCGATGTCCTGGCCTACAACCCTGTGACCGGCTGGCTCCTGGTCATCGAGATCAAGACGGAGATCCACGATCTTGGCGCGATCGAGCGCTCTCTTAACTGGTACGAACGCGAGGCCATGTCGGTGGCGAGGCGGATGGGCTGGAAGCCGACGCGGTCGATCGGCTGTCTCCTGCTGCTGGCTAGCAGCGCCAATGACGAGCGGGCCTCTGCGAACCGCGAGCCGATGAATATGGGATTTCCGGTCCGATCCCGTGAGCTCGTGACTTTGGTCGACGGGGAGGCCATCCCACCTTTGCGCGGCCGGGCGGTCGCCATGATCGATCCGCTATCTCGACGGACGAGTTGGCTGCGACCGCTCCGTCAGGATGGACGTCGATCGCCGGCGCCATACGCCGACTACGCGGATTTCATGCGCGCGGCAGGCCGTCAGCGTCGGCCAGGCCCGCCGAATGCGGCTGGTGCATGAGATTCGCGCTGACCACACTTGGCCATGGCTCGAATTCAACGGAATCGGTACGTGATCACGCTCGCTCATCGGGTTGCTGATGCGTCAGCTGCATACGGGCCGGGGGTGCGGCCGGGGCAGCGGCCGGGGGCAGCGGCCGGGGCTGCGGACACCGGCCGGCGCCGCCGACGAACCTCGCGCGCCACGTAGGATGCGCGGCGTGGATAGGCCAATGACTGCGGCATCGAACCGGGGGATCGCGCGGCTCGATGCCAGCATCCTGATCCTCATCGTGGCGTTGGGGCTGTTCAGCCTGGCCGTCTGGTCCAACCCAACCTTCCCTGGTCTCGAGGACGCCCCTGCGCTCGACGTCACCATCAACGTCGTCGCGGTCCTGGCCGGGGCCGCGGTCGCGATCCTGGCATGGACCCGCTGGCGCGACACCGGCGCATCGGTTGCCCTGTTTGTTGCGCTCCTCGCCGGCACGGCGCACCCGCTGCATCAGCCCGCCATAAACGTGTTCCGCCGAGTGGCCGCAGGAGAGCTGGGCTTGGTCGTGACGCCGATCGTCATCGCGGAGCTCGTCTACGTCACGCGCGACGTCGTCGGATGGTCTCAGGCGCTCATCGTGGAGCGCCTCGGTTTGCTGCTTGATGCGGACGGCCTGGTCGTGATGGAAGCTTCCGTGACCCGGCGAGCGTTACCGCTGGTACGGCCAGCGGAGTCGGCTCGACTTCGCAGACGCCTACCTGGCGGCCGTAGCGCTCGAGATCGGTCCCGCTGCGGTCGCCTCGTTCGACACCGACTTCGACGCGGTGAGAGGCCTGCGCCGGATCTCGGCCCGAACGCGGCGCCGTGCTAGGGCGGTCGTCGTGTCATTCCGAAGACGATCTGATAGCGAGTGGATTCTCCCAGCGGGTCTCGGTGAATCGAGCGAAGTCGGTGTCGGCAGAGCAGATCGTCAGGCCGTGCTCGATCGCCAAAGCGGCTAGATCTGCATCGGGAATCAGGTTCCCTCGCGGCTGGTGTGTGGCGATCAGTTCGCCGAGCACCTCGGCGTGCCGTTCCGTGGGGACGGGGATCCAGGTGGCGTCGGCGACGAGCCAGTCCGCAACGTGCGACCAGGCCTCCTCCGCGGTCAACGGCGACTCGGAAGCTCGAG